>JAKADX010000053.1:0-14326 GCA_021818505.1 Pseudomonadota bacterium
GGCCTCCTGCTCGCGCAGAACGCCGATGATCCGTTCCTCGGTGAACCGACTTCGCTTCATCCATCCGTTCCCCCTCAGGGTCGCGGACTCTATCTCAGCCTGGAGGAGTTTTCGGGGCTCAGGTCAGGACACGTTGATCCGGATCAATGCCGGCGCGCGTTCCGAACCGCATGCACATGAGCATGGTGGCCCGGATGCCCGCGCCGCCGTTGTGCCGCAAGCCGCGCAGCAAGCTGGAAGGAAAGCAGATGACGTTGCGTGTGTTGCAGCCGCCGGGATGGCCGCGTCCGCGCGGCTATGCCAACGGCGTGCAGGGCGAAGGCCGCATCGTGTTCGTCGCCGGCCAGGTCGGCTGGGACACCGAGGGACGGTTTGCCGACGGCCTCGTCGCGCAGGTCGCGCAGGCGCTGCGCAACATCCTCGCCGTGCTGGCCGAGGCGGGCGCCGGTGCCACCGACATGGCGCGCGTCACCTGGTACGTGAAGGATATGCCGGCATTCCGCGCCGCCAGCGAACCGATCGGCGAGGTGTGGCGCGGCACAATCGGCCGGCACTACCCGGCGATGGCCGTCGTCGGCGTCACCGATCTGATCGACGAGGGCGCCCTGGTCGAGATCGAGGTGACGGCGGTGGTGCTACACGGCGGGGGCTGACCGCCCCCGCCTGCAACTCCCGCCTGCCCTCCGCGTCAGCTCAGCTCGGCGTGCGTGAGCGAGAGCATGGAGTCCGCCTCCGCATCCAGCAGATCGTCCAGCGCCGGCAGCATCCCTGCCTCCTCCTTCTCGACATGCGCGGCGAGCGCCGTGGCGAAGGCGGCGCCGGTTGCGGCGAAGTCCCGCCACTGATCCGGCGCCGGCCCCTGCATGGCGAAGTCCGCCAGGGACTGCGCCAGGGGCAGGATCCGCGCGTGTTCCTCCGTCAGCAACGCGACCAGTTCCGTCGCGCCGGCATCGGCGAGACGGGGAAACAGGTGCTCCTCCTCGAATCGGAAATGCGGCCCGATCTCGTGCGCCACGGCGTGGCGGATGTCGCGCAGCAACGCCGCAACCGATGCATCCGGCGCGGCGTGGCCGAGCAATGTCTCCAGCCGCGCGATCAGGCGCAGCGTGGCGAGATGTTCCTCATGCAGCGCGGTGGCGACATGCGTCTGCGGCATCGGTCTTGCCCCTTCCGGCGGTCATGCGGCGTGAGCCTGCGACGCGGCCCCTGCCAGGGTGGCGGCGAGGCGTTGCGCCAGCGCCGCCGCGACACGGCGACGGTATTGCGCAGCGAGCAGCGTCGTGCGCATCGGCTGCACCTGCTTCTGCACCAGCTTCCCCAGCCGCTCCAGCCACGCCGCATCGACATCGACCGCCGCCCCCAGCAGCGCCTCGGTGCCGGCCAGCAGCAGCGGGCGCGCATTGGTGCCGGTGATCGCGACGCGCAGCGCGGCGACGCGGCCCGCCTCCGCCCGCAGCGCCACGGCGACGCCGGCCAGCGGAAAGTCGATGGCGGCGCGCGCCCGCGCCTTGGCGTAGGCCGAGCGTGCGGAGTCCGCCGGCAGGATCACGCGCGTCAGGAACTCGCCGGGCGCGAGGCGCAGGTGCGCCGCCCCGTCTTCGGCATACAGCGCGTCGAGCGCCTGCCGCCGCAGGCCCTGCGGCCCTGCAATCTCCACCGTCGCGTCGTGCACCAGCAGCGCCGGTGCCAGATCGCCGCTGAAGGCCGCGTGACAGCGCGTGCCAGTCGGAGCGACATGACAGACGCTGCCTTGATGTTTCAGGCAGAATCCGTTGGCTTCCCGCCACCAGGCGCTACGGTTGTAGAACACGCAGCGCGTGTCGAGGCACAGATTGCCGCCGACGGTCCCCGCCTCGCGATGCGCGGGCGCGCCGACGGCGGCAGCAGCCTCCGCAACCGCCGGATAGCGTGCCGCCAGCGCCGCATCACCGGCCAGTTCCGCCAGCGTCACCGCCGCGCCGACTGTGGTGCCGGCGAGGTCGGTCCACACACCGTGCAGATCGACGATGCCGCGCAGGTCGATCAGCACGTCCGGCGCGCCGATGCCATGCCGCAGATTGACCATCAGGTCGGTGCCGCCGGCAATGAAGCGAGCGGCGCGACTTTCCTGCGCCGCGGCGACCGCTTCGGCGATCGTCGCCGGTGTCGCCACGCGGAACGGCGGCAGCGTTTCCATTACGCGCGCTCCTGCATTGCGCGCGCCAACCGGGCCGCGCGCTGCCGCTTCGCCAGCGCTTCCAGCACCCGGTCGGGCGTTGCCGGCAGCGTGTCGAGCCGCAGCCCGACCGCGTCGGCAATCGCGTTGATCAGCGCCGGCAGGAATCCGGCCAGCGCCCCCTCGCTCGCTTCCTTGGCGCCGAACGGGCCGTTGGGATCGCGGCTTTCGACGATGTGCACGTCGATCGGCGGCGATTCCACGCTGGTCGGCATGCGATAATCGAGCAGGCTGGCATGCATGGCGAGACCGTTCTCGTAGCGTGTCTCCTCGCCGATCGCCTGGCCCATGCCCATCCACACCGCCCCCTGCATCTGGCCCTCGACGGCGAGCGGATTGATGGCGAAGCCGCAATCCTGCGCCACCCAGATCTTTTCCACCGCGACCATACCGGTGTCTTCGTCAACCGAGACTTCCACCGCCTGCGCGGCGTAGCTGAATCCCATCGCGGCCCCAACTGCACCGCCGCGATGCTTGCCGCCCTGGAATTCCAGCGGGCAGGAGAACGTGCCCTTCACCGTGATCGCGCCGCCCTCGCGCGCCAGCGCCGCCTGCGTCACCTCGGCGAAGCTCAGCCCGGCGGCGTTGTCGCCGGCGCGGCGGAAATGCTCGTGCGAATCCTCAACCTCCGTGACGGCAACGCCGAGCTTCTCTGCCGCCGCCGCCAGCAGCCGCTCGCGCAGCGCGCGGGCGGCATCGATGGTGGCGTTGCCGACCATGAAGGTGACGCGCGAGGAATAGGAGCCGTTGTCCTTCGGCGTCAGCATGGAATCCGCCGCCACCACGCGCACGCGATCCAGGTGCACGCCGAGCACCTCGGCCGCCGCCTGTGCCATCACCGTGCTCGATCCCTGGCCGATATCGGCCGCCCCGGTCAGCAGCGTGAGCCCGCCGTCGAAATCCAGCCGCAGATGCACCACCGCATGCGGCTCGCCGGTCCAGTGGATCGGCTTGGCCGCGCCGCTGACATAATGCGAACAGGCCATGCCCAGACCACGCGCGGCACCGAGCCGCCCGCGCCGTTCCCGCCAACCGCTCGCCTGCTCCACCCAGTCGAGGCATTCGCCGAGCCCATAGCTCTCGACACGCAGCCCGTTCGCGGTTTCCGTTGGCGCGGCCAGCAGATTCGCCCGCCGCACCGCGATCGGATCGAGTCCCGCCTCCGTCGCCATGCTGTCCAGCAACGACTCGAACGCGAAGCGCACATCGACCGTGCCGTGGCCGCGCATCGCGCCGCAGGGCGGAAGATTCGCATAGACGCGCCAGCCGTCATAGGTGATGGCGGGAATGTCGTAGAGTCCGTGCAGCAGCGCGCCGGCATAAAGGATGGTGACGATGCCGTAGCCGGCATAGGCGCCGCCCCGCTGTATCACCTCGCAGGCGCAGGCGGTCAGCCGCCCGCTCCGCATCATGCCGAGCTTCAGACGGATCTCCGTCTCCGGCCGGCCGCGATGCGTGAGGAACGTTCCCTCGCGCGACAGCACCATCCGCACCGTACCGCCCGCGGCACGGGCGAGCAGAGCGGTGATGATCTCGAAATTCAGCACCTCCACGCGCGCGCCGAAACCGCCGCCGACGAAGGGCTTGATGACGCGGATGCGGCTCATGTCCATGCCGAGGCACCGCGCCAGCATCAGGTGCACGTAATAAGGCACCTGCGTCGTGCTCCAGATGGTCAACTGGTCGCGGTCATGGTCATAGGAGACCAGCGCCGCATTGAGTTCCATCTGCGCATGGGCAATCTCCGCGCAACGAAACACCTGCTCGCGCACCAGATCGGCGGCGGCGAAGCCTGCCTCGACATCGCCGAAGCGGTGGTGGACCGCACGCTCAACGTTGCCTGGCTTGTCGTCGTGCAGCAGCACGGCATCCGGCGTGCGCGCCTCGGCCGCGGTGAAGTACGCGGGCAGTTCCTCGACATCCAGGCGGATCAGCCGCAGCGCCGCCGCCGCCGTCGCCTCGTCCACCGCCGCGACCGCCACGACCGGTTCGCCGCAGTAGCGCACGCGCCCGCGCGCCAGCGGATACTCGTTCATCGCGATCGGCAGCACGCCATAGGTCTGGTCGCAGTCCTCACCGGTGATCACGGCATGCACGCCGGGCAGCGCGCGCGCGGCCTCCGTGTCGATGGCGCGGATGCGCGCATGCGCGAACGGGCTGCGCAGGATGCGCCCCACCAGCGCCCCGGCCGCCGGCAAGTCAGCGGTGTAGTGGGCCTGGCCAGTGACCTTCTCGATGCCGTCGATCAGCGGCGTCGGGCGGCCGACCACGTCATGCGCGGGACGGATATGGGTCATCGCGGCGTCCCGACGGCGTCGTGCACCGCCTCGATGATCTTCACATACCCGGTGCAGCGGCAGAGATTGCCGCCCAGCGCCGCACGGATCGCTGCCTCATCCGGGTCGGGATCGCGGCGCAGCAACGCCTCAGCGGCCATCACCATGCCCGGCGTGCAGTATCCGCATTGCGTGCCGAGCCGTTCATGAAAGGCGCGCTGCAGCGCCGACATGCGGCCGGGCGCGCCGATGCCCTCGATCGTCTCGACATCATGGCCCGCGCATTCCTGCGCGCGCGTCAGGCACGCCAGACGCGGGCGGCCGTCGATCAGCACGGTGCAGGCGCCGCATTCGCCGCCGTCGCAGCCGCGCTTGGTGCCGGTCAGCCCCGCCTGCTCGCGCAGATAGTCGAGCAGCAGCACATGGTCGGCGACCAGCGCCGCGTGCGGCCGGCCGTTGAGGCGGAAGACCCGCACCTCCGGGGTGCCTTGCGTGTCCTGCATGCGGTTTCTCCCGGACGGTGGCTCATCTGGCAAAGCGGTATGGTCTTGCCCATTTGACGGCATGGGATGCGCGGGCGGCATGATCTGGATCAAGCCGCCGCCTCGGGCGTGGCCATCTGCGGGCGGCGCTGGCGCAGCATGAAGCGCTGGATCTTGCCGGTGGCCGTTTTCGGCAGGTCGGGCACGAAATGCACCCAGCGTGGATATTTGTAGGGTGCAAGGCGTGTCTTGCAATGACGCACCAGTTCCGTCGCGGTCCCCGGTGGGTACGGCGTGTCGGGATTTTTCGGCACGATCCAGGCTTCCGGCTTGACAAGGCCGTCATCGTCCTCGCGTCCGACCACGGCCGCTTCCAGCACGTCGGGATGTTCCAGCAGCGCCGCCTCGATCTCGACAGGTGAGCACCAGATGCCGCCGACCTTCATCATGTCGTCGCTGCGTCCGGCATAGACGTAGAATCCGTCGGCATCGACGCGATAGATGTCGCCGGTGTCGAGCCAGCCATCGACGGTGATCGGATTGGCGTTGCGCCAGTAGCACGTGCCGACCGACTCGCCGCGCACCAACAACCGCCCCGGCTGACCCGACGGCACCGCCGCGCCCGATTCATCGACGATCTTCACCTCATATCCCGGCAGAGGCCGGCCTGTGCTGCCGGCGACCGCCGATCCCGGGCGGTGGGAGATGTACATGTGCGCGGCCTCCGTCGAACCGATCCCGTCGATGATCTCGGTGCCGGTCAAGCGCCGCCATGACTCGAACAGATGCGCCGGCAGCGCCTCACCGGCCGATACACAGAAGCGCAGCGACGAAAGATCGGTTCGCAGGCGTGGCATCTCCGCAATCTGGCGCGCGAACAAGGTGGGCACGCCGAAGAAGATTGTCGGACGGAAACGCGCGATGGTGGCAAACGTGTTCTCCGGCGTCGGCCGTTCCGGCATCAGTACCGAGGTGCCACCGACCCAGAGCGGGAATGCCATGCCGTTGCCGAGGCCATAGGCGAAGAACAGTTTCGCCGCGGAGAAGAAAATGTCCGTCGGCCGCACGCCAATCGTCTCCACCGCGTAGCGCTGGCTGGTGACGACCAGATCGCGCTGCGCATGCACCACCCCTTTCGGCCGCCCGGTCGAGCCGGAGGAGTAGAGCCAGAAACACGCATCCTCCGCCCGTCGTGGCAGTGGCGCGAGCTCGGCGGAGGCGCGCGCCAGCAGCGCCGGCAGCGCGGCATCGTCACCCCCGGTCCGTAGCACCACCGCCGGCCGATGGTGCGCCTGCGCCAGCGCCGATTCGACCTCCGCGGCCAGTTCCGGCGAATGGACGAACGCCGCACAGGCGGAATCCTCGATCAGCCAGGCGTAATCGGCGGCGCGCAGCAGCGTGTTGAGCGGCACAGGCACGATTCCGGCCTTGATGGCGCCCCAGAACAGGTAGAAGAACGCCGGCCCGTCCAGCACCGCCATCAGCATCCGCTCCCCCGGCGCGATGCCAAGCCCGCGCAGCGCATTGCCGCAGCGGGCGACACGGTCGGCGAGGTCGGCGTAGCTGACGTCATCCCCCGCCGTTCGAATGGCGACCGTCGCGCCGTGCCCGACGGCCACGTGGCGGTCGATGAACGCCGCGGCGGCGTTGAAGCGCGGTGCGAACCGCAGGTGGTGGCCGGTCGCGGCCGGCTCGATGACGACGGTGTTATCTTGCATCCCATCCTCCTCCCGCTCCCGCGCGGGACACGGGGGTCGACAGATGACGAAGGCTGTTGCTATTGCCGAATTCCCGCGCGGCAATGCGCGTGGACGCGGCTGAGGGACGGGCATGGTCAGAGCGGTGAGGGCCGACAGCGAGACGGCGATCGAAATCCGCCCGGCGACCCCGGAGGATATCCCCGCCGTGATCGCGCTCGATCAGGACGTGACATCCCTGTTGAAGACCGCCTACTGGCACGACATGTTCGACCGCTTCGGCGCGCAGCGCCAGGATGTGCGGTTCTTCCTCGTCGCCGACAATGGCGGACGGATTGACGGCTTCATCATCGGCGAAGTGCGGGCGTGGGAGTTCGGCTCCTCGCCGAGCGGCTGGATCTTTGCGGTGCAGGTGCGGCCTCGGCTGCGCGTACGGGGCCTCGGCTCCCGCCTGTTCGCCACCATCTGCGACCGTTTCCGCGCCGCCGGCGTCGATCGCGTGCGTACCATGGTGGCGCGCGACAATACGGTGATCCAGTCGTTCTTCCGCAGCCAGGGCATGATTGCCGGGCCGTTCATCGAACTGGAGATGCGCCTTGACTGAGCGGGGTGGCGCATGAAGCTGCAGAAAGCCACCGAGTTCGCGCTCTACGCGGTGCTGGAGCTGGCTGCCGATCCGCAGCGTCAGCTCACCGCGCTCGACATAGCCGACAAATACGGCATCTCCGCGCATCATCTGGCCAAGGTGCTGCGCGACCTGGGCCGCGCCGGGCTGGTTGCCGCAGTGCGTGGCGTGGGCGGCGGCTATCGGTTCGCCGGCAACGCCAAGCGGCTGACCTTGCTCGATGTGATTCGCCTGTTCGAGGACGTGGGCGGCAGCGCCGACGCGCCCACGCGATCCCCCGCCCCCGACATCGCCGAGGGACTGCGCTTTGTGCTGGCCGAAATCGATGCCCAGACTGTGGCCACGCTGCGCTCGATCAGCCTTGCCACGATGCTGAAACTGTCCGCCCACCGCCCCAGGGAGAGCGCGACGGACGCCCGCCCACAGCGCCGCACGGCCTCCCGCGTGCGCTGAGCAGGCGGCGCGGCGCGGCGCTTCAGCGCGCGGGGATTGGCGGCACATGACCCACACGGCTGCCGCGTGTCGGCACCACGGGAATGCGCGGGGCGCGGACATAGCCCGCGCGGGTTATCAGGAGCCCCTTCATGCCCCAGCCCGCCAGCGCCATCAGCATGCCGCCTGCAACCGCCGCCCCCGGCGCGCCGCCCGGCAGCAGCGCCAGCACGACCGAAAGCAATGCGGCAAAACGGAGCGCCCGCACCGCCTGCCCCGCCGGCTGCGCGAACACGACGAGCGCCGACGCACCTGCGGGCGCAGCAGCGACGCCGGCCCGGTACGCCGCCCAGGCCGCCTCCCGCGCCAGCCCCGCCCCCAGCGCCAGCAGAACGAATGCCGGGCGGGAGCTGCCCAGCAGCAGGAACAGGCCGCTGCCTTCGGCAAGCCCGCTTGCCAGGATCAGCGGCACGATCTGCGCCTGCCTCCAGGCCGGGATCGCGCGGGCAGCACGCAGGATGCGCGCTTGGCAATAGAGGAACCCGCACGCCACCACCCCGGCGGCCAGCGCCGCAAGCGCGCTCGTCGTCGCCACCGCCAGCAAGCCGAGCGGCAGCAGGACGACCGCGACGATCCCCTCTCGCGTCATCCAAGACATCTGCGGGTGGAAGAACACGTTCAGCGCGCGCCAGGGCTTGCCGATCTCCAGCCACACGAGCGACAATCCGGCCACAACCGCACCGAGGCCGATGGCAAGCGGCGGGCGGAACGGTGCCCCCGATACGGCGGCAAGACCGGCCAGCAAGATCAGCCCGCTGCCGCTGCCGCCGCCAATGAAGTTCCCGGCCGCCCGCGTATCCCAGGACCGTTGGCGCCGCGAAACCGCATCCTGGCTCATAGTGCCCCCTTGTCCCACACGTAATAAAAGCCTGGGTTCGTCCCTTCTTCCTCGTGCATGCGGAACCACTGGTTTTCGGCCAGCAGCGTGGCAACCGGGCTGGTCGGGTCGTCGATGTCGCCGAATCGCAGCGCGCCGGAGATGCAACTGTTGACGCAGAGCGGTGTCGCCTCCGGATCGCGCCCCGGCACCTTGCCGCGCGCCGTGCCGGCATCGATGCGGCCGACGCAGAAGGTGCATTTGCTGGCCACCCCCGCCGTGTGCCGCCGTGCCCGCGCCGCCTCCGCGGCGGTCGGCGTGTCACCGAAGGCGTATTCCCGCCGTTCGATCAGGAAACGGGCGTCATACGGGCAGGCCATGAGGCAGTAGCTGCACCCGATGCAGAGATCCTCGTCGATGGTGACGATGCCGTCGGCACGCTTGCGCGTGGCGGTGGAGGGGCACACCTCCAGGCACGGCGGTTCGGCGCAATGCTGGCAGCCGACCGGCACGAACACCCGGCTGACATCCGGGTATGTGCCGCGCTCCAGATCGAGCACGCGGCGCCACTGCACGCCCGGCGGCGTGTTGTTCCCTTCCTTGCAGGCGGCGGTGCAGGTCTGGCAGCCGACGCAGCGCCGCAGATCGGCCACCATCACATAGCGGGTCATGCCGCCGCCTCCCTTGCCCTGGCCCGCCGCGGCGCCGGGATGCGGCGCAGTGCGACGCGAACCACGTCGGCCCCCGACCCGGTCGCATCCGTCAGCCGCAGCGACAGCGGCACCACGGTATTCAGCGAGGGAAACGCGAGGTCCCTGGCCACCGGCGTCTTCCAGTGGTCGAACTGACCGGGGATCACCACGGTATCTGGCCGGCAGCCTTGCACCGGCTCGGCCCGCCCGTGCGTGGCGCCGACCGGCGAACGCACCTCCACCCAGTCGCCGGGGGAAATGCCCAGGCGGGCGGCGGTCGCGGCGTTGAGGATGACGGAGCCGTGGCCGCGCAGATTGGCGCCGACCTCGTTCATCAGCGGGATGCCGGCATTGTTGCCGGTGGTGTAGGGCATGGTCTTCGTGGTGATGCCCCAGAACGGATAGGCGTCCGGGTCCGCGCCGGCGTCGCGCACCGCCTGTTTCCAACGCCCCGGCACGTCATGCCATTGCGGAATGGCGACGTATTCGTCGAGCTGGCTGTCCCACCAGTGGATGCCTTGCTCATGCAGCCGCCGGCCGAGTTCGGCGCCGACGCGCAGCAGGCGTTCCTGATAGGGCAGCTCGAACCGCAGGCCGAGCCGCACCATCGTCGGATAGAGATACCAGTCCTCCCGCCGGAACGGCACGACGCAATGGCCATGGTCTCGGAACCAGGCGAGATCGTGGATTTCGGCGCCGTCGCTGAGTTCGGCGCTGCCCGCCTGGCAGACCGCGTTCCAGATCGTGTCCACGTCATGCGCGCGGTCGGTCGCGAGGCTGAAATCGTAGGCGTCGGTCTTCAGTGGCACGCCGGCGGCACCGCGATTCAGCGCCGCGTTGTAGCGTTCCAGCAGGCCGGTGCGACGCGCAAGTTCGGTGGAGATCCAGGTGAAGTCGCGTGCCTCGCCCTGTGGCGCGACGGCTGCGGCGCGCAGCGCGAAGCCGCGATGGTCCCAGTGCTGTTCGATGAACTTGGTGCCGCCGATGCGGATCAGCTGCGTGCTTTCTAGGTCCGTCGCATCCGGCAGCAGGATGTCGGCCATGTGGTTGGTTTCGTCATGCGTGTAGGCGAAGGCGACCACGAACGGCATGCGCGCCATGGCCCGCCCGATCTCGGCCGTATCCCAGAAGGAGATGGCGGGGTTGGTGCGGAAGGCGAACCACACCTCCGGCAGCGGCGGCGGCGTCCACTCCGCCGGCGCCTCGCGCGAGAACATCCAGGCCAGATGTGTCGGCCCAAGCGCCTGCGCCCAGGGCGAATTGCCGACGATCGGCACCAGCGTGCGGTGCGCGTTGCGCCCGCTGGGCTGCGCCTGCCAGTTGGCCCGGTCGGTCGGGTTGAAGCTGCTCGCCATGAACCCGTCCTCGCCAGGCCTGACGCTCAGCAGGCGGTTCTCGTGCGGCCGGTTCAGCCGCACCGTGGTGCCGAGCGTGCCGCCCGGCACTTCCAGCGCGCCGACCAGCGTCGCCAGCATGGTGCGCGCCCAGCAGCATTCATAGGCGCCCCAGCCGTTGTTCACCGTCTTGCCCAGCGTGACGGCAACGGGACGGAACGGCAGCACCTCGCCATCGATCTCGATCGTCTCGCCGATGCAGGCATGGTCCAGGAACTCGGCGGCGATGCGGCGGATGGTTGTGGCGGGAATGTCGCAGATGCCGGCGGCCCAGTCGGGTGTGGCATCACGCAGCGCATCCGCCATCGCGGTGAAACCAGTGCGCGCCGGCGCATCGCGCTGCAGGCGCCGCTCCCAATCGGGACCGACGGTGATCGCATCGGCAACGGTGAAGCGACCTTCCAGCGCAGGAGAAGCGCCCGGCGCATCGAACGCGACCGCGCTGCCGCGCATCGTGTCCCACACCAGCGGCTTCGCCGTTTCCGGATCGCGCAGATAATACCCGTCCTCGCCGACCAGATAAGGCGAGGCCGTGCGTTCGCGCAGGAACGGCACATCCAGCGCCGAACGCGGATGCTCGAACAGCAGCGTGTGCACCAGCGCGAGCAGGAAGGCGGGATCGGTCTTTGGCCGGATCGGCACCCATTCGGCCGAACAGGCGCCCGTGGGCGAGAGATGCGGCTCGACCTGCACCCGCTTCACGCCGCGGATGCGGGCATCGGCATGGCGCCGCACCGCGCACACGCCGCCCGACACCTCCGTGTTGGTACCGCAGGAGATGATGTAGCGCGTATGCACCGTGTCGGCGCAGACGGTGAAGCCGCGATGCCAGAACTCGCCGTAGAGATGCTCTGAGTGGACGCATTTCACGCCCTGTCCCGAACCGAAGCTGTAGTCGATTGGCCCCCAGGCGGAGAGGAAGGCGGGGAAAGTGCCCATGTAGCTCTGCGGTGTGCCGCCATGGCCGAAGGTGGCGGCGACGCGCGGCAGGCCGGCGGCGTCCAGCAACCCGGTCTCACGAATCGCCTTCAGCCGCGCCGCGATCGTGTCCAGCGCCTCGTCCCAGGAGATCGGCACGAAGCGCGGGTCCTCGTCGCGGCCCTTGCGCGGATTGGTGCGCTTCATCGGCGTGAGCACGCGATGCGGATTGTAGGTCTTCTGCACCAGGCCGAACGCCTTCACGCAGACGCGGCCGAGACCGGGATGGACCGAAGCCGCCTCGTGGCAGGGGTCAATCCGTGTGGCTACCCCGTTCTCAACGCGCACGCGCATCAGATCGGGACCGGCGACGCAGTTGTAGCAGTAGCTTGGAACACTCCGTGTCGACGCAGCCTGCGTGGCGTTCGCCATCGCCCCCTCCCTCAGCCGCGCGGGCGCAGGTCGCGCACCCGCACCGCCTTGCCCTGCGAGCGCGGCAGCGTGCCCACCTCGCGCACGACGACGGCGACGCTCAGGCCGATCAGCGATTTGATGCGGTGCACGACCGCCTGCGCCAGCGCCTCCTGCGCCGCGGCGTCGCAGGGCGATGCCGGTTCCAGCTCGATGCCCAGCGTGTCCAATGCGCCCGCATGGCCGAGCACGATCTGATAGTGCGGGCCGGCGCCTGGCACGGCGACCAGCGCCGCCTCGATCTGCGAGGGATAGACGTTGACGCCGCGGATGATCAGCATGTCATCGCTGCGTCCGGTGATGCGCATGATGCGCGCGTGCGTGCGCCCGCAGGCGCAGACCCTTGTCTCAAGCCGCGTGATGTCGCGCGTGCGGTAGCGGATCATCGGCAACGCCTGCTTGGTCAGCGTGGTGATGACGAGTTCCCCGGTCGCGCCATTCGGCAGGCGGGCGCCGGTTTCCGGATCGACGATCTCGAACAGGAAATGGTCTTCCCAGCCATGCAGCCCCTCGGCGGCGGCGCATTCCACCGCAACCCCCGGCCCCATGATCTCGGACAGGCCATAGATGTCGCGGGCGACGATGCCGAGACGCGCGGACAACTCGGCGCGCATCCCCTCCGACCATGGCTCGGCGCCGAACACGCCCAGGCGCAGGGGGCCGCCGCGCAGGTCGATGCCCTCTCTCTCGGCGACCTCGGCGAGATTGAGCGCATAGGACGGCGTGGCGCAGAGCACGTCAGCGGCGAAGTCCTGCAGCAATACCACCTGCCGTTCGGTGCCGCCGCCGGAGGCCGGCACCACGGTCGCGCCCAGCCGCTCCACCCCGGCATGCACGCCAAGCCCGCCGGTGAACAAGCCATAGCCATAGGCGTTGTGCACCAGATCCCCCGGCCGCGCGCCGGCGGCGGCGAGCGAGCGCGCCATCAGGTCGGCCCAGATCGCCAGATCGCCCTGCGTGTAGCCGACCACGGTCGGCCGCCCGGTGGTGCCGGAGGAAGCGTGCAGCCGCACCGTGCCGCTGCGCGGCACCGCGAACAGGCCGAACGGATAAGCGTCCCGCAGGTCGCTTTTCAGGCTGAAGGGAAACAACGCCAGGTCGTCAAGGCTGCGCAGATCCTCCGGCTGCACGCCGGTTGCCTGACACTTGGCGCGATACGGCGCCACCTGATCGTAGGCGAGGCGCAGCGTCGCCTGCAGGCGGCGCAGTTGCAGCGCGGCCAGCGCATCGCGCGACATGGTCTCGCTCGCCGGCTGGAACCGATAGACGCGCGACGGCGAGGCGGCGACCCGCGGCGCCCGCGCACGGGGCGCGGCGCCGACGTGGGGCATCTTGCCATCGGATTTCAGGGGACGCGGACGGGATGCAGACATGGACATCTCCCACGACGGGCCGTTGCGGCCGGACGGCCCTCAGCCGCCGGCGGCGGCGCGCGCGATCTTGGCCAGCAGGCGCTGCTGCGCCTCCGCCATATCGACGATGAAGCGGGTGTGGCGGCCGCGTGCGATCTCCTCCACCTCGTCGACCGCGACCACGTCCAGGACCACGCGGCGGCCGGCGACCTCGGCGACGGTGACCGTGATGCGCACCGTCATACCCAGCGGGGTGGGGGCGGTATGCGCGAAATCGACCGCCATGCCGACCGAGTCCTCGCCGGCGTCGCACTGCGCCAGCAGCTGGTTCCGGCAGGCGAACTCGATGTCGCGCAGCAGTTCCGGCGTGGCGTAGATGCGCAGATCCTCGCCCATGAAATCGATGCAGCGCGCCGCATCGACCCGGTGCGTTTCGGTATGCGACAAGCCCGGACGCAACGTCTCCTTCATGCACGCTCCTCCTGCGGCGCGGCACGCCCCGGGCGCCGCGCTATTTACTGAATTCCGTACGTCTTTACCCATTTTGGGGCACTGTGCAACACAACCCTGGACACGGGCCAAATGCGCCCGCTTTGATTTAGATCAAAGCCGCGCGGCGAAACTGGCCCGACAAGGGCGTGGCATTCACCGGTATTTCTATACGATAATTCTGTAGTACACCGGACCAGGGAGCGACCATGCCAGATACCGGCTTCCAATGGGTCATGACGGCACCAGGCCTGCCGTTCACCCGGCGCAGCTTCGACCCGTTCCCGCCCGGACCCGGCGAGGTGGTGATCGCCGTCGCCGGCTGTGGGGTCTGCCATACCGACCTCGGCTACCTGCATGACGGCGTCCGCACCAACCATCCGCTGCCGCTCGTGCTCGGCCACGA
>JAKADX010000053.1:14336-25810 GCA_021818505.1 Pseudomonadota bacterium
AGCCGGCGAGCAGCAATGGCTCGGCCGCGCCGTGATCGTGCCCTCCGTGCTGCCATGCGGCACCTGCGATCTCTGCCGCCGCGGCCTCTCCACCATCTGTCGCAACCAGAAGATGCCCGGCAACGACATCGACGGTGGCTTCGCGAGCCATATCCGCGTGCCCGGCCGTGGCCTCTGTCCGGTCGATCGCACCCGGCTCGAGGCCGCCGGGCTGACGCTGGCCGATGTATCCGTCGTCGCCGACGCGGTCACCACGCCGTTCCAGGCGGTGCGCCGCGCGGGGGTCGGCCCCGGCAGCGTCGCGATCGTCGTCGGCATCGGCGGGGTCGGCGGCTATGCCGCGCAGATCGCAAACGCCTTCGGCGCCACCGTGATCGCGATCGATATCGACGAGGCCAAGCTCGCGACGCTGGCGCGACATGGCGCGGCACTGACCCTGGACGCCCGCGCCGCCGATCCCCGCGCCCTGAAGGCCACCATCAGCGATTTCGTGCGCGCCCGCGGCCTGCGGCAGACCGAATGGATCATCTTCGAGTGTTCCGGCAGCGCCGCCGGCCAGCGCACCGCCTGGAGTCTACTGGTGCCCGGCGCCACACTCGCCGTCGTTGGCTTCACCATGGACCGCGTCGAGGTCCGGCTGTCCAACCTGATGGCGTTCGATGCCCGCGCGCTCGGCAACTGGGGCTGCCCACCGGAGCTCTACCCCGCCGCGCTCGATCTCGTGCTCGACGGGCGCATCGCGCTCGCGCCCTTCGTCGAGCAGCACAGCCTCGACACCATCAACAACGTCTTTGCCGACGCGCATGCACACAGCCTGACGCGTCGCGCCATTCTCGTCCCCGCCGCGTGACAGGAGCCGCCGATGCCCGATTCCCTCACCTCCGTCATCGACCGCACGCATCCCGCCGTGCTGAAGGACCACACGCTGGCGCCCGACCGCGACGTTCCCGACCTGCGGGTCGAGAAGCGGCCAGCGAAGCGGCCTGACGGCCGCGTCGTCGAAGGGCTGTTCAACACCTGGATCATCCTGGACAACCCGACGCAGCTCAATTCTTACACGACGGAGATGGTGAAGGGCGTCATCCTCGCCTTCCGCGCCGCGTCCGTCGCGCGCGATGTCGTCGCCGTGGTGTTCACCGGCAGCGGCGACCGCGCCTTCTGCACCGGCGGCAACACCGCCGAATACGCCGAGTACTATGCTGGCAACCCGCAGGAATACCGGCAGTACATGCGGCTCTTCAATGACATGGTGTCCGCCATCCTCGGCTGCGACAAGCCGGTGATCTGCCGCGTCAACGGCATGCGGATCGGAGGCGGGCAGGAGATCGGCATGGCCTGCGATTTCTCGATCGCGCAGGATCTTGCCCGCCTCGGCCAGGCCGGCCCCAAGCACGGTTCGGCGGCGATCGGCGGGTCCACCGACTTCCTGCCGCTGATGATCGGCATGGAACGCGCCCTCGAATCCGGCACGCTGTGCGAACACTGGTCGGCGCACAAGGCCTACCGTCTCGGCATGTTGCACGACATCGTGCCGGCGCTGAAGGTGGACGGGACATTCGTCGCGAATCCGCTGGTCGTTACCGACCGCGTGCTGGACGAATACGGCCGCTTCGCGCTCGGTGAGCCGAAGGCCGGCGAGGCGCTGGCCGAGGGCAAGCGGCTGCTGGCGCGCGGGACCGTCGACCTGTCGCTGCTGGACGAGAAGATCGACGCATTGTGCGGCAAGCTGCTGCTGACCTTCCCCGAGTGCCTGACGAAAAGCCTGGAGGAACTGCGCAAGCCGAAACTGGAGGCGTGGAACCGCAACAAGGAGGATTCGCGCGCCTGGCTCGCGCTCAACATGATGGCCGAGGCGCGCACCGGCTTCCGCGCCTTCAACGAAGGCCCGCGCGAACAGCGCGAGATCGACTTTGTCGCGCTCCGCCAAGCGCTCGCGCGTGGCACGCCCTGGAGCGACGATTTGGTGGAAAGCCTGATCCCGCGCGCGGAGACCACCACATGAGCACGCCGCCGGTCCAGGTTTGGCGCGGCCCGGATCCTACGCTGCTGCGCCTGCGTCTCGCGCGGCCCAAGGCCAACATTCTCGATGCTGCCATGATCGCCGGCCTGGATGTGGCGCTGACGGCGAACCTGCCGCAAGTGCCGACCCGCGCGATATTGATCGATGCGGAAGGGCCGCATTTCAGCTTCGGCGCCAGCGTCGAGGAGCATCTGCCCGCCGCATGCGCCGCGATGCTGTGCAGCTTCCACGCCCTGCTGCTGCGGCTGCTGGCCGCCCCCGTGCCGGTGCTGTTCGCCGTGCGCGGCCAGTGCCTGGGCGGCGGCATGGAACTGGTGCTGACCGGCACGCGCGTGTTCGCCAGCCCCGATGCCATGTTCGGCCAGCCGGAAATCCGCCTGGGCGTGTTCGCCCCCGCCGCCTCCGCCCTGCTGCCGGAGCGCATCGGCCGCGCGAGCGCCGAGGCGATGTTGCTCGGCGGGCGCAGCGTGGATGCCGAAGCGGCGCGTGCGGCGGGACTTGTGCAGGCCGTCGCCGCCGATCCGGAAGCCGCGGCGCTCGCATGGTTCGATACGCACCTGGCCGACAAGAGCGCCGCCGCGATCCGCTGCGCCATGGCCGCCGCACGTGGCGACCTGCTGGCCCGCACGCGCGCGCGGCTTGCGGAACTGGAAGCACTCTACCTCGACGATCTGATGCGCACGCAGGACGCGGTCGCCGGCCTGCAGGCTTTCCTCGCAAAGCGTCCGCCCCAGTGGGAGCATCGCTGACATGACCACATCGACCAACGAGATCGTCGCCACCTGCCAGGCGCTGTTTGACGATCTGAGTTTCTCCTACGCCCGTGAATGGAAGTCCGCGGCACCTGGGCGGATCGTGGTCGGCTACATGCCGTTCTACGTGCCGCGCGAACTGATCCACGCCGCCGGCGGCCTCGCGCTCGGCGTGCTCGGCGGTGGCGACCAGCTGGAGGTGATCCAGGGCGACGCCTATTATCAGAGCTACATCTGCCGCATCCCGCGCTCCACCATCGAGCTCGGCGTTACCAACCGGCTCGATTTCGTCGATGCCATGCTGTTCCCGTCGATCTGCGACGTGATCCGCAACCTCTCGGGCATGTGGCAGATCATGTTCCCGCAGGTGCGCAGCCGCTATTTCGACGTGCCGCAGAACTTTTCCGACGCGGTGGGGGGCGCCTACTACATCCATGAGCTGAACGAATTGCGCGACATGCTGGCCGAGGTCAGCGGCCGGCCGGTGACCGACGAGGCGATCCGCGCCGCCACTGGCCTCTATAACGAGAACCGTCGCCTGGTGCGCGAAGTCTATGCCTTCCGCGCCCGCCAGCCCTGGAAAGCGCCGGCGTCCGAGGTCTATCTGCTAATGCGCGCCGGCATGATCCTGCCGGTCGACGAACACAGCCGCATGCTGCGCGACTACCTCGATGCCGCGGCGGCCGACGAGCGTCCGCGGCGCGACAACTCGCGCGTGGTCGTCACCGGCGCCTTCTGCGAACAGCCGCCGCTCAACCTGATCAAGTCGATCGAGCTGTCCGGCTGCTACATCGTCGATGACGACTTCATGCTGGTCAACCGCTGGGAACAGGAAGACGTGCCCACGGAAGGCGACCCGATCGCCAATCTGGCCGACTCCTATCTGCACCATTCGGCCAGCACCGCCGCGAAATACGAACCCGATGCGTCACAGAAAGGTCTGTTCCTGGTCGATGCAGTGCGCCGCACGCGCGCCGAGGGCGTGATCTTCGCGACCCCCAGCTTCTGCGACCCCGCACTGCTCGATCGCCCGATGCTGCAGCGTGTGCTGGCGGCCAACGACATCCCCTATATCGCTTTCAAATACGCCGAAAACTCCGGCCAGATGCAGCCGATCCGCGAGCAGGCCGGCACTTTCGCCGATTCCATCAAGCTGTGGAGCACGCCATGAGCGCCGTACAGACTGCTGTCGTCAAGGACAGCTCCATGCTCAAGCAGAAGGAGATGATCAGCGGCAACTACCGCAAGCTGGAAACGGCGAAAGCGGAGGGGCGCAAGGTCGCGGCCACCTTCGTGCCGGGCAACCTGAACGAGTTGATCATGTGCTTCGACATGGCCAACAACCTGCCCGAGATCAACGCCATCCAGAACGGCATGCGCAAGAAGACCGGCGCCTACATCATGGAGGCGGAGAAGCGCGGGCATTCCGAGGATGTCTGCACCTACGTCAAGGCCGATCTGGGCATGATCGCCAAGGGCAATATCGGCCCCGACGGCCAGCAACTGCCCAATCCGGACCTGCTGCTGCTGTCCTACACTGGCTGCTTCACCTTCATGAAGTGGTTTGAGCTGCTGCGCGATCAGTATCACTGCGAAACCGCGATGCTGCACGTGCCCTACCAGGGCGACGGCCGCATCACCAAGAACATGATTTCCTATGTCGTCAGGCAGCTGCGCGAGGAAGTGATCCCGAAGCTGGAGCGCGTCAGCGGCGTGAAGTTCGACATCGACCGGCTGCGCGAGAATCTGCGGCGCTCCGCGCGCGCGGAGGAGGATTTCGTCTGGGTGCTGGAATCGGCCAAGTCGCGCCCCTCGCCGATCGATGCCTATTTCGGCGGCGTCTACTACATCGGCCCGATCTTCACTGCCTTCCGCGGCAGCGAGGACGCGGTCGAGTACTACCGGATGCTGCGCGCCGAGATCGCCGATCGTCTGGCCAACGGCCAGGGCCCGGTGACGCCAAGCGGCGACATGAAGGCCGAGCGCTTCCGGCTGGTGGTGGAAGGCCCGCCGAATTGGACCAGCTTCCGCGATTTCTGGAAGATGTTCTACGATGAGGGCGCGGTCGTCGTGGCCAGCAGCTACACCAAGGTTGGCGGCATCTATGATCGCGGCTTCCGCCACGATCCCGACCACCCGCTGGAGAGCCTCGCGGAATACTGCCTCGGCTGCTACACCAACCATAACCTGCCCGGCCGCATTGACCTGCTGGCGCAGTATATCGAGGAATATCAGGCCGACGGGCTGCTGATCAACTCGATCAAGAGCTGCAACAGCTTCTCGGCGGGACAGTTGCTGATGCTGCGCGAGATCGAGCGGCGCACCGGCTGCCCTGGCGCGTTCATCGAGAGCGATCTGGTCGATCCGCGCTACTTCTCGCCGGCCAACATCAAGAACCGGCTGGAAAGCTATTTCCAGATGATCGACCAGCGGCGCGGCGGCCCCTCCGTCGCCCACGCGGCGTAGGCGGAGACGACGGGCATGCGCACCTTCATCGGCATCGATCTCGGCTCGACGACCACCAAGGCGGTGGTGCTGGACGAGAACATGGACGTGCTGGGCCGCGGCATCACCAATTCCCGCGCCAACTACGACACCGCCTGCAAGGTAGCGAAATACGAGGCGCTACTGGCGGCACGCTTCACCCTGCTGCAGCGCAGTCTGACCAAAGCCGGCGCCGGCGAGGCGCGCCTCGGCGACTTCCTCGACTCGCTCGAACGCGGCTTCCGGCTCGGCCAGTTCATCGAACAGCTGGACGACCTAGAGCAGACCTGCCTGGACAAGGCGCGCGGCGATCGGTTCCGCGGGCGCGAGCAGTCGATCGCGGAGGCGATCCACGCCATCTTCGCGGTCCTGCGGGACGGTGCGCCGTCGCTGTTCGCGCGCGATGCACGGCGCAAGTCGGACTTCTTCCGCGACCTCGCCGGCTCGCGCTTCATGGCGGTCGGGCAGGAAACCGCTCGGGCCGCCGGCCTGTCCTATGACATGCTGCTTAATGTCTACGACAAGGCGATCATCGAGGTGGAGAATCGTCCGCCGCGCGGCGACATCGCCGACAAGCTGCTACGCGCGCTCGATACGCTGGCCGTGATGTCGCCGGAGCTTGCCGACCTGGCCGCGTATCTGGCCGCGCCGGTGCGGCGGGCGCTGGATGTCGAAACCGAGGAAACCTCGGTCGTCGGCACCGGCTATGGCCGCGTCACGCTGCCTTTCCCGAAGGAGAACATCCGCTCGGAAATTCTCTGCCACGGCCTGGGCGCGCACATGATGTATCCGCGCACGCGCACGGTGCTCGACATCGGCGGGCAGGACACCAAGGCGATCCAGGTGGACGATTCCGGCATCGTCGAGAACTTCCAGATGAACGACCGCTGCGCCGCCGGCTGTGGCCGCTATCTCGGCTACATCGCCGATGAGATGAACATGGGCCTGCATGAACTTGGTCCGCTGGCGATGCAGGCGACGCGCAGCGTGCGCATCAACTCCACCTGCACCGTGTTCGCCGGCGCCGAGCTGCGCGACCGTCTGGCACTGGGCGAGAAGCGGGAGGACATCATCGCCGGCCTGCACCGCGCCATCATCCTTCGCGCCATGTCGATCATCTCCCGCTCCGGCGGCGTGCGCGACGAGTTCACCTTTACCGGCGGCGTAGCCAAGAACGAGGCGGCGGTGAAGGAGCTGCGGCATCTGATCCGCGAGAATTACGGCGACGTGGCGATCAACATCAACCCGGATTCCATCTACACCGGCGCCCTCGGCGCCGCCGCCTTCGCGCGGCGCGCCGCGGCGCATTGACGGAGCAAAGCCATGATCCGCACCGCGGGCGTCGATGTCGGCACTGGCGCCATCAAGACCGTGATCTTCGAAACCGGTGACGACGGCAAGGCGCACTGGCTGGTCAAGCGCGTGAATCGCGTGCGCCAGCGCGATCCGTTCCAGCTGGCCACGGAAGCCTATCATGCCGCGCTTGAGGAGTCTGGAATGCGCCCCGGCGATCTCGACTACGTTGCCACCACCGGCGAGGGCGAGTCGCTGCCGTTCCACACGGGGCATTTCTATTCCATGACGACGCATGCGCGCGGCGCCATCTTCCTCGATCCCGAGGCGCGCGGTGCGCTCGATGTCGGCGCGCTACACGGCCGCGCGATCCGCATGGACGCGCGCGGCAAGGTGCTGAGCTACAAGATGACCAGCCAGTGCGCCTCCGGCTCCGGCCAGTTCCTGGAGAACATCTCCCGCTATCTCGGCATCGCACAGGACGAGATCGGCGCGCTGTCCAAGCAGGGCGACAGCCCGGAAAAGGTCAGCGGCATCTGCGCGGTGCTGGCGGAAACCGACGTGATCAACATGGTCTCACGCGGCATCTCCGCGGCGAACATCCTGCGCGGCATTCATTCCTCCATGGCCGACCGTCTGGCGAAGCTGGTCAAGACCATCGGCACCGTCGATGGCGTGGTGCTGATGACCGGCGGGCTCGCGCATGACGAAGGGCTGGTCGCGGCGATGCAGGACGCGATGCGGCAGGAAAAGGTGCAGTGGCCGGTGCGCAACCATCCCGACTCGCTCTATGCCGGCGCGATCGGGGCGGCGCTGTGGGGCGCGTTCCGCCATGCGCGGATGACGCAATTCGACGGGCTGCAACAGGCCGCCTGACGCGGCGCGCACGGGAGAGACGACATGGCCCTGCAAATCACGGAAAACTGCTCCAACTGCGACGCGTGCCGTCCGGCCTGTCCGAACGAGGCGATCGCGGTGGCCGAGCCGGTCTACACGATCGACCCACTGCGCTGCACCGAATGCGTCGGCGCCGAGGACGAGCCGCAATGCCGGCTCGTCTGCCCCTCCGACTGCATCGAGGATCATCCCGACTTTCGCGAGACGCGCGACGAACTGCTCGTGAAATATACCCAGTTGCACG
Organism: Pseudomonadota bacterium; assembly: GCA_021818505.1. Classification (GTDB taxonomy): domain Bacteria; phylum Pseudomonadota; class Alphaproteobacteria; order Acetobacterales; family Acetobacteraceae; genus JAFKFJ01. Next base: position 22,027 of record JAKADX010000053.1, read on the forward strand.
CATAGCCGCCGCCGCTGGCCGCGGCGGCAGGGAGGCCGCGATGGACGTCGAAGTACTGGACTTGCCCGCCCCCGCCGTCGCGGTGCCCGGCGCCACGGGGTCCGTCTCCGTGGCGCTGGTCGGGTCGGGCGGCGCCGGATCGATGCGGGCCGGCGAAATCCTGCTGGAGGCGGCGGCGGAGGCCGGGCTGTTCGGGCTGATGACGCGCGCCATGGGGCCGCAGATCCGCGGCGGCGAGGCGGCGGCGCTGTTGCGCATCGCGACCACACCGGTGTCCTCGCCCGATGACCACCTCGATCTGCTGGTGGCGCTGGACTGGAGCAATTTCGTCAGCTTCGCCGCCGAGATCCCGCTCGGGCCGGACAGCCTGGTACTCGCCGACCCGGCGGAGGGCGACGCGCCGGGCGCGGTGCGGGCCAGCGGCGCGCGGTTGCTGGCGCTGCCGCTGAAGCAACTGCTCCGCACGGTCCCCGGCGGCCACGGCAACATGATCGGCCTCGGCGCCGCAGCGACGCTGATCGGCCTGGATGCGGCAGTGATCCTGCGCGTGCTGCGCCACCAGCTTGGCCGCAAGGGCGAGGCAGTGCTGGCGGCGAATGCCGCATCGCTGAGCCTGGGCGCCGAGGCGATGGCGGCGGAGCCGCCGCTGTGCCGGCTGGCGACATCGGACGGTGCGGCACGGTGGACCATCAGCGGCAACCAGGCGACCGGCCTTGGCGCGCTGCAGGCGGGGGTGCGCTTCGTCGCCGCCTATCCAATCACGCCGGCGACCGAGGTGCTGGAATGGCTGGCCCCGGCGCTGGCGGAGACCGGCGGCGTGCTGGTGCAGGCCGAGGATGAGCTGGCCGCGATCAACATGACCATCGGCGCGTCCTTCGCCGGCACCCCGTCGCTCACCGCCACCTCCGGCCCAGGCCTTGCGCTGATGGTCGAGGCGCTGGGACTGGCGGTTGCGTCCGAGATGCCGCTGGTGGTGGTCGATGTCATGCGCGGCGGGCCTTCCACCGGCATTCCCACCAAGTCGGAGCAGACCGACCTCAATATCGCCGTCTACGGGCTACACGGCGATGCGCCGCATCTGGTGCTGGCGCCGAATTCCATCGCCGACTGCCTGTTCACGACGCATTGGGCGGTCACGCTTGCCGAGCAGTTGCAGACGCCGGCGCTGGTGCTGTCCGATCAGGCGCTCGGCCAGTCACGCGCCGTCATCGCCCCGCCGGCGCCGCTGCCGCAGGCCGCCGCGCGCCTCACCGCCGCGCCGCAGGAGGGCGGCTATCTGCGCTATGCGCTGACCGAGAGCGGCGTCTCGCCGATGGCGATCCCTGGCACGCCGGGCGGCGCCTATGTCGCCGACGGGCTGGAGCATAGCGAGCGCGGCACACCCTCCGCCCAGGCGGCGGCACATCATGCGCAGCTCGACAAGCGCGCGCATAAGCTCGCGTTGCACGACTTCGCGCCGCACTGGGCCGATATCGAGGGCGAGGGCGAGATTGGGCTGCTTACCTGGGGGTCGGTGACCGGCGCGGCGCGGGAGGCGGCGGCGCGCGCGCGGGCACGGGGCATCCGCGTGCGGCTGATTTCGCTGCGCCTGCTGCTGCCGGCGCAACCGTCACACATGGCGGCGGCACTGGCCGGGCTGCGCGGGGTGCTGGTGGTGGAACAGAGTCATGGCCGGCAGTTCCACAAATACCTGCGCAGCCACTACGATCTGCCGCCGGCGGTTTCGGTGCTGAGCCGCCCCGGCCCGCTGCCGATCCGGCCTGCCGAAATCCTCGATCAGTTGCTGGCGTGGGAGTGACCGTCATGGATGTCTGTCCGTCCCTGACCGCGCAGGATTTCAAATCCGGCGTCAAGCCGATCTGGTGTCCCGGCTGCGGCGACTATTCGGTGCTGACCGCGCTGACCAAGGCTTTCGCCGAACTCAACCAGCCGCGCGAGTCGTTCGCGTTGATTTCCGGCATCGGCTGTTCGTCGCGGCTGCCGGCCTATACCAGCGTCTACGGCCTGCATGGCTTGCACGGCCGGGCGCTGGCGGTTGCCACCGGGGTCAAGCTGGCGCGGCCGGACCTGACGGTGATCGCCGCCGGTGGCGACGGCGACGGGCTGTCGATCGGCGGCAATCATTTCCTGCATGCCTGTCGCCGCAACGTGGACCTGACCTATATCCTGATGGACAATCAGGTCTATGGCATGACCAAGGGCCAGGCGTCGCCGACCACCGATCCGGACTGGCGGGACAGCAAGCTGACGCCCGAGGGCACCGGTATCTCGCCGGTCGCGCCGCTGCACCTTGCGCTTGCCTCCGGCGTCAGCTTCTTCGCGCGCGGCTTTGCCGGCAATCCCAACGAACTCGCTCGCCTGATCGTCGCCGCCGTGCGGCATCCGGGCTTTGCCATCGTGCATGTGCTGAGCCCGTGCGTGACCTTCCGGCCCGAGCAGCGGGAGTGGAAAAACGCCGTGCACCAGACGGATGCGGAACCGTCCGACACGCCCGAGCACGCCCTCGCCCGGTTCGCGACCGATGACGGCTTCACCACCGGCATCCTGTTCGCGGACAACCGGCCAGCATTCATGCCCCCGCGACACGAGCGGATGTCGCCCGCGGCGATCGCCCGCAGGTTCGGAACCGGCGCATAACCGCCGGCATCGCCCCTGGCGCGCCGCGACGACGTTCACTGTGCGTCGCGCGGCGCGCGCAGGTGCTGCGGTCAGACCCGCGACACCGCGCGGCGGCGCGCGGTTTCCTTGAGCTGGTCGCGCCCGTTCGGACAGTTTGGCGGCCTCGATAAGCTCGGTTCTGGGTGTCGTCAGGCCGCCAATCTTTGCATTTCGCTTTTGCCATATGCCTCGTCAGGCGTGCGCCCAGCCAGGGCCGAGGTATCCCTCCGCCGATGGCCGCCTGGGTGCGACGCCGCTCGACACCTTAAGTAGCTGGTTAAGTAGGCGCTTGAGGTGTGGTGATGGACGGGGTGGTGGAGATCATCACGGGTCGGGAGCGCCGTCGCCGGTGGAGCACTTCGGAGAAGCTCCGGCTGGTGGCGGAGACGCACGAGGCTGGCACGACGATCGGCGCAGTCGCGGCACGCCACGGCGTCTGCGAGAGCCTGTTGTTCACGTGGCGGCGGCAGGTGCGCGAGGGTGTGCTGACCGCGGCCGAGACGCCCATGTTCATGCCGGTGCACATGATCGACGCGGCGCCGAGGACGGCACCGACGCCCCCGCCACAAGCGGCGTGCCCATTCCCTGCGGCGCGACCGGCCGCGCCATCCGGCCTGATCGAGATCGAGCTGGGCAACGGGCGGCAGGTGCGCGTTGGCAGCGACGTGAACCTCGCCGCCCTGCGGCGCGTGCTGGCGGCGCTGCGCGAATGATCCCGGTCGCGTCGGGCGTTCGGGTGTGGCTCGCGAGCGGCCACACCGATATGAACCGCGCCGGGTTTGCCGGAGGCTTCAATTCCCAAATAGGGTGGAGCCATGACGAACCCGACGACGAACAAGTTTTCTTCTGAAGTCCGCGACCGGGCGGTGCGGATGGTGCTGGATCACGCTGGGGAGCATCCGTCGCGCTGGTCGGCGGTGCAATCGATCGCAGGCAAGATCGGCTGTTCGCCGCACACGCTGCTGGACTGGGTGAAGAAGGCGGACCGCGATGCTGGCCGTGCCCCCGGCATTCCCTCCGAGATGGCGGCGAAGCTGAAAGCCCTGGAGCGGGAGAACCGCGAACTGCGGCAGGCCAACGAGATCTTGCGCAAGGCATCGGCTTATTTTGCGGCGGCGGAGTTCGA
>JAKADX010000054.1 GCA_021818505.1 Pseudomonadota bacterium
CCGGCTGGGTGGGGATCGTGGTCGGCGTGCTGCTGGTGATCGGGTTCGGCGCCAAGCTCGGCCTGCTGCCGTTCTACGAGTGGTTCCCGGCCGCCTACGGGGCCGGCAGCGGCGCGTCAGGGGCGATCCTGTCCGGCGTGGTGCTGAACGCGGCGTTCTTCGCGCTTTCCCGCGGCGTCCTGAAATGGGTCGCGGGGCCGGGCACCTACGGCCTTGGCATCTTCATCGTCATCGTCGGTGTGCTGAGCGCGATCCTGGCGGTGCTGTACGCGTTCCAGCAGGACGACTGGCGCAGCCTGCTGAGCTTCTCCTCGGCGGAGAACGCGGCGATTGCGGTCACCACACTAGGGGCGGCGCTGATGTTCCGCGCCAGCGGGTTGGCCGCGCTGGCGGGTCTCGCCTGGACCGTCGCACTGCTGCACATGGCCGGCCACGCGCTAGCAAAAGGCACCCTGTTCCTGACCGCGGACGGCGTGTTTGCGGCAACGGGGCGCTACGAGATCCGCCACTCGCTGCTGGCGAAGCGTACCGCCTTCGTGTTCGGCGCGGGGGCGCTGTGCGCGGCGATGAGCCTTGCCGCGATGCCGCCGCAGGCGGGGTTCGTCAGCGAGTGGTTCGTGTTCCAGACCGTGTTCCAGGGCTTTCACCTGCCAGGCATGGGCGGGCGGCTGGTGCTGGCGCTGGCCGGCGCGGGGCTCGCTTTGACCGCGGCGGTGGCGTTCGCCACCTTCGTGAAACTGTTCGGCATCGGGCTGCTGGGCGCCGGCAACCATGTGGCGGGACGGGTCGGCGCGGGCGTGGTCGCGGCGGTGGCGGTGCTGGGCGGGCTGGTGCTGGCGCTCGCGGTTGGGATGCCGCTCTGGCTCTCCGCGCTGGTCGGTGCCGCCCTGAGCCGGTTCGGGGTCGCGGCACCGGGACTGATGCATGACGGGCCAATATTGGTGCCCTTGACCGCGACCTTCTCGTTCATTTCGCCGACCCTGCTGGTAATCGTCATGCCGCTGCTGGCGCTGCTGCCGATCGCCCTGCTGCTCGCGGCACGGATTGGCCGGCCGATCCGCCGCGCTCCAGTGTGGTACGGCGGCTCGACGCCCGACATCGCCCGCACCGCGACCACCGCGCTGACGTTCTCCAACGCGCTCCGCACCTTCTACAGTTTCGTCTATCGCCCGACGGCGGAGACCACGCGGGAGACCGCGGCGCGCGAGTATTTCGTTACCCGGTTGACGTTCAGCCACGAGGTGGCGCCGGTGTTCGGCCCCTGGCTGTTCGCCCCCGTCGTGCGGCTGGTCCGCACGGTGTCGGCCCGGCTGCGGGCGTTGCAGTCCGGCCACCTCAATATCTACCTCGGGCTGATCGGGCTGCTGCTCGTGATCATCCTCGGACTGACCCTGATCCAGTAATGAAAGACAATGCAGCGCATGTGGACTTACGTGGCGATCGCGATTTTTGGAACGCTCGGCTGCTGGGCCCGTTTCGCCCAAGCAAGCCTGGTGCAGGCGATCTGGGGCGCGGATTTTCCCTATGCGACCCTGAGCATCAATCTGATGGGCAGCTTCCTGATGGGCTTCCTGTTCATCGAAACGCTGGAGCGCCTGACCCTCACGCCGGCGCTGCGCACCGGCGTGCTGACCGGGTTCCTCGGCGGCTACACCACGTTTTCCACGTTCCAGATGGAATCCCTGCTGCTTTACGAGCAGGGCGAGGCGCTGAAGGCGGTGCTGTACCAGGGACTGTCGCTTGTGCTTGGCCTCGGCTGCGCCTTCTTCGGTGCCTATATCGCACGGAATCTGTAGGGAGGCGGACATGGACGACGAAGTGACAGTGGCGCGCATCTATATCCACGAAGCCGACCACGGCAAGCGCAAGTCGCTGTTGCAGGAGTTGCTCAACATCCTGCACGACCAGCAGCGCATGCAGGGTGTGGTGGTATTCCGCGCGATCGCCGGTTTCGGCGACGGCGGCGAGGTGCACGCCGCGGACATCCTGCGGCTCAACGTCGATCTGCCGCTGGTGATCGAGTTCTTCGACCGGCCCGAGGTGGTGCGCGCGACGCTCGCGCTGCTCGACCCGCTGGTGCCGGCCGGCCAGATCCTGCACTGGGCGGCCACGCGTCATGGCGGCCCGCCATCCCCCCCGCCACCGAAACGCGGCGGCGACGACGACTGACGCGCGTTGCCGCGCGTCCGATCCCGGAGGTCTCGGCCATGAAGGAGATCGCCCTTCCCACGACCGCGAAGCTGACCAGCACGCTGGTTCCCGATCTGTCGCTCACCTACGGCCAGGTGGTCTGGGTGCTGGAGACCGCCGGCTTCAGCGCTGGCGCACCGGATGCGACGTTCCAGCACTACATCAAATCGCTGCGCAAGATCGGCCTGCCGTTCCGGCGCGGCGAGCCGGGTCTCGACCATGGCCGCCTCGCGCATTATGCGTTCGACCACATGATGGACCTGGCGGTGGCGCTGCACTTGCGGGTGTATTGGACCCTGCCCGATCCAGTGACCGAAGGGCTGATCACATGGCGCGAGGTCCTGCACGGGTTCTATCGACGAGCCTATCTGGAGCACACGAGCGCGCTCGGCGCGCCGGTCGAAATCACTGCCCACGGGTACACCGGCTTCGTGCTGAGCGGAGTCTGGCTCGACTTGCGGCTGCGCTATGCGGGTGGGCGTTGCCTGGGATTCGGCCCACCGCGGGTGCTTTCCCCGTTCGAGGCGCTGCGAACCTATGCCGCTTCCGACCAGACCGCGCGGGTGCAGCCCCCGTTCAACCTGTCGGCGCTGACGATCCGCCTGGTTGAGGCCGCGCTGGACTGCCCGCGGATGCGCGGACTGCACCGGACGCACCGCCAGCAGGCCCGCCCGGGGACGGCGGATGTTCGATCCCGGCAATGACATCGCGTGGCAGACAAGCAGATCGGTGATCGCGCGCGAAAGGCCGACACGGTCATCGTTACCGCCATCGAGACCGCAGTGCCCGCACCTGCCACGGCGCGCGATCTTTTGGACCGCTTTCACAGCCTGTTTCAATCCCGCGACATGGACGCGCTGTCGCCGCGGGTGGCCGAGACCGAGCGCGGTCTGCTCGGCGAATTCGGCAGAGGGATCAAGATGGACCTCGCCGCAGTGAAGGCTGCCCTATCCGAGCCATGGTCGAACGGGCAGACTGAAAGGCAGATCACCAAGCTGGAATTCGTCAAATGCCAAATGTATGGGCGTGCGGGCCTCGGCCTTCTCCGCGCACGCCTGGTCGTACCCGCATGACCCCGAACGCCAACCTGCACCGAAATTGAGTTACTCACCAGTCTATAAATAAGGCGACAATCGGCCCGACATTTGGTTCCGCTGATCGCATGCTGCAGCATGAAGCGTGACGGGCGCGGTTTCGATCACCGAACGCTGGAAAGCGTCCGCCTAATGGCGGTGGAGCGAGTCCGGGAGGGGGAGCCTCCAGCCGCGGTCATTGCCTCCTACGGCTTCTGCCGCACGACGATTTACAAATGGCTGTGCTTGGCGTCCGGCCCGGGTGGCGGCCTGCGGGCGCTGCGATCCAGTCCGGCTACCGGACGCCCGCGTCGCCTGACGGGACGGCAGGAACGGCAGGTATTTCGCTGGGTCAACGGCAAGGACCCGCGGCAGTACGGCCTGGATTTCGGTCTTTGGACGCGCGGCGTGATTGCGGAACTGATCGCGCAAAGATACGGCGTCCGTCTGGGGTTGACCGCGGTCGGTGCGCTGCTGGCGCGCCTTGACCTGACCCCGCAGAAACCATTGCAACGCGCGTATCAGCGTGATCCGGCCGCGATCGAGGCCTGGCGGCGGGAGCGCTATCCAGCGATCGCTCGCCAGGCGGAAGCAGTCGGAGGAGAGGTGTTCTTCTGGGATGAATCGGCCTTTCGCGCCGATGCGGTGCGTGGCCGGACCTGGGGTGTCAGGGGTCGGACGCCGGTGGTCGAGCGACCCGGACAATCGCAATCGATCAGCGCCGCCTCGGTGGTGAATGCCAAGGGAGCCTTCTGGTACTGCACCTATGAAGGTGGGCTGACGGCGGACCTGTTCGTGCAGTTGCGGCGGAGGATGATGCATAAACGGGCGAAGCCGGTGCATCTGGTGGTCTATGGCCTGCCTGCGCACAAGACGATGCAGGTGCGGGAGTACGTTGCTTCGACCGCGGGGCGACTGACGCGGCATTTTCTTCCCGGATATGCACCGGAACTGAACCCGGACGAACTGGTCTGGAGCCATGTGAAGCGCACCGGGGTCGCCCGTGCGCCGCTGCGCAAAGGTGAACCGCTGCGTGAAAAGATCGACGCGCAACTCGCCGCCCTCAAGCGATCTCCGGGATTGGTCCGCTCGTTCTTTATGGGTCCGAGTGTAGCCTATATTATGGACGGGTGAGTAGATCCCCACTTCGGCGCCGATTCACGGCCTGAACGCCACGCGTGTTAGGGTGGGGTGCGCAGCCGGCTCTCCAGGAGTTCGCCCTCCGCCTCCAGCACCGGCCAGGCGGCGGCGGCCACCAGATAGCTGTTCACCTGCTTGAGCGCGCGCAACAGGTCCGGCGTCACCGGTTCCACACCCACCGCCGCGGGGTCCGCGGTGACCACGGCCTCCAGCGCCCGGAAGGCGCCTTTTTCGGCCGCCAGTTCGCGCGCGGCGGCAGCGTCGGCGGTCAGGAATACCGACGCAGCGGTCCTGGTGGTGCCGGCCAGGCGGCGCAGCAGCCGCGCCGCCGCCGCCCGCTCGGCCTCCGCCAGCGGCAGGCCACGCTTCAGCCGCCGCACCACCTGGCCCAGCACGCCGCGATCGACCGCATCGCCGGCCGCTTCCAGATTGGCAACAAACACAATGGTCTGCGACAAGCGCCGACGATCCGCGGGCCCCAGTGCGTCCGGGTCGAGCGCGGAGAGAAAGCCGCGGATCGCCGCGTGCAGACGGTCCAGCACGTCGTCCTGCTGCTGCACCAGGGCGAGCCGGCGGCGATCGGTGCCGGCGAGCGCGGTGGCGGCCTCGATCAGCATGTGTTCGAGCGCGTCGGCCATGCGCAATGCCTCCCGTCCCGCCGCCGCCAGCGCCAGCGTCGGCCGCTCCAGTGCCGCTGGGTCGAGGTAGCGCGGCCGGCCCGGATCCATTGCCGCCGCGCGTGCTGGTAATAGCCGCCGCAGCACCGCCGCATAGGGACCGAGCGCGGGGAGGAACAGGGCCGCCAGCACTAGGTTGAACCCGGTATGGACATCGGCCACCGCGCGCGCCGGATCGGGCACCAGCCGCGCCAGCACCGGCGCCAGCCGCCCCAGCATCGCCAGCCCCACCGCGACGCCAGCGACCCGGGTGAGCAGGTTGCCGATCGGCACCCGCCGGGCCGCCGGATCGTCCCGGCGGCCCGATTCCAGCACCGGATTGATAGCGGTGCCTAGATTGGCACCGAGCACCATCGCGAAGGCCGCTTCCGGCGGCAGCACGCCGCGCGCGGCGAAGGACATCACCGCCAGCACCACCGCGACCGAGGAATGCGCCGACCAAGCGAGCCCGGCGGCCAGCGCGACATCCAGCAGCGGCTGCGTGGCGATCACCCGCAGCATTGGCCCAACTCCGCGCAGCGGCGCCACCGCGGCAACCTGGGTTTCGAGCTGGTGCAAGGCCAGCAGCAGCAGGCCGAGGCCGATTGCGACCCGGCCCAGGTCGCGCCACCGGCTCTCCCCGCCGCGGCGGAACAGGAGCAGCCCCGCCAGCAGCAGCGCCGGGCTCGCCCGCGCGATGTCGAAAGACAGCGCCTGGACGATCAGCGTGGTGCCGACATTCGCCCCCAGCATCACCGCCAGCGCCGACTCGGTGCCGATTGCGCCGGCGGCGGCGAAGCCACTGACCATCAGCCCGGTGGCGGTGCTGCTCTGCAAGACCGCGGTGATGCCGATGCCGGCTGCGAAGCCGGCCAGCCGCTGGCGCAGCGCGCCATGCAGGAAGCGGCGCAGGTCGGGGCCGAAGGCGCGCTCGATGCCAGTCTGCACCATGCGCACGCCCCACAGCAGCAGGGCGACCGCGCCCGCGAGGTCAACCAGGACTGCGAACGACGTGCCCATGCGAGCGAGGATCGGCTTGCCGCGAAGAAGTGGCAAGGGCGATCGGGGCGCTGAGCAGAGTCATTCGGTTCTGCCCTGGTGGACTGCTTTGATGGCTCTGTGCCGGTATGCGAAGAAGTGGTCGAACGCTTCGGCTGGGGTGAACCCGCGACATCGAATGAGGGTGAGCGCGGTGCTGCGCAGGGCGGTGAGCCCCTGGAGTGCTGCGCCGAGGCGGATTCGTGCCTGATCCTCTCCCCAGGGGACACCGCGCACATAGTGCACGCGGTTCTCGATCCCAAAATGGGCGCACTCCAGCGCAAGCAGGCGCGCAGGCATGGCCTCAGCGGCAGTCGGCTGGTGATCGCATCGACCGTGCGGGCCACGGCCCAGCGTTCGGCGCGCCGCAGCAGCGGCATCGGCAGGGAGAGCTGTTCGGTATCGAGCGCCAGCCGACCGCCGAGCGCAATGCTCAGGAACACGGCCCAGGCCAGAGCCAAGGTCAGCGCATGCGCGAGCGGGGTGGGGCGGAAGTTCAGGGCGCCGCCACCGCCGGCGTGGCGGTCCGGTTCAGGATCGTCTCGACCACCCCGCGCGTAGTGATCCGCCCGTCCCAATTCTCCGGCTGCAGGACGGGCCGGTGCACCAGTGTAGGCATCGCGACGCGCTTCACGTCGTCGGAAGTGACGAAACCCAGCTCGTCGAGCGCGGCGACGGCGCGGGCCATCTGCATCAGAGCCAGCGCCGCGCGCGGCGAGGCACCGAGCGCGACTCTCGGGTCCGCGCGGGTCCTCGCGGGTGGCGCGCACCAAGGTCATGATGTAACGTTCCACCACCACGTGCTTGCCGACCACGACGCGAGCGACGTTGGCGAGCAGCCGGGCGGCTTCGGGGGCGTGCAAGGACATCGCTTCGGGCCGCATGCTGTCCAGGGCGTCAGGCTCCCGAGGTGGTGGGGGGACGGGCGGTCGTGGGCGGGGGTATCGGCGGGACCCTTTCGGTTAGGTCCGACACATCGCGGTCCGGGGCGGCAATCGCCCGCACCGCGGCGGCCACCGCCAGCAGCCCGCCGCCGACCGCGAGCACCGGGCGGAACGGGGCCAGCGGCGCGGCGAGCGGCGCCGCCACCATCAGGGCGATCCCCCCCGCCACCCCGGCGAGCACCAGGGTCCGCGCCAGCGCGGCGAGGTCGGCGCGCAGCACCGCCGGCGCAGTCGGCGTGCCGCCGGCCCGGGCGCGATGCTGGGCCAGAACCAGAACGACGAGCAACGCCGCGCCCATGCCGAAGCTCGCGCCGGCCGCGCCGCCTGCCGGCACTAGGACGGCGGCGGCGGCGCAGGTCGCCTCGGCCAGGAGAGCCCCCGCCAGCGCAGTACCGAGCGAGGCGAGCATGACCCCGGCCAGACACAGCCCCCCGGCGGCGGCGCCGGCGAGGCCGAGCCACGGCCCGGGGCGGATCGCCAGCGGCAGCAGGGCCACCGCCAGCGCCGCCGCCGCGGCGAGCACGGGCACGGTCAGCCGGGCCATGTCGCCGCCCTCCCGAAGTCCGGCAGGCGCAGCGCGCCGAGCGCCGCTTCCAATGGCCGGTCCGGAGACCAGGACACCGCCCGGATCCCCTGGCCGCGCAGCGCGCGAAGCTGCTCATCCCGCTCAATCGCCCATAGCCGGCGGACCAGCGGCCGGCGTTCGGCGCGCCGTAAGAGGGGCAAAACCCCGGGCGTGGGTGCATTTTTTGCTTCCCCCGACGCGGTGCGGTACGATTCAAGCTCCATGTGGTTGCCCCGGCTGACATTGCTGACCTATCGCCTTCCGCGCTGCGCGAGCTGGTGCTGGCGTTGCTGGCCGAGACTGCCGAGCAGAAGCACCAGATAGCGGCGTTGCGCGAGGAGATCGCGCGGCTGAAGGGCCAGCCGGGGCGCCCGCGGATCAAGCCGAGCGGCATGGAGAACGGGACCACGCCCAAGCCCACGGGGCGGTCTGCCCGCCGGCGCGGTCGCGGCAAGATGCAGCCACGGGTCGGCGTCGAAGAGCAGCTACTCAAAGCCGCTCCACCGGCCGGGTCCCGCTTCAAGGGCTACGAGGATTTCGTGGTGCAGGACTTGGTGCTGCGTGCCCGGGTCATCCGCTATCGGCGCGAGCGCTGGCTCACCCCGGACGGGCAGACGGTGCTGGCTCCGCTGCCGCCCGGCATCAACGGCCATTTCGGGCCGGAGTTGCGTCGCTTCGTGCTGGCACAATACCACCAGGGCCAGGTCACCGTGCCACGGCTGGTGGCGCAGTTGCAGGCGATCGGCACCGGCATCTCCAAGCGGCAGGTGATGCGCCTGCTGATCGCCCGGCAAGATGCGTTCCGCGGCGAAGCCCGCGACGTGCTGCGCGCCGGCCTGGAAACCGCCGACTGGGTTACCGTGGACGACACCGGCGCGCGGCACAAAGCCCGCAACGGATTCTGCACGCAGGTCGGCAACGACAGCTTCACTTGGTTCGGCACGACCGGCAGCAAGAGCCGCTTGAACTTCCTCGATCTGCTGCGCGCCGGCCATACCGATTACGTGGTCAACGATGCAGCGCTGGCCTATATGCGCAGCCGCGCGTTGGCCGGGCCGGCGGTCGCCGCCCTGGCCTCCGATGCGAAGACGCGGTTCGCCGACCCAGCGGCGTGGCAGGCGCATCTTGAACGGCTCGACATCACCAGGCTCACCACCACCCCGGACCCGGTGCGGATCGCCACCGAAGGCGCGCTCTGGGGCAGTATCCAGGCGCATGGCCTGCTGCGCGAGACAGTCATCGTCAGCGACGACGCCGGCCAGTTTGCAGTCGGCACCCACGCGCTGTGCTGGGTCCACGCCGAGCGGCTGGTGCACAAGATCGACAGCTTCACCGAGCCCCAGCGTGCCGCACAACAGCAGGTCCGCGCGCTCATCTGGACGTTCTACGCCGCGCTGAAAGCCTACCGCGCCAACCCGACACCACGCCGCCGCAGCCGGTTACGCGCCCGCTTCGATCGTATCTTCCGCCGCCGCACCGGATTCGTCACGCTCGATCGCCTGCTCAAGCGGCTGCACGCCAACAAGAACAAACTGCTGGCCGTGCTCGACCATCCCGAGATCCCTCTGCACACCAACGGATCGGAGCGCGACATCCGCGCCTATGTGACCAAGCGCAAGGTCAGTGGGGGCACCCGCAGCGATGCCGGTCGCGACTGCCGCGATGCCTTCCTCGGCCTGGCCAAAACCTGCACCAAGCTCGGCATCGCCTTCTGGGACTATCTCGGCAGCCGGCTCAGCCTCCCCAGCCGGACGATCGTTCCGAACCTGCCAGACCTCATCCGCTGTCGCGGCCACCCAGCGTGAACCCTACGCCCGGGGTTTTGCCCCTCTTACGGCGCGCCGCAGCAACCGCAGGGAAAGCCGTTCGGTATCGAGCACCAGCGCCACCACGTCCTGCCCGCGTTCCGCCAACCCGGCGAGGGCGCGCGCGACCCGCGCATCGGCGAGCGGCGTCAGGGCGACGACCATGGCCCGCCGCGGCAGCACCGCCTCGGGCAGGCGGCGCAAGTCCTGCAGCAGTTCGGTGCGGATCGGCGCGGCGCGGGCGAGCGCGGCCAGCAGTCGCCTTGCATGCAGCGGACCGGAGCTGAGCCGGACACTGCGGACGATCCCGCCATATTCGACCACGCCGACCCGGTCATGCCGCGCGAGGCAGGCGGCGGCGAGGCCGGCGGCAGCGCGCAGCACGTGATCGAGACTGGAGTCCGGCCGCTCGCCGATCACGGCGAAGGTATCGATCAGCAGCACGACATCGGCTTGCCGGTCGGGGTGGAAACGGTTGGCGTAAAGACTCTGCCGACGCAACGAGACCGGCCAGTTTATCGACCGCGGCCGGTCGCCGGGCAGGAAGCGGCCGACTTCGGCGAAGGCCAGGCCGTCGCCGGTGACCGGCGAGGGATGCGCGCCGAGCAGCGGTCCGGTGCGGCGCGGCAGCGGCGGGTGACGCACCGGCAACGCGCGCGGCAACACGGTCACGCCGGCCGGTTGCGTGACTACCTGTTCGCCGACCCAGAGACCGGTGCGGTCCCAGACGCGAAACCCGAGGCGGCCGAGTTCGAACACGCCGCTGCCAGCACAGGTCAGATGCTGGTGCCAGACGAGCGCACCGTCGGGCGGCGGCAGGACCAGCGCGGGGAGCGGGTCCCGCCAGCGGAGCAATGGCGGCGGGACCGCCAGCACCTGCACCGGCCCCGCCGGAGCGATGATCTGAGCCGCAATCACGCGTACGAGCGTCTCGCCCTCCGCGGCCTGCTGCCGATCGACCGAAACGGTCGCCTGCACCGCGCTGTGCGGGCGCGACGCCGCGCCATGCAGCAACGCCGCGATGAAGGGCACCGCGAGCAGGAAGGGTTCCGGACGGCCGAGCGCGATGCCCAGGAACACGGCCCAGGCCAGAGCCACGGTCAGCGCATGCGCGAGTGGGGTAGGGCGGAAGTTCATCGCGCCGCCACCGCCGGCGTGGCGGTCCGGTTCAGGATCGTCTCGACCACCCCGCGCGCAGTGATCCGCCCGCCCCAGTTCTCGGGCTGCATCACGAGTCGGTGCGCGAGGGTGGGCACCGCGACGCGCTTCACGTCGTCGGGAGTGACGAACCCCCGCCCGTCGAGCGCGGCGACGGCGCGGGCCATCTGCATCAGCGCCAGCGCGGCGCGCGGCGAGGCGCCTAGCGCGAGTCTCGGGTCCTCGCGGGTGGCGCGCACCAGGGTCACGATGTAACGTTCCACCGACGGCTCGACGAACACGTCCTCCACCGCCGCCTGCATCTCGATGACGGACGCGGGATCGAGCACGGTCGGGACCGCCACCGCCTCCGCCCGCCGCTCCCGCCGGGCGCGCAACAGCCGCAGCTCGTCCGCCTCCGACGGATAGCCGAGGCCGAGGCGGACCAGGAACCGGTCGAGCTCGGCTTCCGGGAGCGCGTAGGTGCCCTCGAGCTCGATCGGGTTCTGCGTGGCGATCACCAGGAACGGGCGTTCCAACAGAAAGCTCTCGCCGTCCACCGTGACCTGGCGCTCCTGCATGGCTTCGAGCAGCGCGGACTGCGTCTTCGGCGCGGCACGATTGATCTCGTCGGCGAGCAACAGGCGGGTGAACACCGGTCCCGGGCGGAAGGAGAAGCGCCCCAGCTGTTGGTCGTAGATGAAACTTCCTGTGAGATCGGCCGGCAACAGGTCCGGCGTGAACTGCACCCGCCGGAACCCGAGGCCGAGCGCGGTGCCGAGTGCGCGGGCCAGGGTGGTCTTCGCCACG
This sequence comes from Pseudomonadota bacterium, assembly GCA_021818505.1. Classification (GTDB taxonomy): domain Bacteria; phylum Pseudomonadota; class Alphaproteobacteria; order Acetobacterales; family Acetobacteraceae; genus JAFKFJ01. Next base: position 11,359 of record JAKADX010000054.1, read on the forward strand.
CCCGGAACGTCCTCCAGGAGCACATGCCCGTTGGCCAGCACCGCGGCGAGGATCAGGCGCAGCAAGTCCGGCTTGCCGATGACGGCGCGCCCGAGTGCGTCGAGCACCGCGCTGGTGCGGGCGGCGAAATCGGGGCCGGTCACGGCGCGTCCTCGATCGTTGTGATCAGGCGCATGAGCGCTGTGCGTGCGTCGCCTGCGGCCGGTGCGGGCGTGTCGATCCCGCGCCGCGCGGCGATCGCACGGAGCCGGGTCCATAACGAGGGTCCGACTCGGTTCGAGCGGGCCAACGCCGCGTGCAGCTCGCCGGCGAGGCGTGCGAAGCCCGGGTCCGGGTCGGCAGCGGGCCGAACGTCGCGCGGGAGGAACTCCGCCGTCGGATCTGCATCGAGCCCGGCCGCACCGCGCATCGCGCGAACCAGTCGCGGCAGGACGATGGCGGCCAGCAGCGCCGCGGCGGCGCGTTCGACGATCGCCCGGTGCGCGGGTCCGACCCACAACGCGAGCGGCGTGGCCGCCGCCGCGATCAGCGCCGCGGCAACGGCAAAGCCGAACCAGGTCCGCCAGGTCAGCGCACTATCGGGCGGCGGCATCGTCGCCTCCCGCGCCCAGCGCGGCGCGGATGCGGCCGAGCACCTGCAGGGCCACCTGCCGATCGTCCTCGGTCACTGGCTCGTCGCTGAACCGCGCGCGCTCGAACAGGCCGAGCAGGACTGCCGCGGCCGCGCGCGGCAGGCTGAGCGCGCGCAGTGCGTCGCCAACATATTCGCGCGGTGTCTGCCACGGGGCGCGGCGGTGGACGCGATCCGCGACCGCGCGTTCAAAGCCACGATAGCAGGCGATCACCGCCTGGCGCGGGTCGCTGCCGATCCGCAACTCCTCCAGGCCGCGATCGGCCGCCTGCGACAGTGCCGCCGCCAGCCGCGCCGCACGGCGGCGTCGGCGCGGAGGTGGCAGGAGCAGCCAGAACAGATTCTCCCGCAATAGCCAGAGCGCGAAGCCGAGCACGCCGAGCGCGAGGGAAGCCAGCGCCAGAGTCAGTCCCCATCCGCCCAGCGGGACGGATAACGGCACCGCGGACGCCGTGTGCAGGCTCACGCCCCCCGGCAGCGCCGGCGCCGGCCGCATGCGCAGGATCTGCCCCGCATAGTGCAAGGTGCGAACCCGCAGCAGCAGCCAAAGAACAGCCGCGGCGCCGAGCAATAACGGAACGATCGCGGCGAACAACGGCAGGGCGCCGATCGGCGGTAGGGGCGCGCGGTGCGGTACCGGGGCGTCGGGGTCTTGCCGTCGTCGCTGCGGCACCAGCGTGCTCAGCAGCCCGGCGGCGAGCGCCAGCCCGGCCAGCGCAACCAGGGCGAGCACGAAGGGCGAGACATCAAGCAGCAGGCCGCGGCCGGGCATGGCGGAGGATGCTGGAGCCGAAGGCCAGGTGCCAGCCAGCGCGAGCACGATCCCGGCGAAGGATGCCACCAGCGACACGCGCAAGCCTGACCTCTCGGCCGCGATCTCGACTTCGGCGCACGGCAGGGATGCCGCCGACGGCTCGCCCGGAAGGTGAGGGAGTTCGGTCACGCACGGCTCCTACTACCGACAAAAGTCGCTGTAGGAGTCATCGGCCCGATGCCGGGCGGTTACGGTGGACCCCACCACCAAACTGCGGCGTGAACATAGGCTGATTGATCCAGCCTCACAAGGCGGCACGCCCAGGGCTTGACCAGCCGCAAAAAGCCCGAAATATACCTTCGGGGATGGGGTTCCCCGTGTAACCGCCAAGAGGCTGATGACCCCTGCAACGGGCGTGGAGACGCGCGATGCAGGCGGCTTGGCTGATTGCACAGGGATCGCTTCAGGCGCGCCCTGCGATGTTACCCACCGTGAGTGCCGCGGGATTGTTCGGCCATCGCCTGCTGCGTTGGGCGATCCTCGCGGTGGACAGGCTGTTGCGCCGCTGGTACGGCGTACGCGAGTTCACCGACGATCCCGCCTGTCTGCTGCGCATCGCGCCTGGCGCGGCACCCACCACGGTACGTTTGGCGGATGGCATCGGCCTCGCGCAGGGCGATCCGATGCTGGACCTGCATCTCTGGAACGAACAACTCCCGCGCTATCACGGCGGGCGCTTCGGTCTCGCCTGGGCGATCCAATTCCGCGCAGCATTCGAGCGTTCACTCCGTCTGCTGGCCGCGGAGATGGCGACCGATCCGGCGTTGGTCCACGTCCGTGCATTGCGGGCGGAGACCACGTTCGTTACGCGCGGACGCGGGCCCAAACTGGCCCGCATCGCGTTCCACTACGGGTTTTCAGCCCCGCGGATGCCGTCGATCGGCCCCGGCCGCCCGCGCCGCGACCTAGGCGGGGACCTCCTGGTGTTCGGACTGACCCTTGCCTGCAATCCACTCAGCCTGCGCGGCAAGACGCTGCGGCGGGACCGGTATGGGCTGTGGATTTCGCGCCAGCAGTTGCTTGCGCTCTACCACCCCCTCGCGGCCATGCCGGATCAGACGACAGCCGCCGCGTCGGACCGGAATGCCGCTGCATGAGCGAACGTGCGCCGGCCGGCGCCGACGACTCCGCGATTGACGACCGCGGAACGGATGGGCTAGCGTATAATTGTCTGCGAAAGGGGATGGGGTTCCCCGTGTAACCGCCGTTCGGCTGATGACCCCTGTCACTGTGATCGGGCGCGCCTGCGCGCCCGTGGGGGGGCAGGTCGATGACCGACGACGCAAGGACATCGCCGCCGAGCGACCCGATCGAGCGGTTGCTTGCCGATCCACTGGTCCGCTTGGTGATGATGGCGGATCGGGTCGATCCCCACAACCTGCGAGACCAGTTGCGGGAGACCGCCGGACGCCGCCTCGCCCTGCGTCAGGTCGTGCTCGGCACGGCCGAGGTCGCGGTCAGCCTGGCGCCCGACCCCGCCGGTTCCTATCGCCCCGCGGTCGGCATCGCGCTGTTCAACGATCGCGGCGAGGTCTTCGTCGCCCGCCGCCTAGATCGCACGCAGGACGGCTGGCAGATGCCGCAGGGCGGGATCGAGCCAGGGGAGGCGCCGCTGGATGCCGCGCTGCGCGAGTTGCGCGAGGAGATCGGCACCGACAAGGCCGACGTGATCGCTGAAAGCCGCGGTTGGATGCGCTACGAACTGCCGGCACATCTGATCGGTCGGGCTTGGGGCGGGCGCTGGCGCGGGCAGCAGCAGAAATGGTTCGCCATGCGCTTTCGCGGCCGAGATGCCGAGATCGATCTTGCGACGGCACATCCCGAGTTCTCGGACTGGCGCTGGGCGCCGGGGAGCTCGGTGCCGAACCTGATCGTGGGCTTCAAGCATCAACTGTACCTCGCGGTTCTCCGCGAATTCGGTCACCTCGCCGGTTCCGACGGCGCCGCACCCGATGCCGCCGGACCGACGTGCTGAGGGCTGCGCCCTGGATCGGGCGCTCGCTGATCTACGCGCGCTCGCGCGCACCGATCGTGGCGTGCTCGAAGCGATCGCCTGCGGCCCGATCGCTATCCCGGCGTTGCGGAGTATCCTGTTTGCGCGCGAGCCGAGTGGCCTGTTCACGCCCCGCTGCGCCGCCGTGGAGGCGCTCGCCGCGCTGGGAGCGGAGGACGTGCTGATCGAATTTCTGTCCGCGCCCCATGAGATCGCCGACCCGGTGGCCCGCGTCGGGACGGAAGCGGTCATGGACTGCACGGCGCGCGCCCTGTTGCGTTGCCCGGATCCGCGCCTGCCCGTGCTGCTGCTGCGGCTTGCCGAGACAAGGCTGCTGCCCGGCGCGATCGAGTGGTTGGGCGCGCATGGACGGATCGCCGCGCTGCCCTGCCTGATCCGGGCGCTGGGCGACGATGTGGCCTGGCCATCTGCCATCCAGGGCTTGCACAGCCTGGGCGTCGTCGCGATCCCCGCGTTATGGCGTGCCGCCGCCGATCCGGCGCCCGATCGCGACCACGAAACCGATACCAGCCGCCGGCGGCGACGGGCGGCGCTGGCGGTTCTGCGCGACATCGACGCGGATGCGGGCGCCGCCCCGGCCGGCGCGCTGGAACGTCTGGCCGACGATGGCGACCCCGGCATTTCCGCCGCGGCGCTGTGCCTCCAGCTGGACACGGGGGTCGTGGCCGATCGTCGCACCGTGGCGCGTCGCCTGATCGCGGCGCTGGACCGGGCCGATATCGCGGTCTGCTACGATATCGAAGCGTGCCTGATGCGGCACGCCGATCTCGCGCGGAGCCTGCTAACGGAGGCCGAACGTCTCGCGACCGCGAAGGAAACGGAAGCGCGGCATCGCGTGCTTGGTCGCCTTGCCGCGCGGCTTGGCGTTCTGCCCGATGATACGCCGTCTGTCTCGGACTCCCGCTGATGTTGCGATGCGAGACAACCGCCCGAAGTACCGTACTGATGGCACTTGCGGGCCGTCTCGCCAGTGCCTATTCTCCTCTCGTCGTGATCGTCTCCAGTGCCGGTTATCTGGCACCACCGTGGGGGGCCGTCGCGCCGGGGATGGGGTTCCCCGTGAACCGCCGCAAGGCTGATGACCCCTGTCGCGCCCACGCGATGGGAGGTCTCGTGCCGTGGCTTTTCCAGACCATACCAGGCCGGGCCGCCGGCGCCATGCGGGCGGCACCGTTTCGGGGCTTGTGGCACGCCCGCGCCGTTCGTCGGCCGGGCGCGCGCGGCCACGCCTGCCTATCGCGCGCGGGGCGCCTTCCCCTCCCGACGTCACCGAACCATGGAGCACCACAATGACGGTGGATCTGCGATTGGAGCAGCTGTACCAACGGGTCGAGCTGGTGAAGGGCATCGGCGACCCGCGGCGCGGCAAGCTTTGTATCATGTCGTTCGTCGCGCTTCTGGCCGGCGAACCGCACTCCGACAACCCCGGCGCCGCCTCACCGGTGATTCGCCGCTTTGCGATCCCGATCAACGACCGCATGCCGGCGAGCTTCCGGCAGCGCCTGAAGCCGTTCGCGCCGCGGATCGTCGGCACCCAGGATCGGCTCGATGCCCTGCGGGCGGGGGTTCTCGCCGCTGCGGTGAGGGATGAGATCGTACCGCGAGTGCTGTTGGATTTCGGCGCGGTTCCGGCCGGCGCGGCGTGGCTCGGCGGGCTCCGGGAGGTCCGGGAGGCCGCGCGGGTGCTGCTCGGCCGCCTTGTCGCCGGCAGTGGCGCGAACGGCACGTTCGACATTCCCGAGAACGGCACGTTCGACGTGCCCGCGTTCCAGATCGAGATCGCCACCGCCACCGCGGACCTTCTGACACTCGGTGCTCGGGCGGCGCCGCGGCTGGCCACCGCGGCCTGGTACTGGAACAAGGCGATCGATCTGCTCGACCGCCTGTGCGACGTCGGGGGCGAGCGGGCCGAACCGCGGATCGATGCGGTGCGCATCGCGTGGCTTGAAGCCGTGGTGGCGCGACGGGAGCGACTTGCGCGCCATACAGCGATCGCGAGCCGGGCGCTCGACCGGTTGCGCCAGCTGTTGCCGCTGCGTAGCGACGCCGCCTGACGCGCGGTCGCACCCATGACGACCGAGGCAGCGGAGGCGGGCATGCCCGCCCGGGTGGAGGCGGTTGCGGCCCTGATCGGGCAGGCGTTCGCCTGTCAGCCGGAGCCATCGGACGCGCAGGCGGCCACGCGCGACCGCCTGCGAGCTCTGGCCGCCCGCCTTGCCGCCGCGCGGCTGCAGGTCGCGGTGGTAGGGCAGTTCAAGCGCGGCAAGAGCTCGCTGCTCAATGCCCTGCTCGGCATTCCGGTGCTGCCGATGGGAGTGGTGCCGCTGACCGCGATCACCACCGTGCTGAGCGCCGGCCCTCCACTGCTGCGGCTTGAATTTCTCGACGGCAAGCACATTGAGCGCTTGTCGGCGGATTTGGACGGTCTGCGCGCCGGGCTTGCCACCTTGGTCACAGAAGAGGGCAATCCGGCCAACCTGTTTGGCCTGCGGCAAGTCGAGGCGCGGCTGCTGGCGCCGCTGCTCGCGCGCGGGGTGGTGCTGCTGGATACGCCGGGCATCGGTTCGACCTTGCGGCACAACACCGAGGCCGCCCTTGCGGCGCTGCCCGAGTGCGACCTGGCACTGTTCGTCGTTTCCCCCGACCCGCCGATCACCGAGGCGGAGCTTGCCTATTTGGCACAGGTCCGGGCGGCGGCGGCGCGCGTCGTCGTGGTGCTCAACAAGGTCGATACGCAGGAACCGGAGGAGTGCGCGGAGACGCTGCGGTTTCTTCGTCGTGTGCTCACCGAGCAGGCGGGCCTGCCAGCCGAGACGGAGATTTTTCCAGTGTCGGCTCGAACGGCCCTGCGTGCCCGCGAACAGGGCGATCCGGTAGCGCTGGCGGCAAGCGGGGTGGCCACGCTGGAACAGGGATTGCTGGCGCTGCTCGCCACCGAGGGGCCGGCCGTGCTAGCCGCCGCGGTCGCCGGCAAGGCGGCCGATCTGGTGGCGGTACTGCGGCTGGATGCGGAAATCGCCGCGTGCGCCTGCCGACTGCCATCGGCCGAGTTGGAGCAGCGGATCGCGGCTTTCGATGCCGGCATCGCCGCGCTCGCCGCCGAGCGGACCGACGCCGGTGACCGGATCGCCGGCGATCGCGCCCGGTTGCACGCGCTTATCGAGCAACGGGCAGTCGTTGCGGGCGAGCAGATCGGCCGGCAACTGGACCGTGCCGTGGCGGAACTGCCGCGCCCAGGTGAGCAGATGATCGCCACGCGGCAGCGCCTGGCAGCCCTAGTGCCGCAGTGTCTTGCTCCCGGCGCGGCCGCGGCGACCGCGGCGGTTCAGGGCGCGATGGGGGAGGCCTTACGCCGCCATCAGGAGCGGATCGCCCGGCTGATCGAGACGGTCCGGCGCAACGCAGCGAGTGCCATGAAAATTACCGGCATGGCCTCGGCGGAGACGGCCTTTTCGGACCTGCCGCTTCTCGCCACCTGGCGCACCGATGGGCGGACGGAGACTCTGGCCGGCATCGCCATAGGCTGGATCGAACGATGCCTGCCCGGCGGGATGCGTCGGCGCCGCGCGCAGCGTCGGTTGCGCGTCGAGGCGGGAGCGCTGACCGTGCGCAACGTCGAGGCGCTGCGCTGGTCGTTGCGCCAGGGCCTCGACGCGGCAATGGGCGGGTTCGCTGCGGTGCTGGACGCGGAACTCGATGCGGCGATCGCAGCCTGTCGGACGGCGATGACAGCGGCCCGGCAGCGCCAGGATCGCACGGCGGACGCGGCGGAAGCGGGTGCGGCGAGGCTGGACGCGATTGCCGCCGAATTCTCCCGGATCGAAGACGCGTTACGCGACCTCCGCCACGCCGGCGGGCGCGTCGCGGCCCTGCGGCGGGCCGGCCAGGCCGGGGAAGCGCGCCGATGCGAGGCGCTATGAGGAATGCCATGCCAGTCAGGAACTTCGAACGATCCACCCGGCCGATCCCGGGCGGCGCGTCCGCGACCAGCGCCATGCGCTGCAACAACGTGGCGCGACGCATCGACGAAGCGGCGCGCGGCTGGGTCGAGCAGATGGACCGCATGCGCAGGGCGGAGAGGGACCTGGGGCAACGGCTGATGACCTGCGCCACGCCGGCCGAAGCGGTGGCGGTGAGCGGAGAATGGATGGCGCACCGGATCGATTCGATGATGGCATTGCAGCACCGCCTGATCGAGATGTGGCTCGACCACGCCAGCATCGGCATCGCCGGAAACACCGTACATGGGGAGCGTGAGGATGACCGCGACGCCTGACGCGCCGCGCGGCGGCTGGACATGGCTGGAACGCATATTGTCCCGACGGATCAGGATCGGACGTCTGACCGTACTTGGCCCCGGCCCACGGCGCAGCGTTTTTGGCGCGGTCCCGCTGGATGCGCCACGTCTGGACGTGGTCGTGCGTCTCAAGGATTACCGTACCGCCTGGAAGATTGCGTTCCGGCCGGACCTCTATGTCGGGCAGGCGTATATGGACGCAACCTTGACGATCGAGCAGGGTCGGCTCGAGGACCTGCTGGAGATCGGCCTGCGCAATTCCGGCGGACCACCGCGGTGGAACCTGCTGGCACGCGGCTTGCGGGCGCTGCAGCATCGGTTGCAGCAGGCCAATTCCGGGGAACGGGCGCGACGCAACGTCGTGGCCCATTACGATCTTTCGGACGTGCTCTATTTCAACTTCCTCGATTCAGACAAGCAGTATTCCTGCGCCTATTTCGAGACGCCGGAGATCTCGCTGGAAGAGGCACAAGAGGCCAAGAAGGCGCATATTGCTGCGAAACTGCTGCTGCGGCCCGGCCAGCGCGTGCTGGATATCGGCTGCGGGTGGGGCGGCCTAGCCCTGACTCTCGCGCGGGTGGGACAGGGACAGGTCACCGGGATCACGCTATCGGCGGAACAACTCGCCGTCGCGCGGCGGCGCGCCGAGATCGCGGAATTGGATCACCGCGTCGGCTTCGCGTTGGAAGATTATCGTGCGCTGCGCGGCCAGTTCGACCGGATCGTCTCGGTCGGCATGTTCGAGCATGTCGGCACCCCGTACTATCAGGCGTTCTTCGACAAGATCGCCCGCCTGCTGACGGAGGATGGCGTCGCGGTGATCCATTCCATCGGCCGCATGGATGGGCCCGGCGTGACCAGCGCATGGATCCGCAAATATATCTTCCCCGGCGGCTATGTGCCGGCGCTCTCGGAGGTACTGCCCGCGGTGGAGCGCGCCGGGCTGTGGGTGACGGATATCGAGATCCTGCGCCTGCATTATGCCGAGACCCTGCGGCACTGGCGCGAGCGGTTTACCGCCAATCTTGACGTGATCCGCACGAAATACGGAGACCGGTTCTGCCGGATGTGGCTGTTCTACCTGACGGCCAGCGAGATGAGCTTCCGCCATGACGGGCTGATGGTGTTCCAGTTGCAGCTTGCCCGCTCCGTCGATGCGGTGCCGCTCACGCGGGATTACATCACCGCCCGGGAACCGGCACCGGAGGCCCGCCTCGCGGCCATCGCCTCGGCATAGCGCGGGCACCGCTGCGCCCGCGCGAAAGGAGACAAGTATGCCCGTGAGTGCGCTCGAGCCCTACGATGATCGCAACATCTTCGCCCGCATTCTGCGTGGCGAGCTCCCTTGCCGGAAGGTGATGGAGGATGCGTTCGCGCTGGCGTTTCACGACATCAACCCGCAGGCGCCGGTGCATGTGCTGGTCATCCCGCGCGGGGCCTATGTGTCGTTTGCCGATTTCTCGGCACGCGCGGAGGCCGAGGAGATCGCCGGCTTTTTCCGCACGGTGGGCACTGTGGCGCGCCAACTGAGCCTCGAGGCCCCGGGCTACCGCATTATTGCGAATGCTGGGTTCGATGCCAGCCAGGAAGTGCCCCATTTCCACGTTCACATTCTTGCCGGCCGTGCCTTTGGGCACCGCTTGGTCCCGGTGGTCCGCGCTGGAGCGGCCGATCCGGGGGCTGAGCGGGATAGGAAGCACCGCTGACCTTCGGCATCGGCCGGGCGCGTGCGTACACGCGAAGCGCCCCGCCCGGTGGGGCGGGGCGCCGCGGTGGTCAACGGGACCAGATCAGGTTGTAGCTGCCCTCCGCCTCGGCCTCGACCAGGCTCGCGTAGATCGGCTGCGGGAAGCTCGGGTCGTCGAGCTTGATCGAGAGGTATTCGCGCCCCGTTTCCTTCGCCTTGCGGGTCCAGGCGGCGCCCAGCTCGATTGAGCCCGGCGCGAAGACCCGGAAGTCGGGAGCCTTGTCGCCGCCGCCCTCGGTCGGGACCAGCCGTGCCTTGGTGTTGATGCTGAGCGTGCGGACCGTCCCGGTGTAGCCGTTCGTGTCCTTGGTGAAGGTGCCGATGATCGCCATGGAAAGTCTCCTTCGCTTGGGTTCTCGGGGCCGCCCCGTGCGGCCTCGATGGCGGTCCTGGGGCCGGGAGGCGATCGACCCGCACCGCTTGCGGCCGCAGCACAGCGGAGGACGGCGCGGCGAGACTTTCTTGCCTCGCGAGGAATGGGCGCAGCCCAGGGGAAGAAAGTCGCCGCTCGCGCCGTTGCGGGCAGGCGATCGGGGCGTAGCCCGCACCTCCTGGCCAAATCCGCCCATCGAAAGGCCGGACGGGCGGCGGCGCTCCCCGGCAGGGAGGAGACGATGGCGAGCCGCGGCGGGAGGGATCAAGGTGTCACGACGGCACCCGGGCGGGAGACGTCGCGTCGACGCCGGGCGCGGATGGCGCAGGTCGATGATGTCGGTACGGATCAGATCAGGTCAGCACGCACAGCGCCCGCCTCGGTGCCGCCGGAGGGGGCCTTGAGCATTGAAACGTCCGGAAATGCGCCGGACGGATCGTGCCACCGGCCTGCACCGTTGAGTGATTCGGAACCGATCGACAGCGATCTGAACAAGAGGGTCGCCATAGCTGGGGCTGGTAGGCGGTCTCCTCTACAGGCAGGCGCTTGGTCGGGGCTTGGCAGCGCCGGTGGCCCCGGGCCGCTGTTCGCAGGCCCTCAAGCTGCGGGCCGAACGCCCGCACAGCGACCGATGGTGGCAATGGCTGCAGCGATGCGGCGGCCCGCTCCGCTGGCGTTGCCCCGCCGGCGGGGGCGGAACCGCGACTGGCTCCGCTCCCGGGCGGCTGGTCAGGCCGCCATCTCGAAGGCGGCCATCTCGACGGCGGCGGACTTGCGAGAAACGCTGGCAGCGGGCGGTGTCGGGGCCTCATAGGGCTTCCAATCCTCGCCGGTAATGTCGGCGTAGGCGGCGATTGCACCCTCGGCCGCGGCCAGCAGGGCGAAGGACTGCAAGGCCATCTCGGCGGCGAACAGGCGGGCGCGCTCGGCCTTGCTCTCGAAGCCGGCCGGACCGTCGCGGTCCTCGTCGCGGTCGTCGTTGAGCAGCTTGCTGGTGAGCTCCATCGCGGCCGACTTCTTGGTGCCGTAGAACTGCGCGGCCCCGAAGGCGGAGCTGACGAAGGCGCCGGTGATCCGTTGCAGGTGGATCTGCAGGGCCTTCTCGTTCAGCGCCGTCCCGAACGCCTTGGCCGTCGCGGCGATGTGCTCCCCGGTCGCGTCGCGGATGCCGTCGTAGTCGACGGGATCAAGGCCGAAGGTGCGGACGAGGTTGTCGGCCAGGCCGTGATGCGGGGCGAGGCGGGCAGCCCGTTCGAAGGTGATGGACTGGCGGTCCGACCGGCTGCGGGGCGGGGTGCTGGTCTTCGCGGGTGTCTGGGTGGATTTCCGGGTCATGGTGTCGATCCTTTCGCTCTGCCCGGGAGGTCCCGCCGGCGTTGTGCCGGCGTCCGCCCCCTCGGGTGCGGTTTCCTGGGGCCGGGCACAGGCGCGAGCGGAAGGCCCTGAGGACGGCAGTGGTGCGGGAGCGCAGCGACCCGGTGCCGTCCGAACCGCAGGCGCTTCGCCGCAGGCGGAGCGGGGCTTGCAGCGAGCGCCGACCGGCCCAAACCGCACGCATCCGAGGGGGTGGCGCCCGACACGCCACACCGGCTCTCCCCGTGAGGCAGGGAAGGATCGAAGCTCCATGGCCAATCCCCCCTGAACCGCGCGGCCCCACAGCTTCCCGCCCGGGGCGGCGGATCAGTCGCACCGATGGGCTGGTTGCCTGCCCGACGTCATGCCGCCGATACCGCACCGCTTCGCTTTGGCTGCCACACGTTTGACGGCCGCTGGCGCGATCGGGGAACCACCGTTCGCTGCGGTTGGTGGGACGGCCAGAAGGCAGGCTTGCAGATCTGCCCCGGGGTATCCCTGGATCGCTGTGCTCCGCCGGTCCGCCTCTGTTGGCACCATACCGGACGGCGGGCGGATGGACGCGCACGGATCGCCACGACCGCGCCGACCCGCCCGTGCCGGCGCAGGACCAGAGCGCCTCGCCGGCCTTGATGTCCGTCGATGGCCCGTGGGCCTGCGGGACCCGGGCGTCCGCGGGTGCTTTCCGCTGCGCGCGGCACAGGCAGGGCAGGAGGGCCTTGAACCGGTCAGGCCACCGTCAGCAGTGTCTTCAGCCGTTCGAGCTGGCCGATTTCCCGGCGCAGGCGGCGCAGGCGCGGGCCGTAGGTCGCCTCCAGCCGCATGGCCGCGGCGAGGTAGCGATGCCAGGTCGTTCGGTTCCAGCGTTCACGGTCGCAGGTCGCGCGCGTCGGCGAGCCCGCACCCAGGGCCGCCGCCTCGCAGGCGGCGGTCATCTCGGCCTCGAGTGCAGCCAGACGCTCGCGGCGGAAGGCAATCTGCAGGGTCAGCAGCATCTGGCCATTGAACGGGTGCGGCGTGGCCGGGCACGCGGACGACGCTCGGGTCGGCGCCTGCCGGCTGAGCGGTGATGGCGGCGACAGGGCTCCGCCATGGGGAGAAAGCTGGGTCATGACGGTGTCCTCGGGAAAGGCGCACCTACCCCGGCGCCAGGACCGGGGCAGGCGCTGCTGCGGGATCAGGCGGCCTCGCGCTCGAAACCGGCGTCGTCTTCGTCGCCGACCTCCGGCTCGGCATCGTCGTCTCCGCTGCCTTCGCCGGTCGCGGGACCGACCCAGCCGGCGCCGGAGCGGCCGTGCCGGCGCTTCGCCGCCGCGGCCAGCTCCTCCGGGGGCAGCCGGAACAGCGCGCCCGGATAGACGAAGGTGCCGTCCTTGAAGCGCGTGATCATGCGCGCCCGCGTGTCCTTGGCGCGGGGTTCGACACGCACGCCCTCCGTCCTGGCGGCGGTCTCCAGCGCGCCCCGTGACACG
>JAKADX010000087.1 GCA_021818505.1 Pseudomonadota bacterium
TCGCGCTCGCTCGATGCGGTGCTCGATCACGGTGGGCGGACGATGTTCGTGCTGGGACTGCTGATCGTGGGGAATTTCTTCGGTGCGCGCCTGCTGTCGACGACGTTTTTCCCCGAGCAGGACACTGGAATCCTGATTGGCCAGATCATCGCCGACCAGAGCATTTCGTTTCCGGCGATGCGGAAAAAGCTGGCGCAGCTGCAGTCCATCGTCGGCAGCGATCCTGCGGTGCAGTCGGTGGCCGGATTCACCGGCGGGCGCGGCGCGCAGAATACCGCCAACGTATACATCGGCCTCAAGCCGATCGAGCAGCGCGACGCGAGCGCGGTGCAGGTCGTCGACCGGCTGCGGCCGCGGCTCAATGCGGTGTCGGGCGCCCGACTGTATCTGCAGGCGCAGCAGGACCTGCACGTCGGCGGCCGCGAATCGGCGGCGGAGTATCAGTACACGCTGACGAGCGACGATAGCGATGCCCTGTACCGGTGGACGCCCAGACTCGTCGCCGAGCTTTCGAAATACCCGAATGCGATCCGCGACGCCAATTCGGACCTCCAGCAGCGCGGCCTGGAGACGTACATCAACATCAACCGCGCCAAGACCAAGCGCTACGGATTCGATCCCAACCAGATCGACAATACGCTGTATGACGCCTTCGGCCAGCGTACGGTCTCGACGATCTTCAATCCGCTCAACCAGTATTTCGTCGTGATGGAGGTGGCGCCGCCCTACTGGCGGTTCCCGCACGAAATGGAGCACATCGAACTGAGCACGGCGGCGGGAAATCCGCGCGGTCCGCAACAGACCCAGATGCACAGCAATACCATCAGCGGCGTTCCCGTGCGGCAGGCGGCCGCCGCACCGGCCGGGAGCCCGCTGGCCACCAACGCGCGCAATGCCGATGCCGAAGCCAATCAGCTGATCAACGCGATCTCCAACGGCCGCGGCGGAAGCTCCAGCGGCAGCCCCGACAGTACCGCGGCGGAAACCATGGTGCTGCTGCCGGCGCTCGTGACGTGGAAGAACGACCACACGGCCACCCAGGTCAACCACCAGGACGGCATGGTCGCCGGAACGATTTCGTTCAATCTGCCCAAGGGCGGCTCGCTGAGCGCGGCCTCGGCGGCGATCGAGGAGGCGGAACGCGCCATCCGCATGCCGTTGTCGATCCACGGCGGCTTTGCCGGTGCGGCGCGGGCATACAAGCAATCCATGCTGACCGTGCCGCTGCTCATTCTGGCGGCGCTCGGGATCGTGTACTTCGTTCTCGGGATCCTGTACGAAAACACGATCCACCCGATCACGATTCTTTCGACCCTGCCGTCGGCGGGGATCGGTGCGACCCTGGCGCTGCTGGTTTTCAACACGCCGTTTTCGGTCATCGCGATGATCGGCATCATCCTGTTGATCGGCATCGTCAAGAAGAACGGCATCATGATGGTCGACGTCGCGATCGAACTGCAGCGCACTGCCGGAATGGATGCCCGCAGCGCGATTCACGAGGCGGCGGTGATCCGCCTGCGGCCGATCGTGATGACCACCGCGGCCGCGGTTCTGGGCGCGACGCCGATGGCGATCGGCATCGGCCAGGGCGCCTCGCTGCGCCAGCCGCTCGGCATCACGGTCGTGGGCGGTCTGCTGTTCAGCCAGATCTTCACCCTGTACACGACGCCGGTGATCTACCTCTTCCTCGACCGGGCGCGGGCGCGCCTGGCGCGGTGGGCCGCCGGCCTGCCGTGGAATCGGCGTTCGAAGGAAAGCGCATCATGATGAAGACACTGACCCGGCGCGCGCTGCCGATCGCCTGCGCGATGCTGCTTGCCGGTTGCATGGTCGGGCCCGACTATCGTCGGCCGGCGGTCGACATGCCGCCAGCGTGGAAGGAGCAACCCGGCTGGACGCGTGCCCAACCGGCGGCGACGCAGGCGAAGGGACGCTGGTGGCGTGCGTTCCACGACCCACTGCTGGATGCGCTCGAACCGCTGGTGGTGGTGTCGAACCAGACGGTGCGGCAGAGCTACGCCAGCTATGAGCAGGCATTGGCCAATCTGCGGATCGCGCAGGCGGGGCTGTTCCCGATCCTGACGGTAACCGGGCAACAGACCCGGCAGAACACGCCGGCGTCCTTCGGCGTTCCGGGTCAGCTCGGCACCGTGGGCGGCGCCGCTGGCAATGTGAGCTGGACGCCCGACATCTGGGGCCAGATCCGCCGGCAGATCGAGGAGAGCCGGGCGACGGCGCAGGCTGACGAGGCCTTGCTCGCCAATGCGACCCTGTCCGAACAGATCGCGCTGGCCACGGCGGTGATCGACCTGCGGGTCGTCGATGCCGATACCGATCTTCTCCAGCGGACGGTGGTCGCCTATCGCCGGTTCCTGCAGGTGGTCGCCGAGCAGGACCTGGCGGGCACCGTGGCGCCGTCGCAGGTCGTCGCCGCCCAGACGCAGCTCGACAATGCCCGCGCCAGCCTGATCGCGCTCGGTGTGGCGCGCGCCCAGTATGCGCACGCGATTGCGGTTCTCGTCGGGAAGAATCCGGAAGATCTTGCGATCGCGCACGGCGGAAACCTGCCGTTCCTGCCCACGGTTGCCGCCGGCCTGCCGTCGACGCTGCTGCAGCGCCGCCCCGATGTCGCGGCGGCGGAGCGGCAGATGGCGGCGGCCAATGCCGCGATCGGCGTGGCCACGGCGGCGTATTACCCGACCGTCACGCTCCTGGGCAGCTACGGCGTGTCGCCGCTGGCAGGGCTGCTCCAGGCGAGCAATCGGGCATGGTCCCTCGGCGCAAACGCCAGCGAGCTGGTGTTCAACGGCGGTCAGAACCTCGCCGAGGTTGCGCTGGCGCGCGCGGGCTATCAGGCGACCGTGGCCAACTATCGCAACACCGTGCTGGGCGCGCTGCAGAGCGTCGAAAACGATCTCGCCGGACTGCGCATCCTGGCCCGCCAGGCCGATGCCTTGGCGATCGCCGTGCGCGACGCAACACGCGGTTCGGAAATCGCACTCCATGAACTCGAGGCCGGAACCGTGGACTACACCACGGTGGCGCTGGCATTGACGACCCAGTTCGGCGACGAGCAGAGCGCGCTTACGGTGCATCAACAGCGTCTGCTCGACACCGTGGCGCTGATCGGCGACCTCGGCGGCGGCTGGACGGGACTGCAGCCGTAATGTTCCCGGTCGCGCGCTCGACCGGGACTTGCTTCCTCAGAAGCCGAGCGCCAACGCCGCGAAGCTGGCCAGCACCCCGAGCGCGAAAACCGAGGCGGCGACGAGCGCCAGCACGCGGCCGGGAAACGATCGCGCGAGCATGGCCATGGAGGGCGCGCTGATCGCCGGCAGGGTGACCAGCAGCGCCGCCGCCGGGCCGGCGCCGACACCGAGCAGCAGCATCGCCTGGACGATCGGCACTTCGCCCGCGGTCGGGATCACGAACAGCGAACCGGCGGCGGCGAAGGCCAGGATCCACGTCAGGTCGTTGCCGATTCCATGGTCGAGGTGGGGAAAGAGCCAGGCGCGGGCCGCGCCGAGCAGGACGACCAGCACCGCGTATTCCGGCACCAGCCGGATGGTCATCCGGAGAGCGGCCTTTCCCCATTGCACGAGCAGGTTGCCGGTTCCGCGATCCGCCGACCCTGCGTCGTCGGGCGCCGGTGCCGCCGCGGGCGCCGCCGACATGGTGTCGCCCAGCCGGTTGACGAGGTGACCGACGCCGAAGACCATCAGCAGGCCGAACGCGATGCGCAGCAGGCTCCACTGCCATCCGAGTACGAAGCCCATGAATACCAGGGTCGCCGGATTGAGCATCGGATTGCCGATCCAGAAGGCGATCGCCGCGCCCGGCGCGGCGCGACGTGCGCGCAGTCCCGCGACCACGGGTGCGGCGCAACAGGTGCACATCATGCCCGGGACCGCCAGCAGGCCTGCCGTAGCGATGCTGCGGAAGCGCGTCGCACCGAGCGCACGGGCGATCGATCGCGAGGGGATCAGGACTTCGATCGCGGAGCCGACCAGCAAGCCGAGCACCAGGGCCTTCCAGATCGCCTTCCCGTAGGTTCGCGCATAGTCGAGTGCGGCGTGCAGCGAGGGAGCGGGCGGGGTTGCCGCGGATCCGGTAAGGATCGACGCCCCGATCGAATGGTGGGCGGCGGCAAAAAACGCGCGCTGGTAGTAGGGGAACCACTTCACGTAGAAGAGGCCGAGGATGACCACGGCAAGAAAGGTCATCCAGCGCAAGGCCGGGTTGGTGCCGGCGGCGGGGTATGGGGCGTCGTATTGGGGAGCGTTCATCCGGCGCATTTTACCGAGACATTCAGGGCTAGGCAGGCGGCGCCGTAGGAGGCTTCGGTGGTGGCGGCCTGCCGCACGGGAAGGCCCACGGCGCGCGCCCGCAGCCGGGTGTAGACCGGATTGCGCGCTCCGCCGCCGGCGCTGAGGATCTCGGTGGGCGGAGTGGCGCCGAGTTCCACCAGACGGGAGTACCCCGCGGCTTCGATGCGCGCGAGCCCCTGCAGCAAGCCGTGCAGGAATGCGGCGTCGTCGGCGGGCCGCGGCGCAAGTCGCGGCGCCATCTCGGGGTCGTTGACGGGAAAGCGCTCGCCCCGTCCCGGCAGCGGGTACAGGTCGAGGGGGCTGTCGGCCTCGGGGTCGATGCGGGCGCTGAGCGCCTCGATCTCGGCATCGGAAAACAGTGCGCGCAGGACGGCGCCCCCGGCATTGCTCGCGCCGCTTGCCAGCCAGAGATCGCCCCAGCGATGGCTGTAGACGCCGAAGGCCGGCGCGGCGACGCGGCGCGTCGAGAGCAGCTTGAGCGACAGCGTGCTGCCAAGGCTGGTGACGGCCTGCCCCGGACGGCACGCGCCGGTGGCGAGGAAGGCGGCATTGGCATCGGTGGTGCCGGCGTGGATGCGCAGCGTGGCGGGAAGTCCGAAGTGTCGGGCCGCCGCGGGGTCGATCGCCGCCAGGTCGGCGCCGGGCGCGACGATGGGCGGCAGCA
>JAKADX010000088.1 GCA_021818505.1 Pseudomonadota bacterium
CAGCCACAGTGGCTGCCACAGGTGCGGCGTCGATGCAGCGGATCGAGATCGTGGGCGAGCGCCGGCGCGCGCATGATGTGGCATTGCGCGCGCGGGTGGTGGCGGAAGCGATGGCGCCGGGGGCGCGGGTTTCGGACGTGGCGCGTCGGCACGGCATCTGCACGAGCCTGGTGTATCGCTGGCGTCGTATGGCGGCACCGCAGGTCGGCGTGGCGTCGGCGGTGCGCCTGGTTCCGGTTCGGGTGAGCGAAGGGCGACCGTCGGGAGCGCTACCTGCGCCGGCTCGTCCGGGTCCCGAGGTGCGAGCGGCGGGTTTGATTGAGATCGAGCTGGGGGGCGGGGTTCGGGTGCGCGTCGACGGCGAGGTAAGCCTGGCGGCGCTGCGGCGGGTGATGACGGCGCTACGCGGATGATGGCGCCGCCGGCGGGAGTGCGGATCTGGCTGGTCGCCGGGGCGACGGACATGCGGCGCGGTTTCGACGGTCTGGCGGCGGTGGTTGCACAGCAACTCAACCGCGACCCGTTCAGCGGCCAGGTCTTTGCCTTCCGTGGCCGTCGAGGTCACCTGATCAAGCTGCTGTTCTGGGACGGCCAGGGACTGGTGCTCTACGCCAAGCGGCTGGAGCGCGGCCATTTCGTGTGGCCGGTCACCGGCGAGGGCGCGGTGTCGCTGACGCCGGCGCAACTGTCGATGCTGACCGAGGGCATTGACTGGCGCGCGCCGTCCCGCACCTGGCAGCCGGAGGTCGCGGGCTGAGCCAGGGCGTTGCGGTTTTGCTTGGCGCGACGCGGGCGCGTATCCGAGTCTGTGCCGATGCCGATCACGCCTGCGGAGTTGCCGGACGACGTCGCCACCTTGCGGGCGATGGTGGCGGCGCAGGCCGAGGAACTCGCGGTGGCGCGTGCCGGCATCCTCGAGCAGCGTTACGAGATCGAGACGCTCAAGGCGCGGCTGGCACGGGCGTTGCGGGTGGCGTTCGGCCGGTCGTCGGAGAAGCTGCGCGACCAGGTCGAACAGCTTGAGCTGAGGCTGGCCGAGATCGACGAGTTGCTGGCCGAGACCACGCCGGCAGAGGGCCCCGATGTGCCGACGGCGGCGTCGAGCGACGTGCCGAGGCCGGCGCGCCGTCCGCTGCCGGCAGCGCTCACGCGCGATGTCGTCGAGCATGCGGCCCCGTGCCACGAAGCGAGCGGCGCCTGCCTCGCCTGCGGCGGGGTGCTGCGCCGGCTCGACGAGGCCGTGACCGAGGTGCTGGACTATGTGCCGGGATCGTTCCGTGTCATCCGCCATGTCCGCCCGAAGCTGTCCTGCCGCAGCTGCGAGACGATCACCCAGGCGCCGGCGCCCTCCTTGCCGATACGCCGTGGCCGAGCCGGCGCCGGGCTGCTCGCGCACGTGCTGGTTGCCAAGTACTGCGACCATCTGCCGCTGCACCGCCAGGCCGAGATTTACGCGCGTGAGGATATCGACCTGCCGCGCTCGACCCTGGCCGACATGGTGGGACAGACCGCACGGTTGATGCGTCCACTGGTCGACGCCCTGGCGCGGCACGTCATGGCCGGAGTGCGCGTGCACGCCGACGATACCGTGGTGCCGGTGCTGGAGCCGGGGTTGGGACGCACGCGCACGGCGCGGCTGTGGACCTATGTGCGCGATGATCGGCCGTTCGCCGGCGCGGACCCGCCGGCGGCGCTCTACCGCTACTCGCCGGATCGCAAGGGCGAGCATCCGCGCGAGCATCTGCGAACGTTCCGCGGCATTCTGCAGGCTGATGGGTATGCCGGGTTTGCTGGGCTCTACGGCGACGGCCATGTCGTCGAGGCGGCCTGCATGGCCCATGGGCGGCGCAAGTTCTGGGATGTGCACGAGGCAACGAAGTCACCGCTCGCGCGCGAGGCACTGGACCGGATCGCCGCCCTCTACCGCATCGAGGATACGATCCGCGGCCGCCCGCCGGATCAGCGCCTGGCCGTCCGCGAGGAACACAGCAAGCCACTGATGACGGCGTTGCACGACTGGCTCGAAGCAACTGCTGCGCGCATCTCCGGGCGCAGCGACCTGGCCAAGGCGATCCGCTATGCGTTGTCGCGATGGGAAGCGATGACCCTGATGCTGCGCGACGGGCGCGCGTGCATCGACAACTCCGCCGCCGAGCGCGCCATGCGCCCGATCGCCATCGGCCGCCGCAACTGGACCTTCGCCGGCTCCGACGCCGGCGGCGAGCGGGCCGCGGCCATCTACTCCCTGATCGAAACCGCCAAGCTGAATGGCCGCGACCCCGAGGATTACCTCCACCGAGTCATCGAACGCATCGCCGACCATCCCGTGAACCGCGTCGCCGAACTCCTGCCCTGGAAACTGCCAGACATCCGCCCCAGGCTCGATCAGCGCCTCGCAGCTTGACCCGCCGCGTCAACCATCTCCACCGCGGCACTCACCGGACGCTTACGAATCACCTGCGCGCCGAGCTGGTGCTCGCCGCGCTGGAGATGGCGATCGGGCAGCGCCGTCCGGACAGCGTGATCCATCACAGCGACCAGAGCAGCCAAGGCGGATTCAAGCGGTCGTCGCAACACGACCGCGGCCGTCAGGGCAGCCAGCGCCAGCCGCGCGTCGATGGACCGACCGATGGCGTAGCCGACGACGCGACGCGACCAGGCGTCCAGGATCACCGCGACGTAAGCAAAACCGCCCGGGATCACGACGTAGGTCAGGTCAGCCACCCAGAGCTGGTCGCGGCCGTTCAGCGTGAGGTCTTTTGCGCGGTCAGGGAAGATCGGGCCGTCGTGATCGCTGTCCGTCGTGGCGACGAAGCGCCGCCGTCGCTGCGGTTGCAGTCCATGCTCGCGCATCAGTCGTCGGATACGCTTATGGTTCGCGATCACTCCCTGCTGGCGCAGGGCGGCGCGGACGCGACGCCAACCATAGGCTTCGAACTCGTCGCAGATGGCGGTGATCGCGGCGAGCAGCGCGATATCATCGAGCGTCGCTGTCGGCGCGGCGTAATAGATCGAGCGTGCGATTCCCATCAGCGTGCACCCCCGCGCGATGAAGATGCCGCAGGGCCGACGATCACGGACGTAGGCGCGCTTCTCGGCAACCGTCCGGAGCGTTGCGCCCCCTTTAGAAACTCGAGTTCCAGCGCCTGCTTGCCGACAAGCCGCTCCAGTGCGGCGATCCGTGCCTCGTAGCCGTCCACGAGGTCGGCCGTCACAGCATCCTCGTCGAATGCTCCGGCCTCATACCTCTCAACCCAGATCCGGATCAGGTTGCGTGACAGGTCGTGTCGCTTCGCCAGCCCGTGCAGGGTCTCGCCGCTCAGAAACTCCTGGGCGACCTGCCGCTTGAACGCGACGCTGTGGGATCGGTGCTTCGCCACGGCCTTCCATCCTTCCGAAAGCCCGGCACCCCGGTCAATCCAGATCCGCCATCCTGTCCGGCCCCAGGGGCCCACTCCATGGCTGGGGCAAGATCGATCTGCTTGAGGTTCGTGTCGTCGGCCCCCTCGACGCCTGACCCCATGAAAAGTGCGTCCGAGCCCTTTTTGGATGCCGATTGACAGCCAGTCGATGCACCTCACCCGAGCGGTAGTGGCGAGACCCCGATTACCAGCGGGTGTATTGCCACCAGCAGCAGCCAAAGCCCGACCCCGAGCGCCAACCGTATGCCATCGCGCGGCCCGGGACGTGGCCGCCAGCGCCCGGCAATCAGCGCCGCGAGCGGCACATTGGAGGTGTGGGCCGCCATCCGCCGCCACGCCGCCTCCCCCATCGTCCGCCGCCGCCGCCGGTCCACGATCCGCATCCCCAGGACGGCGAACAGCAGGAACCCACCGAACAGCAGCAGATGCGCGAGATCTCCGTTGGCCAGCGCGTGTACGAACGCCCAGATCGCCAGGGCCGCCAGCAGCGGATGCCGCACCGCGCCCGCTACCCCTGGCCGCATCGGGTCGAACCTCCCGGCACGTCCGCCGACTGACAGCGGGTTCGACGCCCCGATCGCGAATGCCGCCAGCACGCACGCGGCCAGCATTGCCACGTCGGCGAGCCACACATGCCACGCGGCATAGGGCCACAGGGCAACATATGGCGCCTGTCCCGCGGCCACGATGAGCCAGGCGAGAATCAAGACCGCGACGATGCCATAACCGGCGAGATAGCCCCTCTCGCCCAGCGTCGCGACCAGGCGCGCGCGCACCGCGGGGCGCGCCGGCACCATATGTGAGATCAGGAAAGCGGCATAGGCCACGACGAACGTGCCCCAGCCGCCCGTCGCCAAGCTGGTCAAGTCATCCCGCCCGGCAGGAAGCAGTGCACATCGAGCAGATCTCCCTCCCGCAACTCGCCAAGCGATGCCGTGAGCATCGCGAGCCCGTGGGCGTGCAGCATGGGTGCGAGCCTCCCCGAGCCCTCAGGTCCCGCGCGCGAAGCCCATAGCACTCCGGCACGCTCGGTGAGGCGAACCGGAATGAACTCGGTCCGCCCCGGCTTGCGCGACAAGCGGAAATCCGCCCGCGCCCGTAACGGTGCCGGCGGTGCCGTGTCGCAAAGCCGTGCCAGCAACGGACGGAGGAAGCCCACGGCGCCCGCCAGTGCCGCCTGCGGATTGCCCGGCAGGCCAAGGAAGACCGCGCGCCCCAGTCGCCCGGCTGCCAGCGGCTTGCCCGGCTTCACCGCTAGCCGCAGCACCGCGAGCGTGCCGCCAAGCGCGTGCACCGCATCGCGCACATGGTCCTCGTCGCCCACGGAAATCCCCGCCGTCGTCACCACGGCATCGGAGTCCGCCGCGCCACCCAGCGCCGCCTGCATCGCCTGCGTACTGTCCGCCGCCACTGGCAACGCACGTACATCCGCGCCCCAGGCGGCGAGCAGCGCGGCCAACATCGGCAGGTTGGAATCGTGGATCTGACCCTCCGCGAGCTCCTCACCGGCCCCTCGCAGCTCACGCCCGCTGGAGAGCAACGCCACACGTGGC
>JAKADX010000055.1 GCA_021818505.1 Pseudomonadota bacterium
GGGGGTTCGGCGGTTGCGGTCAGCGTGCTCGCCAGCGCGGCCGCGAACCGGCGCGCCGCAGGTCCCTCGCCGGCCGCCGACGGAGCGGCTGGCGCTGCGTGCGGCGGCGCGGCGGTGGAAAGCCGCGCGGACGGCATCGGGACGGCGGGGTGCGCTGCCATGCCCGTCCCCACGCAAGGCCGGGGCCAGCCGCCACGGCGCGGCCGCTGGTGCCGCGGCGCGTCCGGGCGGCAGGTACTGCCGGGTCGCGGCCGCCACGGTGGGCAGTTTGTGCCGGTCGCGCGCGGCGCCGGCGGACGGTTATCCGTGCTGTGCGCGACTGGCACGCTTCCTGCTGATCGGTGCGGCGACAAGACCAACAGCGGAGTTGCGCATGTCGCTCTTCGGCGCACTGGACACGGCGATCAGCGGGCTGACGGCGCAATCGGCGTCGTTCGGCAATATCAGCGACAACATCGCCAACAGCCAGACCACCGGCTTCAAGCGGGTGGACACGAGCTTCCTCGATTACCTGACCACCAGCACGGCGACCAACAACGAGCCGGGATCGGTGGTGGCAACGCCGCAATATCTCAACAACGTGCAAGGCACGATCACCCAGACCAGCAACCCGCTGGCACTGGCGATCTCCGGCCAGGGCTTCTTCACCGTCAGCCAGGCGGATACGAGCGGCAGCGGGACGACATTTTCGCCGCAGCCGTTCTACACGCGCGACGGCAACTTCCAGCTCAATGCCGCGGGCTATCTGGTCAACGACAGCGGCGGCTATCTCAACGGCTGGGCAGTGCAGCCGAACGGCCAGGTCGATACCACGACGCTGCAACCCATCCAGGTCAGTCAGCAGGTCTACGCGCCGGTCGCGACCTCGACGATGACGCTCGCCGCCAACCTGCCGCCGGGCGGCAGCGTCAACGGCGCCGGCGCGCAGGTGCCGATCACCAGCAATGTCAGCGTCTATGATGCGCAGGGGCAGTCGCACCAGCTCACGCTCGCCTTCACGTCCGCCGGCGCGGGCAGCAACAACTGGACGGTCGCGGTCACCGACGACAAGGGCAACACCATCGGCACCGGCACGCTCAGCTTCGGCGCCGGCGGCACGCTCGCCTCGGTGACGCAGGGCGGTGTGACGCAATCGACGGCGGGGCAGCAGGGCACGCTGACACTGAATACGGTCTATCCGGTCAGCGGCGGCGGCACGCAGACGATCGCGCTCGATCTCGGCAGCATCGGCGGCACCAACGGGCTGACGCAGTTCGCGGGGTCGAGCTACACGCTCGGCGGCATCAGCCAGAACGGCGTGGCACCGGGCCAGTTCTCCTCCATCAGCATGCAGAGCAACGGCGATGTCGTGGTCAACTACGACAATGGCCAGGCGCGCACCATCGCGCAGGTGCCGGTGACCACCTTCCCGGCACCCGATGCGCTGCAACGGCAGAACAACGCCAACTTCACCGCGACGATCGACTCCGGGGCCGGCACCGCGCAGGCCGCCGGCAACAATGGCGCCGGCACGCTGGTGACCAGCGCGCTGGAACAGTCCAACGTCGATATCGCCAGCGAGTTCAGCCAGCTCATCATCGCCCAGCAGGCCTACTCGGCCAACGCCAAGACGGTCACAACGGCGGATACGATGATGCAGGCGACCCTCAGCATGATCCAGTGACACCGTGAGCCTGAGCCTCGGCTTCGCCATTGCCGGCAGCGAGATCGGCAACATCAACGCCCAGTTCGCGCTGCTCGGCCACAACGTGGCCAACGCCGGCACCCCGGCCTACAGCGTCGAATCGCTGGACCAGCAGAGCGTGACCGCCGGCGGCGTCGGGCTCGGCGCGCGCAACGGCGTGGTCGGGCGCAGCATCGACGCAACGCTGCAATCGGGGGTGTTCGCGCAGAATGGGACGGTCGCATCCTTGCAGACCACGACGACCGCATTGCAGCAGATCGACGCGGTGCAGGGCGCGCCGGGCAGCGGCACCGACCTCGCCAGTCGCCTCGGCGCATTGCAGAACCAGTTCACGGCGCTTGAGGCCGACCCGAGCAGCGCGAGCCAGCAGAGCGCCGTCGTCGTCGCGGCGCAGAACATTGCAGGCCAGATCAACGCCGTCGGCAATGCGGTGCAGGGCGCGCGGCAGGCGGCGCAGGACGCGATTGTCGCCGGCGTGCAGACGCTGAACACCACGCTGGCGCAGATCGGCGGCCTCGACCGGCAGATCGTCACCGCGCAGGCATCGGGCCAAAGCACCGCCGATCTGAGGAACCAGCGGGACGCGGCGCTGACCACGTTAAGCGGTCTGCTGTCCGTCCAGGTGCTCAATCAGCCGGACGGCAGTGTGCTGCTGGCTGATGGCGGGCTGGTCCTGCCGACCGACGGCACCGCCTTCGCGACCACCGCGGCGACGATCGGGGCGGCCAGCTATGCGCCCGGCGGCGGCGTGCCGGCGATCACGCTCGGCGGCAACGACGTGACCGCGCAGTTGCAGGGCGGGTCGCTTGGCGCGCAGATCGCGCTGCGCGACCGTACGCTGCCCACGCTGCAAGCCAATATCGACGAGTTCGCGCAGACGCTCTCGTCGCGCTTCGCGGCCCAGGGGCTGACGTTGTTCACCGACGCCTCCGGCGCGGTGCCCGCCGGCGGCGGCGTGCCGGTGCAGGCGGGCTATCTCGGCTATGCGTCGGAGATTCAGGTGAATCCCGCGGTGCTCGCCACGCCCGCCCTGGTGCGCGACGGCACCAATGCGGTCGCTGGATCAGCGGGCGGCGCATCCGCCTTCACGCCGAATCCGCCCGGCGGGCCGGCGGGTTTCAACACCATGATCACGCGCGTGCTCGACTTCGCACTCGGCGCGCAGGTCCAGCCGGGCGTGGCGCAGCCGCCGCCCGCGGTCACCGGTCTCGGCGCGTCCGGCACGCTCGCCGCCGGCTTCGCCGCGCCGGCCGACCTCGCGGCGCAGGCGAGCGCGGTGGTGGCGCAGGAGGCGGCGACCAGTTCGGCCGCCACCGGCCAATTGACCTCCGAGCAGGGCGTGCAGCAGGCGTTGCAGGGCAGGCTCTCGTCCGGCAGCGCAGTCAGCATCGATGCCGAGATGTCCACCATGATCCAGTTGCAGAACGCCTACGACGCCAATGCCAAGGTCCTGACGGCCGCGCAGGCCATGTGGCAGCAGCTTGACCAGGCGGTGCTGCCGTGAGCGGCATCGGAGCCGCCGGCTTCGACGGCTACGGCGCGGGTGTCGTCGGCGCGCTGCTCAATGACAGCGCCAGCATCCGCCAGCATCTCGACACGCTGGTGCAGCAGGCGGGAAGCGGCCTGCTGGCCGGGAGCTATGCGGGGCTCGGCAATGGAGCGTCGCTGTCGCTTTCGCTCGCGCCGCAGATCGCCGAACAGACCGCGTGGAGCAAGGGCATCGACGCCGCGAGCGGGCAGATGCAGGTGGCGCAGACGGCGCTGGCGCAGATCAGTTCGATCGCCAGCACCTTCTATGCGGACGCCGCCAACCTCAACGGGCTCGACCCGTCGCAGGTGGACAGCACCGCGCTGGCGGCGCGGCAGGCGCTGCAGCAGGTCGCCGGGCTGCTCGACAGCACCGATGGCGGACGCTACGTGTTCGCCGGCCAGGACAGCCTCAATCCGCCGGTTCCGAACCCGGACGCGATCGTCACATCGGGATTCTTCACGCAGATTCAGGCGGCCGTGGCGGGCCTTGCGGGCAGCGGCGCGCCGGCGGTGATCGCCTCCACGCTGGCGATCGCGAGTTCCAATGCCGCCGGCACCTCGCCGTTTTCCGCCGCGCTGTCGCAGCCGGCGGCGAATCTCCAGGCGGCACTGCCCACGGTCGCGACCGGCCAGGGCCAACAGACGCCGTTCGCCATTCCCGCCAGCGCCAACGCCTTCGTCGCCTCCACCGGCAACTCCACCACCGGCTCCTACACGCGCGACATCCTGCGCGCGCTGGCGACGATCGGCTCGCTCAGCAGTTCTCAGGTCAACGACAGCGGCTTTGCCGCGCTGGTGCAGGACACGCAGGCCAGCCTTGGTGGCGCCATCACCGCGCTCAACCAGGATGCCGGCGTCCTTGGCACCATACAGAGCAATCTGCAGACCGAGCAGACCACGCTCAGCCAGACCTCGACCGCGTTGCAGACGCAGCTCGGCGGCGTGCAGGACGCCGACATGGCGCAGACGCTTTCGCAACTGACGCAGACCCAGACGCAATTGCAGGCGTCATACCAGTTGCTGTCCGGGCTTTCGACGTATTCGCTGGCGAAGTTCCTGACGCCGATGATGGGATAGCGGCGGCGCTTCACGCTCCCTTAACCGGCCCGTGCAAAACTGCGGGCAAGTCCGCGAAGACCGCGGGGCACGCAAACGTCAGATCAGCAAGGAACGCAGGTCATGGCCCTCGAGTCGATCATCACCAACGTCAACGCCAACATCGCGCTGCAATCGCTGGAGAACACGCAGCAGCAGCTTGCGGTGACGCAGAAGCAGATCTCCACTGGCTACGCCGTGGCCGACGCCACCGACAACGGCGCCGCCTATGCGATCGCGCAACGGGTGCGCTCCGACGTGGGCGCGCTGACCAGCGCCAACCAGCAGCTCGGCAATGTCCAGGGCCTGCTGAGCGTGACCGTGTCCGGCCTCAATGACGTGTCCAACCTGATGAACAGCGCGCGCGACGTGCTGGTCAAGCTGGCCGACGGCAATACGCAGGGCACGCAGCGCACACAGTACATCCAGCAGTACCAGTCGCTGCTCTCCAACATCAAGTCCGACATCCAGAACGCCGACTACAACGGCAAGACGCTGATCGGGAACATCAGCGGCAGTGTCGGCACCATGGGGGCGGTCAACGTCGTTACCAACGAGGTCGGTAGCACCTACAACATCAGCACCTACAGCGGTTCCAGCCTGTACTCGTCGATCAACTTCACCTCGACGCAGCTTGGCAGCGCGACCCAGGTGGCGGCGCTGATCGGCACCAGCGCCACCGCGGCGACCTTCATCAACAAGCTGAACGGGCTTGGCACCGCACTGAACACCTACGGCGCCGCGACGAACTATGTCAGCAACCAGATCAACTACAACAGCGACAAGATCACCGCGCTGAACGACGGTCTGGGCGCGCTGGTGGATGCCAACCTGGCGCAGGAATCGGCGCAGCTTCAGTCGCTGCAGATCCAGCAGCAGCTCGGCACCCAGGCACTGTCGATCGCCAATCAGGCGCCGTCCAGCCTGCTCTCGCTCTTCAGGTGACGTGCCACACGTATCGCATCCCGCGCCCGCTGCTGCTCCGGCGGGCGCGCATGCGGCACCGCAACCCTGAGAATGAGGCGCCATGTCAACGCTGGTTCTGGAACTGCGACAGGGCGACACGATGGTCGTCAACGGCGCGCCGATCCGCTTCCGCACCAAATCACGCATCGAGCTGACGGCCCATGCGCGCTTTCTGTTCGGCAAGCAGATCATGCGGCCGGAGGAGGCCGACTCGCCGGCGCGGCGCATCTATTTCGCACTGCAATCGGCGTATATCGGCACGGATGAAGAACGTGCCGAGGGCCTCGCTGCCGCGCGCGATCTGGTCGCGCAGTTCTGCGCTGCCACCACCTCGGCGCTGGCGCGCGAGATTCTGCAGCGCGCGCTTGATCTTGCGGGGTCGGATCAGTGCTATCAGGCGCTCAAGCTGGCCCGTCGCATCATCCGCCACGAGGATGCGGTGTTCGAACGCGGCGACGCCGCATGATCAGCGCGCCGCACGCGACTTCGGCTCCCAAGCAAGGAGAGGCTCCGATGACCCAGCCCAGTCGGGCGATGAAGGCCTACGCCGCCGCAGCGGCGCGTGACCCGCGCGAGCAGGAGGCGGAGGCGTTCCTCTACGCGACCGGCATGTTGCGGCGCGCGCGCGGCGGCGATGCCCGCGCGCACGGACTCGCGCTGGCCGATAACCGACGCCTGTGGGGGGCTGTGATCGACCTGCTGCACGACCCGCAGAATGCGCTTCCGGCCGGGCTGCGCGCCGCCATCATCTCGGTCGGACTGGCGGTGCAGCGCGAGATGCAGCGCGAGCAGCCGAATTTCGAGTTCCTGATCGCGGTGAACGAGAATATCGCCGCAGGCCTGGCGCGCGCGGGCTGACCCGGGGCGATGAGCTATTCTTCCAGCCTGCTGACGCTGTTCGGCGCGGGCGGCGGCGGCGCCATCGGCGATCCGATCCTCAATGCGCTTTACGGCAATTCATCCGGCGCGGCTGCGGGCAGCGACCCGGTGCAGGCCTTGCAGACTGCCGAGCAGAACCAGACGCAGGACGTGGCCCTGACTGCGGCGCAGCCGCCGATCGCGCGCGACATCGCTGCGTTCAAGAGCGCCGTGGACGCCGCCACCTCGCCGGCGCAACTGCTGGCCAACCCGACCGTGATGAAGGTGCTGCTGACCGCGAGCGGCATGAGCGATCAGATCGGCTACACCGCACTCGCGACACAGGCGCTGATGGCGAACGCCGCGGACCCGAAATCGCTGGTCAATCAACTGACCGATACGCGCTGGCTGACCGTCAACCAGACGTACGACTTCGCCACCAAGGGCCTGTCGGTCATCCAGAATCCCAAGGTGCTCGCGACCATCGCCAATGCCTATGCCGAGCAGGCCTGGTATCAGTCGCTCAACGCCACCACGCCGGGATTGTCGAATGCGCTGCAATTCCGCGCCGAGGCGTCCACCATCACCTCGGCGGCGCAGATCCTCGGCGACCCGGTGATGCGCAACGTGGTCACCACCGCGCTCGGCATCCCGCCGCAGATCGCGTTCCAGGATATCAACGCGCAGGAGCAGGCGATCACCTCGCGGCTCGACATCACGCGGTTCCAGGACCCGAAATTCGTCGCCAGCTTCACCGACCAGTACCTGATCGCGATGCAGCAGCAGAGCATGGGGGCGCAGGCGGCACCGAGCCTGGACAGTCTCGCGGTGCAGGCCGGCGGCCTCGTGGTCTGATCCGCCCCGGCCCGGTCCAGAAAGGACCCGCACGATGACAGCGACTTCTGCCTCTCCTGACGTTCCGGCGCTGCTGCGGCGCGTGCGTGGTCTGCTGGCACAGGGCCAGCCCACCGCCGCGCGGCCGCTGCTATGCGTGCTCGCGCGCATCACCGCACCCTCCGCAGAATTGTGGGAGATCGAGGCGCGCGTCAGCCTGGGCGAGGGTGACGTTGCGGGCGCGCTGGCCATTCTCGATCGCGCCATCGCCACGATGCCGGCATCGCCCGACCTGCTGCTGTGCCGCGCCGGCGCGCGCGTGCGGTCCGGCGATCTCTCCGGTGCCGTGCTGGACGCGGCGGACGCGGTGCTGTGCGCGCCACACGATGCGCGGGCCAAAGCAATGCTGGGTGCCCTGCTGCTGGAGATGCTGCGTCCCGACGATGCCTTGCCCTGCCTCGCCGAAGCCGTTGCCGCGGTGCCCGAGGACGTGCCCGCCCGTCTGGCGCTGGCGCGCGCGCAGGAGCTGACCGGCGCGCCCGAGGCGGCGGCCGCCACGCTGGCCGAAGGGGTCGCGCGCGCGCCCGGCCATGTCGGCCTGCGAACTGCCGCAGTGCTGCTGCAGGCGCGTCGCGGCGCCTTTCCCGCGGCGGTACGGCTTGCCGAGACAGCGCGTCGCGACGGCTGCGCCGATGCCTGCGTGCTCGGCCTGCTCGGCCACGCGCTGTCGAGCCTGGGCCGTCACGACGCGGCCGCCGACGCCTATGCCGCGGTCCTCGCGCTGGCCCTTGAGGACGCTTACGTGCGCCATCTGGTCGCCGCCGCGGGCCGCGTCGCCGATCGGGGCCGCGCGCCGGCCGATTACGTGCGGGTGGTGTTTGACGGCTACGCGGCGCGATTCGACGCTCACCTGATCGGCCTCGGCTACCGCGTCCCTGGTCTTGCCCGGGCGGCGGTAACCGAGGCGCCCGGTGCGGGGCCAGTGCTGGATCTCGGCTGCGGCACCGGGCTGATGGCGGTGGCGCTGGCGGACCTCTGGCCCGGCCCCTGGATCGGCATCGACCTGTCGCCGCGGATGCTTGCGGCAGCAAGACAGCGCGGCCTTTATTCCGAGCTGCACGAGGCCGACGTGCCGGACTTCCTGGCCGGCGAGCGGCGACGGTTCCCGCTGGTGCTGGCCGGCGACGTGCTGCCCTATTTCGGCGACCTGCGTGCCTTGTTCGCTGCCGTGGCGGCGCGGCTGGCACCGGGCGGGCGGTTCATCTGCTCGGTGGAGCGGCTGGACGGCGCGGCCGGATGGCGGCTTGGCCCGCTCGGCCGCTACCGCCACACCGCGGCCCATCTGGCGCAGGCGGCGGCCGAGGCGGGCCTGACCGCCGGGCGGCTGGCAGAGGAGACGCTCCGCACGCAGGACGGGGCGGACGTCCCTGGCCTGTTCGCGGTGCTGCACGGGGGGATCGCGTGAACGGCGCCGTCGGGCAGGGCATCGCCTGCCTCGCCGCCGGCAACTGGGCGGGCGCGCGGGTTGCGTTCGCGGCGGCGGTGGCGGCGGGTGACCGTTCCGGGCCGACGCTGCTCAACCTCGCGCTGGCCGAGGACCGGGTGGGCGAGGACGGGCGGGCACGGATGCGCGAGGCCGAGACGACGTGGCCGGACTGGGACGAGCCGCCCCTGCGCCTGGCCGAAAGCTACCGCCGTGCCGAGGAGATCGTGCCGGCCGCCGATGCCTACGAACGCGCGCTTGCGATCAATCCGAACCGGGAGGAGGCGCTGCTCGGCCTGGGCGTGCTGCGTCTGCGCCTGGGCGATGCGGCGGGCGCGCTGCCGTTGCTGTTACGGTGCTGCGCGCGCGCGCCGGCGCGGGCGGAGGCGTGGGACGCGTTGGGCATCGGCTGGCGCGCCGCAGGCGACCCGGCCAAGGCCGAGGCGGCGGCCGCAGAGGCGCAGCGGCTGCGGCCTGACGACCTCGGCATCGTGCTGCGCCGGGTCGAGGCGGCGATCGCCGCCGGCGGAGCGCAGGCTGAACTGGCCCGGCTGAGCGAGGCCGGGTCGCGCGATCCACTCAACGTCGCGCTGGTGACGGCGCGCGGCGCGCTGCTGCTTGATCTCGGCCGAGCCGCCGAGGCGGCGTCGGTGCTGGAGGTGGCGACCGCGCTGGCGCCGGAGGCACGCGAGCCGGCACTGTTGCTGGCCGAGGCGCTGCTGCAGGCCCCGCCAGCGCAAGCCGCCCTGCCGGCGTTGCGCCGCGCCGTGACGCTCGCGCCGGACAATGCGGCACTGCGCAACAACCTCGCCGCGGTGCTCACCCGCCTCAATCGCAATGCCGAGGCACGCGAACTGCTGGACGGCGTGATCGCCGCACACGGCGAGCACCCGGCCTTTCTGTGTAACCTCGCCAATGCGCTGGTGCAGCTCGGGCTGCAGGCGGAGGGGGTGGCGGCGGCACGGCGGGCGACGGAGGTTGCGCCGGAGATGCACCTCTCCTGGCGCACGCTCGGCGCGGCCCTGGTCTATGCCGATGGCGACGCGGCGGCGCTGCGGACGATCGGCGAGCGCGCTGCCGCGACGCTGCCACGTAGCTTGGCGCCGCCGCCGCGCGCGCGCGGGCCGGAGCGACGGCTGCGGCTGGGGCTGCTCGGGCGGCGGCTGAAGACGCATCCCGTGGGGTGGCTGACCATCGCGGCGTTCGAGGCGCTGGACCCGCGCGCGTTCGAACTGGTCGTGCTCTCCGTCGCGCCGGGCGACGACGCACTGCAACGCCGCTTCCGCGCCGTCGCCGCCGGCTGGCACGATGTCGCCGCCTTGCCGCCCGCCGCGATCGCGCAGCATGCGCGGGCCCTCGGCATCGACATCCTGATCGATCTCGGCGGCTGGGGCGATGACGGGCTGCTGAGCGCCTGCGCGGAGCGCGCGGCGCCGGTGCAGGTGAAATGGGTGGGCAATCAGGCGTACTCGACCGGCCTGGCCGAAATCGACGCTTTCATCAGCGACCGCTGGGAGACGCCGGACGGGTTCGACCGCTTCTATACCGAACGGCTGCTGCGCCTGCCGGACGGCTATGTCTGCTACAGCCCGCCGGTGTACGCACCGCAGGTGGCGCCGTCACCGGCGCGCGCGCGTGGCTTCATCACCTTTGGCTGCTTCAACGCGCTGGCCAAGATCACGCCGGCGGCGATTGCGACCTGGGCCGAGGTGCTGCGGCGCTTGCCGAAGGCGCGGTTGCTGCTCAAGGCGCCGCAGCTTTCCGACGATGGCGTGGCGGCGCGCCTCGCCGCCACATTCGCCGCGCAGGGCGTGGAGGCCACCCGGCTTGACCTGCACGGCAACAGCCCGCACCGCGACCACCTGGCGCGGCACGCGGACGTGGACGTCGTGCTCGACCCGTTCCCCTACGCCGGCGGGCTGACCACCTGCGAGGCGCTGTGGATGGGCGTGCCCGTCGTGACCCTCGCAGGCCAAAGCTTTGCCGGACGCCATTCTGCAAGCCACTTGCAGAATTGTGGATTGGCGGAGTTCGTGGCGGCTGACCGCGCCGAATACGTGGAGATCGCGGCGGCACGGGCGGCCGACGTGGTGGGGCTGGCGCGGCTGCGCGCGGAACTGCGCGAGCGCGTGGCGAGCAGCCCGCTCGGCGATGCGCCGCGCTTCGCCGCCCATCTCGGCGCGGCGCTGCGCGGCCTGTGGCGCGAGGCGTGCGCGCGGCCATGAGGGGGGCGCCGCTGGTCGACGTCAACCTCTTCGTCCGTAACGGTGCGGCGACGATCGGGGCCGCGATCGAGAGCGTGCTGGCGCAGACCTGGCCCAACCTGACGCTGACAGTGCTCGACAATGCCTCGACCGACGACACGGTTGCGATCGTGCGGCGCTACATGGCGGAAATCCCGTGGCTGCGGCTGCGCGAGAGTCGGGTCGATGTCGGGCTGATGGCGAATTGCGCGCGGGCTTTCGCGCATGGCGAGGCGGAGTTCGTGCTGCCTAAGACCGCCGATGACGTGCTGGCACCTGATTTCGTCGCGCGTGTCATGGGCGTGCTGCTCGCGCATCCCGACTGCGCGATGTGCCATGCCGGCGCGGCAGTGTTCGGCGACGCCGCGCGGGTGCAGATGGTCTATCCGGAGGCGCACCGGCTGCACGCGATCGGCGCCGATCCGCTGGCGCGGGCCCAGCACGTCATGGCGCGTTACACCAGCGCGCCGAGCTTCTGGGGCATCTGGCGCCGCGCCGCGGTCGAGAAGCTGAACCCGTTCCGCGGCAATGCCGGCTGGGACCACGCGGTGCTGGCGGAACTTTCGCTCTATGGCGAGGTCCGCCACGTGCCGGACGTGCTGTATCTGCGCCGCGGCGCCGGCAAGACGGTGGCGCGCATCGCCTGCGCGGCGACCGAGGCGGCGCAGCGCGGCCTGCCGCATGACGATGCGCTGGGCGACCTGCGCTGGATGACGCCGCTGATCACGACCGCGTACGCGCATGTCGAAACGTTCGCGCTCGCACGCCTGCCGGCGGCGCAGCGGGCGGCGCTGATGGCGCTGGCCCCGCGTGTCTTCCGTGCCCGCTGGGGTCCGTTGCTGGCCCGGGAGGCGGCGTCGTTCCGGGCCGCGCTGCCGCGGTTGCGCGACGGTGCCGATGCGTGGCGGGAACGGCAGATCGCCGCGGTGCTGGACGCGATCGCCGCGGTGCTGCCGGAGGCGGTCTGACCCGCTGGCGTATCGCCCGCAACTTCGCTAGCGTTTCGCCCCGGCGGCAGGGAGGTCCAGAATGCCGGGGCTCGACGCCATCGAGACCGCGTCGCGTGACGAACTCACGGCGTTGCAGACGATGCGGCTGCGCTGGTCGCTGGAACACGCCTACGCGCATGTCCCTCATTATCGCCACGCCTTCGACGCGGCCGGCGTGCATCCCGATGATCTGCGCGAACCGGCCGACATCGCGCGCTTTCCCTTCACCACCAAGCAGCATCTGCGCGACGCCTATCCGTTCGGCATGTTCGCCGTGCCGCGCGAGGACATCCGCCGGCTGCATGCCTCATCCGGCACCACCGGCAGCGCCACCGTGGTCGGCTACACGCAAAGCGACCTCGACGCCTGGGCCGAACTTGTCGCCCGCTCGATCTTCGCGGCTGGCGGGCGGGCGGGGATGATGGTGCATGTCGCCTACGGCTACGGCCTGTTCACCGGGGGCCTGGGCGCCCATGCCGGGGCGGAGCGGCTGGGCTGCTGCGTCGTTCCGGTCTCCGGCGGCATGACGCCGCGGCAGGTGCAACTGATCCGCGACCTCCGGCCCGACATCCTGATGGCGACTCCGAGCTACGCGCTGGTCATCATGGACGAGCTCCGCGCGCAGGGCCTCGATCCGCGCGAAACCTCGCTGCGCACCGCGCTGTGCGGTGCGGAACCGTGGAGCGAAGGGATGCGCGCGGAGCTGGAACAGGGTTTTGCCATGGATGCCGTCGATCTCTACGGGCTATCCGAGGTGCTGGGGCCGGGTGTCGCCTGTGAATGCGTCGAGAGCAAGGACGGGCCGCACGTCTGGGAGGATCACTTCTATCCCGAGATCATCGACCCCGACACCGGCGCGGTGCTGCCGGACGGCGCGCCGGGCGAACTGGTGCTGACCACGCTGTCGCGGCAGGCCATGCCGGTGATCCGCTATCGCACGCGCGATCTGTCCTGCCTGCTGCCCGGCACGGCGCGCACGATGCGGCGCATGGCGCGCATCGCCGGCCGCTCCGATGACATGATCGTGCTGCGCGGGGTCAATGTCTTTCCCAGCCAAATCGAGGAGCTGCTGTTGCGCGACGCGAGGCTTTCGCCGCATTACCAGATCGAACTGCGCCGCGACGAGCGGCTGGATCGCATGATCCTGCATATCGAGGCGCGGCCCGGCATCGAAAGCGACCCGGCGCCGGCCGTTGAGCTGCGTCACGCCATCAAGCAGGCGCTCGGCATCAGCGTGGACGTGACGCTTGTGCCGGCCGGCACGATCGAACGTTCGGTCGGCAAGGCCAAGCGGGTGCGCGACCTGCGCACGATCACGCCATGACGCAGACCTTCGAGGCCGCTGCCGCCGAGTTCTCGCCACGCTGGCTCGCGGCGGAGGTGGCGCTCGCGCGGCTGCCGCCCAAGCCCGCGCGCTCGCCGGCCGAGGCGGCACAGGCGGCGGCGCTGCTCGCCGAGGCGCGCAGACAGCGGGACGTGTTCCTGGCGGCGCACGCGACCGCACTGTATCGGGCGCTCACCGCCGATCTGACGCGGTTCCTGCGCATCGAGCAGCTGGTCTATGCGGCGGCGGAGCGCGTGCCCGGCCTGGTGCCGACCCGCGCGCAGGTCGAGGCGGAGGCGCAGCACCGGCAGGCGGAAAAAGACGGACTGGAGATCGACCAGGGGTTGCTGCTGTCGCACATCCTCGCCGATCCCGACTGCGGGCGGCATCTGTGCCACGCGATGCTGCTGCCACGGCCGGAGACGGAGGCGCTGCTGCCGCAACTGCTGCGTGACGGCGGTGTGGAGATGCCGACAGCGAGCGTGCGACGCTCCGGCAACGCGACACTGGTGCTCCTGCGCAATCCCCGATTCCTCAATGCCGAGGACGAAGCGACGCTGGATGATTTCGAGATCGCGGCCGATCTCGCCACCCTTGATCCGGCGACCGGTGCGGCGGTGCTGCGCGGCGATACGGTGATGCACCCGCGCTATGCGGGGCGGCACGTTTTCTCGGCCGGCATCAATTTGACGCATCTCTATCACGGCAAGATTTCGTTCCTCTGGTATCTGCGCCGCGACATGGGCGTGCTGCACAAGATGTTCCGCGGCCTCGCCGTGCCGGACGCGCCGCCTGACGAATGGCGCGGCACGACGCGGGAAAAGCCGTGGATCGCGGCGGTCGAGGCGTTCGCGATCG
This sequence comes from Pseudomonadota bacterium, assembly GCA_021818505.1. GTDB lineage: Bacteria > Pseudomonadota > Alphaproteobacteria > Acetobacterales > Acetobacteraceae > JAFKFJ01. Next base: position 13,865 of record JAKADX010000055.1, read on the forward strand.
GCGGCGGCTGCCAGATCCTGCTGACCGCCGACTACGTGCTGGCGGCACGCGGCGCTTATATGACGCTGCCGGCACGCAAGGAGGGCATCATTCCGGGTGCGGCCAACCTGCGGCTGCCGCGCTTCACGGGCGACCGCATCGCGCGCCAGCTTATCACCTACGGCCGCGGGCTGGAGTGCGATTCGCCGGAGGGCCGGCTGATCTGCGACGAGATCGCCGAACCCGAGGCGATGGACGCGGCGATTGCGCATGTTGTCGATGCGCTCACCAACTCTGGCGCGGTCAGCCTGGTGGGCAACCGCCGCGCGCTGCGCGTCGTCGCCGAGCCGCTCGACGCCTTCCGCAGCTACATGGCGGTGTATGCACGCGAGCAGGCGATCTGCCATTTCAGCCCGCAACTCATCGCCAATCTGGAGCGTCACTGGCGCGCGCAACAGCGCCAGGCATGACAGAAGAGGGAGGCAGCCCGATGAGCTACTATTTCGCGCGCACGCTCGACATCCCATTTGACGCCGCCGTGACACGCGTGGAGGACGCCTTGCGCGGCGAGGGGTTCGGCGTGCTCTCCGACATCGACGTGAGCGCCACGTTGCAGAAGAAGCTGGGCGTGACGTTCCGCCGCTATCGCATCCTGGGCGCCTGCAACCCTGGCTTCGCGCACCGTGCGCTGCAGGTCGAGGACAAGATCGGCACGATGCTTCCGTGCAACGTCGTGGTGCAGGAAACCGCGGACAGGCGGACGGAAGTCGCGGCGGTCGATCCGGTCGCCTCGATGCAGGCGATCGACAACCCGCAACTGCGTGACATCGCGACGGCTGTGCGGACCAAGCTGCAGGCGGCGATCGCGGCGCTCTGACCGGCCGCGATCGCCGCCGGGCGGCGGCTCAGCCGCCCGCCTTCACCTCGATCTGCTTGGACTGTTTCTGCGCCTGCGGTGTCTTGGGCAATGTGACCGTCAGCACGCCCTTCGTGAACTCGGCGGTCACCTTGTCACGGTCCACGCCCTCCGGGAGCGAGAACGAGCGACGGAATTCGCCCCACGAGCGTTCGCAGAGGTGGTAGTTCGCTTCGCGCTTTTCCGTCTCCTGCTTCTTCTCGCCCTTGAGCATCAGCGTGTCGCCCGAGAGCGTCACCTCCACGTCCTTCTCCGACATGCCGGGCAGTTCGGCAGTGACCTTGTAGGCGCTGTTGTCCTCCGTGATGTCCACCGCCGGCACCGAGAACGAATAGCTGGTTTCGATCGTCGGCATGGCCTCGAACATGCGAGAGAAGGTCGGCATCCCGAACGCGCCGGCGAAGCGGTCGAACAGCCGGTCCATATCGCTGCGCAGGGAGCGCAGCATGTCGGGCGGACGGGCGGGAGCCTGGGCCGGCGCGGACCGTTTCACTTCGACGGGTGCTGTGGCCATGAAATTCGTCCTCCTTTGGTCAATTGAACAGAGTCCCTGACGGACCCGCGCAGGATCGTCTGCAGGTGGTCGCCCGCATTGATCGACGTCAAGCCTGGCAAAGGGTGTTGTCGGCGGCGCCGAAACGCCATAGGCATCGGCGCAGGCGGGCGTTCAAGCCCGCGCGACCAGCGGCGGGAGGGGCGGGGGATGACGGCAGCTTCTGGAGAGCAACGCCTGGGCCTGGGCCTGATCGGCTCGGGCTTCATGGGGCGGACGCATGCGCTCGGCTTCCTGAACGCGCCGCGCGTGTTCAGGCTGCCGGTGGCGGCGGAGCTTGAGTTGCTCGCCGATGCCACGCCCGAACTCGCCGCCCGCGCCGCCGGGTCGCTGGGCTTCCGTCGCTCCACCGGATCATGGCGCGACCTGATCGCCGATCCCGCGGTGCAGATCGTCGATATCACCACCCCGAACACGCTGCACAAGGAGATGGCGCTGGCCGCGATCGCTGCCGGCAAGCACGTCTATTGCGAAAAGCCGCTGGCGCCGACCGCGGCCGATGCGCGGGAAATGACGCTCGCCGCAGAGCGTGCTGGCGTCGTCACCGCCGTTGGCTTCAACTATCTGAAGAATCCGATGGTGAAACTGGCGCGCGAGATGATCGCGAACGGCGAGATCGGCGAGCTGCGCAGCTTCCAGGGTGTGCACGCCGAGGACTACATGGCCGATGCCGACGCGCCGTGGACGTGGCGGCTGGACCCGGCCGGCGGCGGGGGCGCGCTCGCCGATATCGGCAGTCACATCATCGCCATGGCGCGCTATCTGATGGGGCCGATCGAGCGCGTGATGGGCGACGTGGCCACCGTGATCGGCAGCCGCCCCGTCGCCCCCGGCAGTTCCGAGCGACGCAAGGTGGAGGTTGACGATGTCGCCCGCGCGCTCGTGCGCTTCGCGAATGGCGCGAGCGGGTCGCTGGAGGCGAACTGGCTTGCCGCCGGGCGCAAGATGCGGCTGGATTTCGAGATCATCGGCAGCAAGGGCGCACTCGCATTCACGCAGGAGCGGTTCAACGAGTTGCAGCTGTACCGCATCGACGACGTGCGCGGCCGGCGCGGCTTCTGCACCATTCTCGCCGGACCCGAACACCCGCCCTACGGTGATTTCTGCGTCGCCGGCGGCCACCAGCTCGGCTTCAACGACCTCAAGACCATCGAGGTGGGCGACTTCCTGCGCGCCCTGGCCGGCGAAAAGACCGGGCACGCCGACTTCCGCGAGGGGTTGGCCGTGATGGAGACGATGGAGGCGATCTACGCCTCCGCGCGCGAGCAGCGCTGGGTGCGGGTGAGCGCATGAGCATCGGCATCGGCATCATCGGCGCCGGCGTGATGGGTGCTGATCATGCGCGCACTGTGGCGAGCGCGGTCGGCGGGGCGCATCTGGCGGCGCTGTCGGACGCCGACGCCGACCGCGCGGCGCGCGTGGCGGCCGAGACCGGGGCGCGGCGTTGCCACGCGGACTCGATGGCGCTGATTGCCGATCCGGCGGTCGATGCGGTGCTGATCGCCTCGCCGGACGCGACACACGCCGCCTTCGTGCTGGCGTGCCTGAACGCCGGCAAGCCGGTGCTGTGCGAAAAGCCGCTGGCGGCCACGCTGGCCGAGGCGGAGGTGATCATCGCCGCAGAAAAGGCGCTGGGCCGGCGGCTGGTGCAAGTCGGCTTCATGCGCCGCTTCGACCCCGCCTACGCGGGCATGAAGGCGCGGCTCGATGCCGGGGAGATCGGGCCGGCGGTGATGCTGCACGCCGTGCACCGCAACGCCGCGGTGCCGCCGTGGTTCACGTCGGAGATGGTGATCACCAACTCGGCCGTGCACGACATCGACGTCGCTCGCTTCCTGCTCGGCCAGGAGATCGTCGCGGCGACCGTGTTCGCCCCGCCGGTTCCCGCCGGCGCGCTGCGCGACCGGCAGTTCCTGGTGATGGAGACCGCGGGCGGCCAACTGGCGACGGTGGAGCTGTTCGTCAACGCCGCTTACGGCTACGACGTGCGGGCTGAACTGGTGGGCGAGCGCGGCACGCTCACGCGCGCGCCGCGCGACGCGGTGGCGCTGCGCCAGTCGGGGCGCGAGTCCGGCGCGTTCGCGCTCGACTGGCGCGGCCATTTCGCCGCTGCCTATCAGCGCCAGTTGCAGGCCTGGGTGCAGTCGATCCGCAGCGCCGTGCCGGTCGGCCCCAGTGCCTGGGACGGCTATGCCGCGACCGCGATCGCGACCGCCTGCGTGGGCGGTCTGGCGCGCGGGGAGCGCGTCGCCGTGGACATCGGCACCAGGCCGGCGCTCTACGACTGAGCGCCGACCGCGCTACGCCGCCACCTCGGTCCGCGCCGCGACGCTCAGTGCCTGTGCCAGCCGATCGACGCGGCGCGTCACACTCTCGCCCGCGAACACGCCGCTGCCCACGGTCAGTTGCAGGGTCAGCGCCGCCTCGACCCGCAACCGGGTCGCAGCCAGCAGGGCCGGCGTGCCGGCCGAGAGCGTGTACGCCAGCCGCAGCGCGCAGCCGAGCACGGTTGCCCGCTGCACCGCCTCGGGCGGCAGCAGGCCGCGGGCCAGCGCCAGGAACGGGGCGTCGGGTTCGGCGTCATAGCGCAGTGCGAGCACGAACCCGATATAGGCGCGGGCCGGGTGGTCCATGCCGATGCCGGGCTGGCGCAGGATGCGCAGGAACGCCTGCTCGGCGCGGTATTCGGGGTGGTCGTGGCTGCCGATGTCGCTCATCCAGCACACCGCCGCGCGCAGCCGCTGCCAGATTGCCGGCTCGGCGGGAAACAGCGGGTCGGTCCAGGCCAGCAGCGCCGGCGGCAGCGCCTCGTCGCGGCCATAGGCGGCGGCAAGGTCGCGGGCCGCCGCAAGCAGCGGGTCCTCGGCGCGGATATCGGGCGGGATCAGCCCCATGTACCAGCCCTCGCGCAGGCCGTTGGCGCTGAACACCACGCGCCGCGCCGCGGTCGCGCGCAGCACCCGGCGCAGCACCACGGCGGCATAGGGCAGGTCGTCCAGCCGCCGCCGCGGCGCGCCCGGCATCCGCTCCAGCGCGCGGCGGGAGGCGGTCGCGATCAGGCCGGTCAGTTCGCGCATCTCCTCGCGGCTGACCGTGTAGTGGTGGATCATGTTGAGCGGATAGCCGGTCTGGGCGATGTGCATCCGCGCCAGCGCCCGCCAGGTGCCGCCCACGACGTAGAGGTCCTTGCCCGTTCCGTCGGCCAGCCAGCCGACGGCGCCGAGTTCGGTATCCGCGATGGCACGCGCGCGCGCCAGATCGCCGCCGGCGCGCTCGGCCAGCCGGATCACGCCGAGCCGCAGCGTCTCCGCCTGCTGCCGCGCGCCGCGGGCGAGGTTCACCATCTCAAGCGAGCCTCCGCCGATATCGGCCAGGACGCCGTCCGCCTCCGGGATGCCGCACAGCACGCCGCTGGCCGACAGGGCGGCCTCCTCCTCGCCGGACAGCACGCGGATCGGCACGCCGGGCAGCCGCCGCTCCAGCGCCGCGACGAACAGCGGGCCGTTGACCGCATCGCGCACGGCCGCGGTGCCCAGCACCTCGAACGGGTCGGCGTGCATTGCCCGCGCAATGGTGTGGTAGCGGTTCATCACCGTTGCCGCCTGCTCCATCGCCTCGGCATTCAGCAGCCCGGTCTCCTGCAACCCACGGCCGAGGCGCAGGACCGCCTTTTCGTTGAAGATCGCCACGGGATTGCGTCCGCGGCCCTCGAACACCACGAGCCGGACGGAGTTCGATCCGAGATCGACGACGGCGGAGCGCCTGAGATGGCCCACGCTCAGTCCTGCAGCACGCGGTCCGGTCGGCGCGCGTGCGGCAGGCCGGCCGGCACCAGCGGGCCGTGCAGTGCCGAGCCGCGCCCCGAGAGCGACGGGTTGGTCATGAAGTAATCGTGGGCCGAGAACAGCTTGCCGGCGGTCGGCGTGACGCGCCGCCAGATGCCGTCGGCGTGTAGCTCCCAGGACTGCATGTTGTCCTTGAGGTTGACCACCATGATCTGGTCGAGCACCTGCGCGTGTACGGTCGGGTTATGGATCGGCACCAGCGTCTCCACCCGCCAGTCCATGTTGCGTGCCATCCAGTCGGCCGAGCTGATGAAGACCCGCGCTTGCCGGCCGGGCAGCTTGTGGCCGTTACCGAACACGCAGATGCGGCTGTGTTCGAGGAAGCGCCCGACGATCGACTTCACCCGGATATTCTCCGACAGGCCTGGAACGCCGGGACGCAGACAGCAGATGCCGCGCACCACCGCCATGACCTTCACGCCCGCGCCCGACGCCTCATAGAGCTTGTCGATCAGTGGGTCGTCCACCAATGAGTTGAGCTTGAGCCAGATCGACGCGGGCCTTCCCTCGCGCGCAAAGGCGATCTCGCCGTTGATCAGTTCGTTGAGCACGGTGCGCGTGGTCAGCGGGCTGAACGCCAGCGCCTCCATCCGCTCCGGCCGCGCGTAGCCGGTCATGTAATTGAACAGCCGTGCGGCGTCGCGCGTCAGCTCCGGCTCGATGGTGAAGAAGCTGAGATCGGTGTAGATGCGCGCGGTGATCGGATGGTAGTTGCCGGTGCCGAAATGCGCGTAGGCGCGCAGACCCGCACCCTCGCGCCGCACCACCAGCGACAGCTTCGCGTGCGTCTTCAGCTCGGTGAAGCCGAAGACGACCTGCACACCGGCGGCCTCCAGTGTGCGCGCGAGCCGGATGTTCGCCTCCTCGTCGAAGCGTGCGCGCAGCTCCACCATCGCGGTCACCGACTTGCCGGCTTCCGCCGCCTCGATCAGCGCCTTGACGATCGGGCTGTCGCGGCTGGTGCGATAGAGCGTCTGCTTGACCGCGACCACCGCCGGGTCGCGCGCCGCCTGGCGGAGGAACTGCACCACCACGTCGAAACTCTCGAACGGATGGTGGACGATGATGTCCTTGGCGCGGATGGCGGCGAAGCAGTCGCCGCCGAAATCGCGGATGCGCTCGGGGAAGCGCGGCGTGTAGGGCGGGAACAGCAGGTCCGGCCGGTCATCGACGATCAGCCGGCTCAGGTCCGCCAGCCCCGGCAGCCCGTGCAGCACGAAAACCGCCTGCGCGGTGGCGTCCAGCTCGTCCGCGACCAGCTCGCGCAGGTCGTCGGGCATATCGGCGTTGACCGTCAGATGGATCGCCTCCCCGCGCCGCCGCCGCTTCAGTGCGGTCTCGTAGGAGCGCACGAGGTCCTCGGCCTCTTCCTCGAACTCCACGTCGGTGTCGCGGATCAGCCGGAACATGCCCTGGCCGAGCAGATGAAAGCCGGGAAACAGCCGGCCGAGAAACAGTCCGACCAGATGTTCGAGCAGCAGGAAGCGGATGCCGCTCGTGCCCTCGGCGGCGGGCAGGCGGATGAAGCGTTCGACCTGCGCGGGCATCGGGATCAGGCCGCGCATCAGGTGCCCGTCCTCCTCGCGCAGCAGCCGCAGCGCCATCACCAGACCCATGTTGGGGATGAACGGGAACGGATGCGCCGGGTCGATGGCCAGCGGCGTCAGCACCGGGAACACCCGCTCCATGAACCACGCCTCCAGCCAGGCGAGGTCGCCGGGCGAGAGGTCGGCCGGGTCAGCGACGGCGATACCGGCCTCGGCGAGGTTGTCGCGCAGCGTGCGCCACACGCGCTGCTGCTCGTCCAGCAGCAGGCGGGCGCGCGCCTCGACTTCCGCAAGCTGCTGGGCAGGTGTGCGGCCGTCGGGCGAGGGCAGGGTGACGCCGGCCTTGGCCTGCCCGACCAGGCCGGCGACGCGGACGGAATAGAATTCGTCGAGGTTGCTGGCGCTGATCGACAGGAACCGCAGCCGCTCCAGTAGCGGGTGGCGGGGGTTCTCCGCCTCCTCGACCACGCGCTGGTTGAAGTCGAGCCAGGAGAGTTCGCGATTGATGAAGCGCCCCGGGTCATCCGGCGTGATCGCGGGCGGGGCCGGCAGTGCCGCGGCGGCCAGATCACCGGCCGTCACGCTCGCCCCGCTATCCGCGGTCGCGCTGGTCATGCCGGCGGCGCGGCCGCGGCGTGGCGCGTGGGTGCGGGCCGGTCGCTGGAGATTCATCTCGCCACGCTGCAAGGACTCATGCACCGACACTGCCACGCCGGCGCCGCCGCGCCAACCGATGCGCCGCACTACAGCAACAACGGTGCGTCAGACGGCGGCGCGGCGGCGCCCTCCGGCGCGGCCTCGGCCAGCCCCTCCAGCACGGCGGCGGCCACGGCACGACTGACCGGGCGACCGGCGGCCAGTGCCGCGCGGTCGAGCCGGGCGGCGACCTCGCGCATTGCCGCAGGCGTGCGCGGCAGACGGGCCAGCAGCCAGTCCTGCACTGACTCCGGCACAGCGATCTGCCGTTCGGCCAGCAGGCGGGCGAGCAGCGCACGCAACAGACTGTCCTCGGCCGGGCGGAGTTCCACCGCCGCCACGGCGCGCAGGCGGCTGACCAGATCGGGGAGTTGGACCGGCCAGCGCGCCGGCGGCGTGCGTCCGGTCAGCAGCACCGGCATCCGGGCCTCGGCGGCGGCATTCAGCAGATGCAGCAGCGGCCGTTCCGCCGCCGCATCGGCGTCGTCGATCGCAAGCGCGCGGGACGGCGCGGCGGGGTCGCGCGGCAACACCGGGCCGGCCAGCACGACGGCGCCCAGGCGCGCCGCCCACAGCGACAGCAGATGTGTCTTGCCGCTGCCGGCCGCGCCCCACAGCGCCAGGCGATGCTGCGGCCAGTCGGCGGTGCGGGTCAGCCAGGCGAGTGCCGTCGCGTTGGACGGCGCGGGCAGGAAGTCGGCGGCGCCGTACAGCGGCCGGTGGACGAACGGCAGCGGCAACTGGCGCCAGGGGGTATCCGGCCGGGAAGGGAGCGGGGGCACGCGCGGCAGAGTGCCACGCCCGCGGGGCGCGCGCCAACGGCGGCGTTAAACGTGACAAACCGCCAATTGACAGCCTGACCGGCGCTGTCATGCTGCGCGCCCGATGAGGGGCGGTTCAGCCCCCGCAGGGTGGAGGAAACGCCATGATCCAGAGACGCCAGACATTGCAACTGCTCGGTGCCGGCGCGGCCGCGCTCGCTGCCGGCCGTCCGCTGGTGGCGCGCGCCGCCGAACCGACGATGGTGACGGTGGTCAAGATCACCGGCATTCCGTGGTTCAATCTGGTGAACAAGGGGCTGGAGCGTGGCGGCAAGCAGTTCGGCCTCAACACCTCCATGGTGGGGCCCGCGCATGTCGATCCCGCGCAGCAGGTGCGGCTGGTCGAGGACCTGATCGCGCGGCGCGTCGATGTGATCGGGCTGGTGCCGTTGGACGTGAAAGTGCTCGCCCCGGTGCTTGCCCGCGCGCAGGCGGCGAAGATCCCGGTGATCACGCAGGAAGGCCCGGACCAGGAGGGCCGCACCTGGGACGTGGAACTGATCGATTCGGTGAAGTTCGGCGAGGAGCAGATGAAGGCGCTCGCCGGCTTCATGGGCGAGGAGGGCGAGTACGTCGTCTATGTCGGCACGCTGACCACACCGCTGCACAACAAATGGGCCGACGCCGCGATCGCCTACCAGAAGGCGCATTATCCGAAGATGAAGCTGGCGGCGAGCCGTTATCCCGGCGCGGACGAAGTCGATACCAGCGTGCGCACCACGCTCGACGTGCTCAAGGCGTTCCCGAACGTCAAGGGCATCCTCGGCTTCGGGTCCAACGGCCCGATCGGCGCCGGCATCGCGGTCAAGCAGAAGCATCTCGCCGACAAGGTGATGGTGGTCGGCACCGTGGTGCCCTCGCAGGCCAAGCCGATGATCATGGATGGCACCATCAAGGAAGGCTATCTGTGGAGCCCGATCGACGCCGGCTACGCGATGACCGCGGTCGCCTCGCGCGTCCTCAAGGGCGAGCCGATCGAGGACGGGCTGGACGTGCCCGGCCTGGGCAAGGCGAAAGTGGACAAGGCGGGCCGCGTGGTGGCGTGGAACGACATTCTGACCATCAACAAGAAAACCATCGACGGGCTGATCGCGCAGGGGCTGTGAGTCCGGCCCGCACGAGAGCATGACGGCGCCTTGAGCAACTTCCTCGAACTGCACCACATCTCCAAGCGGTTCGGGGGCGTGCAGGCGCTGGCCGATGTGGACCTCGCCGTGGCGAGCGGCGAGGTCCATTGCCTGATCGGCGAAAACGGGTCTGGCAAATCGACGCTGATCAAGATCATCGCCGGCATCGCCGCACCCGACGCGGGCGGCGAAATCGTCATCGAGGGAAGGCGCGAATCGCATCTGACCGCGATCCGCAGCACCGAACTCGGGATTCAGGTGATCTATCAGGACCTGTCGCTGTTCCCCAATCTGACGGTCGCCGAGAACATCGGCATCTTCCACCATCTCGGCCGGCCGCACGCGGTGCGCCGGCGGCGCATCCGCGACACCGCCGCCGCCGCCATGGCGCAACTGAAGATCACGCTCGATCCCGATGCGCTGGTCGGCGAGTTGCCGGTGGCGAGCCGTCAGCTTGTCGCGATCTGCCGTGCCATGGCGGCGAAGGCGCGGTTCCTGATCATGGACGAGCCGACCGCCT
>JAKADX010000056.1 GCA_021818505.1 Pseudomonadota bacterium
GTCGTCGCGTTCACCGCCAGAATGCCGGCCAGCGCCAGCGTGTCCGCCGACAACGTCGCGTTGGCCGCGTTCACCGGACCGCTCACCGTGAGCGAGCCGGTGTCCAGCAGCGTCAGATTGCCGTTCAGCGTCACCGAGCCCAGCGTCGTGATGCTGTTCTTCGTCGAGGTCAGCTCGAACAGCGTCCCGCTGCCCGCCAGTGCGCCAAGGCTCACCGGCGCCGCAAAGGCCTCGCTCAAGGTCGGCACGTCGAAGGTCGCGCTGGCGGCGCTCAGCGGGCCGTCCAGCGTCAGACCGACGCCGTCGCCGAGCGTCACGCTGCCCGCGGTCAGGCTGCCGAGCGTCGTGATGTCGTTCAGCGTCGAACTCACGACGACGCTGTTGCTGCCGGCATCCGCCAGCAGCGTGCCGACGCTCAGCGCCTGCGTGTCGTCGATCGTGCCGCGGCTCAACAGTTCGAGCGTGGCCACGCTGCCGGTCAGGTCGATCGCCGAGGCGATCGTCACCGCGCTCGCCACCGCCGTCCCGCCGATGCCGCCGATACTCAGCAGGTCGGCACTGAACCCGGGCAGCGCGTTGCCGTTCAGCGCCAGAGAGCCGCTGCTGCTACCCAGACTCATCGCCTCGCTGGTCGAGAACGGTGCCAGTTCCAGCGTGCCGCCGGTGGCATTCAGGCTGGCCGTGCTGGTTGCAGTCAGCGTGTCGGCCTGCAGCGAGACGCGGCCGCCGGTGCTGGCCGATACCAGCGCCCCGCCCAGGGCCAGCGCCCCCCCCGCCACGTCCACGACGACGTTCACATTGCTGCCCGCGATCGTGCCGCCGAGCTGCATCGCGGTGGCACTCTCCAGGACCAGGTCACCGCCGCTTGCCGTCACGCCGTCGGCGAGGCCGATCGTGTTCAGCGATCCGCCGAGCACGATCGAGCCGCCGGCAGTGGCGCCGAGCGTGCCGGCGATGATCCGGCCGTCCGGCTCGGCGATCGCACCGGCAGCGGCGAGCGACATCGTGCCGGCGCTGCCCACGTCGAGTGTCCCGGCCGTGCCGACGGCGCCGATGTCGATCGCCTGTCCCGTGCCCGTCGTCTGGAGACTGAGCGTGGTGTTCGCCCCACCCTTGACGTCGCCCAGCACGGTCAGCGCCGCGGCATCGACCAGGGTGACATTGCCGCCCACCGTCAGGCTGCCGAGCGCGGCGATGTCGTTGACACTGCCCACGTCGCCCAGCGCCAGGTCGCCGCCGATCGTCCCGGCGCCGATGGTGCCGCTGCCCGCGAGCGTCCCGGCGGTCAGATGCGCCCCGCTCTCGCTCACCGTCCCGGCACTGCCCAGCGCCAGCGTCCCGGCCGTCGCGTTCACCCCCAGGATGCCGGCCAGCGCCAGCGTGTCCGCCGACAAGGTCACGTTGGCCGCGTTCACCGGCCCGCTCACCGTCAGCAAGCCGCTCCCTGCCAGCGTCAGGTTGCCGCCGACATGCAGGCTGCCGAGCGTGGCGATGTCGTTGACGCTGCCCGCGTCGCCCAGCGCCAGGTCGCCGCCGATCGTCCCGGCGCCGATCGCTCCGCTGCCGCTCAGCGTCCCGGCGGTCAGATGCGCCCCGCTCTCGCTCACCGTCCCGCCGCTGCCCAGCGCCAGCGTCCCGGTCGTCGCGTTCACCGCCAGAATGCCGGCCAGCGCCAGCGTGTCCGCCGACAACGTCGCGTTGGCCGCGTTCACCGGACCGCTCACCGTGAGCGAGCCGGTGTCCAGCAGCGTCAGATTGCCGTTCAGCGTCACCGAGCCCAGCGTCGTGATGCTGTTCTTCGTCGAGGTCAGCTCGAACAGCCTTCCCTTGCCGGCCAGCGTATCCAGGCTGACCACGACCGCCGACGCCTCGCTCAGCGTCGCTACGTTGAACGTGGCGCTGGTCGCGCTCACCGGGCCGTCCAGCGAAAGGCTGACGCCGTCGCCCAGCGTCACGCTGCCCGCGGTCAGGCTGCCAAGCGTGGCGATGTCGTTCAGCGTCGAACTCACGACGATGCTGTTGCTGCCGGCATCCGCCTGCAGCGTGCCGACCTTCAGCACCTGCGTGTCGCCGATCGTGCCGCGGCTCAGCAGTTCGAGCGTACTCACGCTGCCTGTCAGATCCAGCGCCGAGGCGATCGTCACCGCGCTCGCCACCGCCGCCCCGTCGATGCCGCCGATGCTCAGCAGGTCAGCGCTGAATGCCGGAAGATCAGTGCCGTTCAGCCGCAGATTCGCGCCCTGCACGTCGATCGAGGTGGCCTCGGTGGTGGAGAACGGCGCGAGTTCAAGCGTGCCGCCAGTGGCATTGAGACTCGCATGGTTGCCGGCGGTCAGCGTGTCGGCCTGCAACGCAATGAGCCCGCCGGCGCTGGCGGAGATCGTGGCATTCGTGGCGAGCGCCAGCGAACCACCGGTAAGCGCCGTCAGCAAGGATACCGTGCCGGCGGAGAGATTGCCGCCCACGGTCAGGTTGGTGCCGTCGGCCAGCACGATGCTGCCGCCGGCGGTCATCGCATCCACCGTGCCGATGAGGTTCGACGTGTTGCCCAACACCAGGGAGCCAGTGAAAATCGCGCCCTGCTGCAGCGTGTTGGTCTGCACCACGCCGCCCGACCCGCTCACGCCGCCAGCAGTGAGCGTGACGCTGCCGCCGAGCAGCGAGCCACCGCTCGGCACATCGATCGTTGCGCCATTCGTGAGGTGCAGCGCCAGGCTTTGCGCGTTGGCCTTGAGATCGCTCGTGCCGGCCGAAACCGCGCCCGCGACGGTCAGGTCGGCAGTCGGCGTGTCGTTGATGGAGGCGTTGCCACTGACGGCGATGCTGCCGAGCGTGCCGATCGTGTTGCTTCCGCCCAGCGTGAGATCACCGCCGATGGTACCGTATGACGCCAGGGTGCCCGCCCGGACGCTGCCGCCCGCACCCTCGCTGACGGTGCCCGAACCGCCGAGCGCCACCGTGCCGCTGCTGGCGGTCACTCCGGCGTCGATCGCGAGCGACGTGCCCGCGGACAGCGTCACGTTCTTCGCCGTCACCTGCGCATTGACCGTCATCGCGCCGCCGTCGATCACGGACAGATCGCCGCCTGTGACGCTGAACGCGCCGAGCGTGCCGATCGCGTTCTTGGTGCCGGCGAGGCTGACCGTACCAGTGACGCCGTCGCTGCTTTGCAGCGTGCCGACGGAGAGCGTTCCGCCAGCGGCCTGCCCCACGCCGTTGGTGCTGGCCAGATCGAGCACCCCGGCGGTGCCGGTCAGGTTGACGGCGCCGGCGATGCTCACGCCATCGGCGGTCACCGTGCCGAGGCCGAGGGCCGTCTGCGGCGTCACCCGCCCGATCACCAGCGTGTTCGCCGATCCGATTTCGCTCAGCAGGGTCGAATCGACGCCGAGCGTGCCGGTGCTGCTGGCGACGTTGAGGGTTTCGCCGATCGAGGAGAACGGCGCGATCTCCACCGTGGCTGGGGAGTTGAGTTTGCTGCCAGCCACTTCGACAAGGTTGTCGGCGACGAGCGAGATGCGGCCGGTGCCGTTCAGGGAGAGCGAGGCCGGGACGTCGGGACTGCCCGGGCTGCCGAGCGAGAGCGTACCGCCGTTGCTCGCCGCCGCGATCAGCAGGTTGTTGCCCTGCACGGTCCCGTCGAGCGTGACCACCGGCGCGGCATCCGCGAGCACCACGTCGCCGCCGGTGGCGGTGACGTTGCCGATCGTGGCGACGGTGTTGCCGGCGCCCAGCGTTACCCCGGCGCTGGCGACGAGGCCGCCCAGCGTGGTGATGCTGTTGCTGCCGAGCAGCGAAAGCGTCCCGGCAAAGCCGATGCTGCTCGTCAGCGTCCCGCCGTGGAGCACACCCCCGGCCGCCTGCGTCACGTCGCCGCCCGCACCCGCGACGGTGCCGCGCGTGCCGATGTCGAGTTCGGTTCCTGCGGTGATCTGGGAGGTGCCGAGTCCGATGGCTCCGGCGGCGTGCAGGATCATGGTGCCGGCGACCAGCGTGGCCCCGTCCAGTGACATGCTGCCGGTGCCGATCTGGACCTGTGAGTTGGTGAAGTTGTAGCCGGCCTGCATCAGCAGCGTGGCACCGCTGTTCAACGTCAGCCCCTTGTTGGGATCGACGGTCAGGTTGCCGCCGGATTGCAGCGTGACGTTGATGTTGTGCTGGAAGCTCACCGAGCTTTGCACCTCCAGCAGCGAGGAGGCCTGCAGCGTGACGTTGCTGGTCAGCGCCGCCAGCGACGTGGCCGAAACGGTATCGGTTGACCCGGAGTCCTGCCCGACGAGAATCGTGCCGGGGCTCAGCGTACTCGGCGACGTGGCACCGGCGATGTCGAGCGTCGCCGGATCGAACAGCACGCTGCCTGGCGTACCGGACGGCGCACCCGCGTCGATCGCGCCCGAGAAGCCCAGTTGATTGCCGGACACCTCGACAGTGCCGCCCTTGCCGCCATGCGCCCCGCCGCGCGCGCTGATGGCGCCGTTCATCACCGTCAGGCCGCTCGACAGAACGGCGACGTGCCCGCCGTCGCCCGCGCGGGTTGCGTCGGCCGCGATCCGTGCGCCCGATTGCACAACGGCCGCCGCCGATCGCGCGGCACCGGCCGCCGCCGGCCCGCCGGACGCACGCGCCAGCGTCGTGCCCACCGCCACCACGCCGCCGTGCCGCGTCCCGGAAGCGTTGAGCCGGGCGGTCGGAGCAAGCGTGACGGTACCGCTCGGCAGCACCGCGATCTGGCCGCCCTGGGTGCCAGTGGCGGTCAGTTGTCCTGCAACCCGGATGTCGCCGCCGACACCGTCAAGCACGATCGTACCACCGGGCGCGCCGGCAGCCGAGACGGAGACGTGGCCGCCGGCATCGACGAGTTGCTGCACGATGCCGTCGGCGGCGCGCGCGGTCAGTTGCACCGTGCCGCCGGCCGCGAGGATGGTCCCGGTATTGGTGACCAGCGCGGCGCCGGCCGGCGTGCGCGTCACCTGGTTGGTGACGTCGAGCGCCACCAGCCCGTCGCCGTAGAGATCCAGCGTCGCGGTCTTCGCGCCGGCCAGCACGACATGGCCGAACTTGGCGGAGATGACGCCGGAATTGGCCACCTGCGGCGCCACCATCGCCGCCAGCCCGGCCTGCTTGATGGTGATCGTGCCGGCATTGACGATGGCCGCGCCGGAATGCCCCGGCTGCGTGAACGCCATGCGCCCGGCCATGAAGTCCTTGGTGGCCATGCCGGCGGTGGAGGCAACCAGGCCGGCGGCGTTGACCTGCGCGCCGCGATAGAAGGTGATGCCGTCGCGGTTGATCAGGATGATCTGGCCGTTGGCGTCGATATGGCCTGCGATCTGCGACGGGTTGGGACCGACAACGCGGTTCAGCGCCACCGCGTTCGCGTTCGGTTGCTGGAACTGCACGCTCTGCTGCGCGCCGACATCGAAACTCTGCCAGTTGATCGCGGCACGCTGGCTGGACTGCGTGATGCTGGTGGTGTTCCCACCCTGGCTGATCGCCGCGCTGCCGCCGACCACCACTCCGCCGGTGGGCCTGGCGTTCGGCAGGGGCTGCGCCGCCGCGATCTGCGGCAGGGCAAGCAGCGCGGTGCCGGCCAGCAGCACCGTGCGAAACGAGGCTTGCGCGGACGGCATCATCGCTGCCCCCCTCAGAAGCGCGCCAGCAGGCGCCAGAAGAATGCGCCCGGAATGAGCGGTGTGACGCTGGGACCGGTTCCGGTCGGATAGCGGTTGAGCCGCGCCAGTCCCATGAAGTCGATCTCGGCATACTGGGTGGCGCTGATGCGCACGCCGCCGCCGGCCGAGTTGATGTGGACCTGCAGCGATTGCGTGTCGTTCTGCCAGTCCTCGCCCCAGTCGTAAAATGCGTAGAACTGGGTTGGGATCGGATCGGCGATGCCGAAGCGGGACAGGTTCATGCTGGTGTCAAGCTGTAATTCGACCGTCGCCGCCACCGCCTTGTCGCCCGACACCTCGCCGGAGTAATAGCCGCGGGTGAACTGCAGGCCGCCGAGATAGAACTGCTCCGCCGGCGGCAGCACCTGCGGACTCCACTGCCCGGTGACCAGCCCGAGCAACGACAGCGTCGCGCCCTGCCACGGCGAGAACAGCACCTGTGTGCGGCTGATCTCGCCGTCCACCTTGAAGAAATCGATGGTCTCGCCCGGCCGCGGCAGGTTGGCGCTGCCGTCCGCCGAGGCGCCGAGTATCGGCAGGCCTTGCGACAGGCGGAAATTCACCGCGTTGATCGCCGAGCGTGAGTCACCGAACAACAGGTCGGACCGCACGTAGTTGAGCGCGACGCGCGCGATACGCAGCGAGTCCGCGCTCGCAGTGGAAGCGGTGTAGATGTCGGTGTCTTCGGCGTCGAAGTAGAGGCCAAGGTTAAGCGTCTGCTGGCGCAACCGGATCACCGGATAGGTCAGGGCGGCGCCGAACACCGTGGTGATGCCGCGGTAGTTCTCGGCCGCCAGAGCGCCGGTCGGCGTGGCGATGCCGTCGCCGCCATAGACCTTGAGCTGCAGACCGGAATCGCCGAGGTACACCTGCGTGGAGGCCTGCCCGAAAGTCTGGCTGTTGACCCAGGTATGGTACAGCGACACCTGCGTCTGCTCGCCGTACTGCGTGAAGCTGTTGAGGTTGGCGACCAGCAGCGACTCGACGGGGCCGGTGAAGGAGGAAGCGTAGTTGTCCGTGGTGATCAGGCCGCTGATCGGCGCGCGGCTGACCTCGGCGATCAGGTTGAGCGCGCCGGGTTCCTCGGTGGAAGGTTGCAGCACCGCGTGCAGGGTGATGCCCGGCACGTCCTGCGCGAGCAGCAGGTAACGCTCCAGCGTCGCCTCGTTGATCGGCGTCTGCTCGGTCAGCCGCTTGAGGAACCGCAGCACCTGCACGCCGGCCGGGCCGATGTCGCGCGAGAGCTTGACGCTGGCGATGTGCCCTTCGGTCACCACGAAACGCAGCGCGCCGGCGGCATCGATATTGGCCGAGACGGTGCTGAGCACATAACCGTCGCCGCGATAACGCTGAAGGATGGCCTGCCGCGCCGCCTCGATCTTCGCCACCGGCACCGCCGGACCGACCAGGCCCTGCGCCAGCGCCAGGATGGTCGGCCGGGGATAGGCGGTGACGCCCTCGACCGCGACCGAGGTGATGCGCACGTTGCCTGTCGGCATCGCCGCCGCCGGCGGGGCGGTCGGCAGCGTGGGCAGCGCGACCGGCGGCGGCTGCTCGGGCAGCACGCGCGGCAGCGGTGAGCCGGGGGGCACCGCCTGCAGGGCGCCGGGCGGGAGCTGCGCGGCCGCAGGAACCGCGATCGCCGCCAGGACACTGAGCGCCAGCAGCAGCAGGCGCACGACGAACGACGGCGACGCACTTTGGACGCTGGCCACAAGCACCCCCGGTTGGCGCGCACACTTCGCGATTGCGTGAGGCCCGTCAACGGAATTTTTACGCGAGTGTCCCGTACCAGTGGAAAATCCATCGCGCGCGCAAGGTCCCGGCTGCTATTCCGCGCCGCCGCCCTTACTATTCGCGGCGGAAGGCCAGCGGGGGACAGATGAAAATCGAGGAACACATTGAGCACGCCGAGCACGCGGAGCACGCCGGCGAGCACGGCCACAAGACCGCCGCCCTGCTCATCGCGGTCCTGGCCGCGATCCTCGCGATCTGCGAGCAGCAGGCCAAGCGCGCGGATATTGCGGTCGAGGAGAACGCGGTCCTGGCGGCAGACACCTGGAACGAGTACCAGGCCAAGTCGGTGCGGGCCGCGCAGGCAAGCGCGCTGGAGCTGCTGGCCGGCACGCTGGATGCCCCCGCCGACGCCAGCCGGTTGGCAGTGCGCCAGGACTTCATGAAACAGATGCGCGTGGACGCGGAGCACTACGAGAAAGACCCCAAGACCGGCAAGACCACACTCGCCAACCACGCGCGGCAGTACGAGAAGGAACGGCAGGACAGCCTCGAGCGCGCCCACACCTACGACAACGCCGCGGCGGGGCTGGAGCTGGGCATCGTGCTGTCCACCGCGTCCGTCATCACCTCCTCGAAGCTGCTGCTGCGCTTCGGCTTCGTGATGGGGGCGATCGGGCTGGTGCTGGCGCTGTTCGGCGCTATCGCGCCGGGACTGGTGGTGTTCTGATCTAGGGGTTCCGGCGCAACGCCAGCAGGTGGCTGCGGTAACGCACCGCTGCGCGGTCATGCAGGCGCGTCTGCCACGGAAACGCCGCGTCCTCGCCCAGCATCGCGATGCCAGGCACCGATTGCGGGTGCGCGCCCTCGGTCAGCAGCGTGCGCAGGAACGGTTCGGCCGCGCCGCCCTGCGAGCCGCGTTGCGAATGGCCGCCGATCCAGGCCTCCACCGGCGTCGCCCGCGTGGACCAGTCATAGGGGGTGGCGAGCAGCAGCCGCCCGCCGGGCGCCAGCGCCGCCGCCATCGCGGCGAGCAGCCGCGCCGGCTCGGCCACGCAGTCGAGCAGGTTGAGCGCCGCGACAAGATCGGCAATCCCCGGCGCGAACGGCAGCGCGGCGGCATCGCACGCCCAGAAATCGACGCGCTCGGCCCCGGGCGGATCGACCTCGAAGCGGCGGCGATCATGCACCAGCCCGATGCGCCGGCGCGGATAGCTCACGCTGCCCCGCAGCGCCCCCTGCGCCAGCCGCAGCAGCGCGAGATTCACGTCAATTCCGAGCACCAGCGCATCCGGCGCGTGCGCGGCCAGGTCGAAGGCGGTGCGCCCCGCGCCGCAGCCGAGATCGAGCACGCGGTGCGGCGCACCCGACCCGGAAAGCTCGAGCAGCCGTGCCAGGCAGCGCCGCGCCGCGCCGGGCACCGGCTCGTCCGCAGCCGTCTCCTGGGGGTCGAGATCGGCCCAGCCGTCCCAGGCATAGGTCGAGAGCGTCTGACGCAGCGCCTCGAACCACGAGCCGGGACCGATGGCGTCGCCGAGCAGGCTTTCCAGCGACGCGTCGAGATCCTCGCGCAGCATCAACTCGATGCCCCGCTCGGCCAGCAGCGCGCGCAGGCCGGGCAGGATCAGCGGGACGCCGTCGATGATTGGGAATTCCGACTGGCAGGACGGACAGTGCAGGATCCCGGCGAGGACGGCGTCGTCCTGCTCGGCGCGGATATCGGCCAGCACCAATGCAGCAGAACCGGCGCCACGGCCGGCGCAGTGCGGGCAGTGCGGCGCGAAGGCGGCGAAGTGGCGGCGGCGCACCCTCGGTCAGCCGCCGATCATCACCGTGGGACAGCCCGGTGGCATGATCGTCCCGGTCGGGCTCGGGATCGGCGCGACACAGGCCGGGTGCTGCGTCATGTCGCCGACGCGCGCCGCCGGCAGCCCGCAGATCATCACCGTGGCCGACCCCTGGGCGATCATGCCGGGTCCGCCGGGGACACAGCCTGGAAGCGTGCAGGGCTTGGTCATGTCGGTCACGCGCGCGGCGAACTGGCCGCCGATCTTCACCGTCACCGCACCGGGCGGGATGATTTGCAACGGCAGCGCCGGATGCGGCACCGGCGTGGGCACCAGCGCGGCGGGATGGATCGGCGCGTGGCAATGCGGCGCCTGCTGCAGGACCTGATCGCTCACGCGCGCGGCCGGTTGCCCCATCGCTGTCCTCCATTCCGCGTCCACCATAATGCGCGCAATCGCGGCCGTCGAGGCAGACGCGCGGTCAGGGTGCGGCTATGCTGTGCCGGGGAAGGATCGATCATGGGCTGTTTTTGCCGCCAATCCGTCACTGAATTGCAACAAAAGCTGCGGCGCATGGAGCCCACCGCGGGCGGCGGCGCGCAGACGCCGCGCGACACGCAGCAGACCGAGGCGGTGGCGTCGTCCGCCGCATGGCTGAGCGCGCGCGGCCTGCCGGCGCCGCCCTGGCGACCGGACCCGCAGTGGCTCACGGCCAAGCTGCCGACGCCGCAGCTCCCGCCCGAGGCGGTCGCCACCCTCACCCAGCTTGCGACGTTGCGCCAGCAGATGCAGTCGGCTCTCGGCATCGATCCGCTGCAGCCCGAGCAGACCAAGCAGTTGACCCGCATCGTGGCGACGCAGAACCGGCGGTTGACCGATCTTGCCAAGACGCCGCCGCCGGATGCCGGCCCCTGGCAGAAACTTGCAGAGCAGAGCGAGGCGGCGGACGCGGTGCAGGAGGCGGCCAAATCCGGGCTGCTCGATCCGTCGCCCGCGCAGGTCAATGCCTATTCCCAGCCGGCCGGACGGCCGATGCAGCAATGGCTCGCGACGCTGCGGCAGGTACGCGCCCTGGCGCCGCTGATCGCCGCCGCGAACCAGCTCGGACTGCCGATGAACGAACCCCAGGCGCTCGCGCAGCGTCTGGCCGACGCGGTGCGCAAGCTGCGTAGCCTGGCGCTGCCGCCGCCGGCCGAACCGCTGCAGGCGGCGCGGCTAATGTCGCTCCTGTCGGCGACCGAGCGGCTGAAGCAGACAGTCGGCGTCGATCCGACGCAGGCGAGCTATCAGCAGTTGCAGCGTGCCGTGGCCCAGAAGACTCAGGCCGCAGCCGCGCTGGTGCAACAGGCGCAGCGCGGACAGTTCCAGCAGCCTGCCAACCTGCCCTATTGTCCGACCCTGCTGGCCACGCCGGACGTCATGAAGGCCGCCAGTTCCGAGGCGGCACGCGAACTGGCGGCGATCAACTGGAAGGTGCCGCCGGCGACCAGTCTGCCGGCGTTGCAGAGCGGGTTGCAGGCCAGCACGCTCGCCAGGCAGATGGCGGCGGTGCTGGGTAGCAGCCCGGTCCGGCAGACGCCCTGCGGCCAGAACTGCGACGCCGCCAAGGTCATGCGCGAGCTGGAGTGATCGGCGGGACGACCGCGACGACGCGGGCCCGCTACTTTCCGGCTGGCTTGGCCGGCATCAGCGACAGCGGCCCGACATTG
This sequence comes from Pseudomonadota bacterium, assembly GCA_021818505.1. Lineage (GTDB taxonomy): Bacteria > Pseudomonadota > Alphaproteobacteria > Acetobacterales > Acetobacteraceae > JAFKFJ01. The sequence goes on from JAKADX010000056.1 coordinate 10,903, forward strand.
ACGATGCTGCCGGGCGAGCCGTCGTTTTTCTGCGGCCGGTAGCGCACCGTCAACGAACGATAGACGAACTTCAAATCCTCCTTCGGCAGCCCCTCGCTGAGCGAGAAGCTGATGTCGGTGATCAGGACGTCATCGAAATCGACCCGGAAATAACTGAACGTCTCGGAACCGGTGCTTGCGCCAGCGGTCTTCCTCTTAACGATGCTGATCCGGCGCAGAGTCTTGGAGTCAAAACAGTTCTTGAACAGGAACGGGCTTGCCCGATCCATCTTCCGTTCGATGGAGATTTCATCGAAGGTGACAGGATAGATTTTGTCGAGCGTGAGTTTTTTCCCAGCCTCGTCCTCCAGTTCATCGCCCTGGATGAAATTCTTGAATTTTCCGTCGTAGAGAACGTCCGCTCCTGGAATGTTCGTCGACGTTGCGCCCATCTCATGATCGATCAGGCTGAAGCCGAACGAAAAATCGTCGATCTCCATAAATTTGCCGGCGGAGAAGCCCGCGTTCAGCTCGTCGCTCTTGTCCAGCTCCACCATGCTGTCGCCAGCGACGAGGTTGGTCCCGTCGGGATCGCCATCCTTGGTGATCTTCATGAGTATTTCCAAAAGCACGCTTTCCTCCTGCGATCAAAGCATGTCGTCCTGGCGCCGGTTTTACCGTCGTGCCGGCCCGCCGCCGCGGCCGCCGGCTAGGGTTTCTTTTTCATCAGCGTCAGCGGCGGATCGACGGCGATCGTACTGCCCAGCGTGCCGTCGTTGTTCTGCGGCCGGTATCGCATGCCCACCTCGCGGTAGACGAACTTCGTCGTCTCCAGCAAGGTTGACTCATCGAGGGACAGGCTCATGTCGGTGATCAGAACGCCCTTGAAATCGATACGCAGGAAACCGGCGTGCAATACCTCGGGAGGCGGACCGCCGCGCCCCGCCGAGGCGTTCGCCTGTCCGATCGGCTTGCGCTGCAGGATGCTGATTTCCTCGACGATCTTCCGCTGAAAACAGTTGGACAGCAGCCCCGTCACGCTGCTGTCGATCAGCCGATGGATGACGACTTCGTCGAATGTAACGGGGTACACCCGGTTCTGACCGATCCTCGTTGTCCCTTCCTCCATGAACTTCTTGAATCGGCCATCCACCGTGATCGACAGATCATCTTTCTCGTTGTCTTCCTTTTCGGCGCCGCCGTTGCCGGACCGTCCCGACAACTGAATGAGCTTCTGCATCTGTGCCTGGCTGGGCATCGGCATGGAGTTGTCGACCAGGCTGATGCCGAATTTGAAGTCCTTGATCTGGAGGAATTTTCCCTGTGTGAAATCCCGGCTCAATTCGTCACTCTTGTCGATGACGACCCCGGTCTCGCCGGGGACGCCCATGTAATTTCCCTCCTTTCTAATTTTCATCAGAATGTCGGCTTCCATGATCCCCTCCTGATTGCGGGCACCGTCATTGCGTCGGCAGCCGTGAGACCAGCCGCAGCGCCGCGGTCAGGCCCTCGAGCTGAAAATGCGGGCGCAGGAAGAACCGCGCCTCGTACTGGCCGGGCAGGTCTTCCTTGCTTTCCACGGTAACCTCGCCCTCGACCAGCGGATGCGTTGCCTTCCATTCCTCGCTGGATTCGTCGGGCGAGCCGTCGATGTAGCCGCGCAGCCACTTGTTCAGCCAGGCCTGAAGTGCGGCGCGATCGGCGGCCCCGCCGATTTTGTCGCGCACCATGCATTTCAGATAGTGCGCGAAGCGGCAGCAGGCGAACAGATAGGGCAGGCACGCGGCCAGGTTGGCGTTCGCCGTCGCCGCCGGATCGGCGTATTCCTGCGGCTTCTGCAAGGACTGCGCGCCGATGAAGGCGGCGCTGTCCTCACCCTTGCGGTGCACCAGCGGGATCAGCCCGTTACGCGCAAGCTCGGCCTCGCGCCGTTCGCTCAGCGCCACCTCGATCGAGCAGCGATGATCGACATCGCCGTCCGCCGTGGGGAAACGCAGCACGGGCAATCCCTCGACCGCGCCGCCGCCGTCGATCCCGCGGATGCGCACGCACCAGCCATAGAGGTTGAAAGCACGCACGATGTTGGCGGCCATCGCATAGGCCGGATTGCCCCAAAGGTAGCGGCTGCTGTCCGGCCCCTCGACATCCTCCTCGAAGTCGAAGCCGTCGGCGGGTTCGGTGAACGCGCCGTACGGCAGGCGGCCGAGCACGCGCGGCAGGCACAAGCCGAGATAGCGCGCATCCTCGCTCGCGCGCAGCGCGCGCCACGCAGCATATTCCGGCGTGGTGAAGATGCGCGTCAGGTCGCGCGGATTGGCGAGTTCGGCCCAGGCGTCCATCTGCATCACCGCCGGGGCCGCGGCGGCGATGAATGGCACATGCGCCGCCGCCGCCACCTGCGCGATGTCGGCAAGAAGCTGCACGTCCTCCGGCCGATGGTCGAAATAGTAGTCACCGATCAGCACGCCGAACGGCTCGCCGCCGAACTGGCCGTATTCCTCCTCATAGACTCGGCGGAACAGCGGGCTCTGGTCCCAGGCCGTGCCGCGGAACTTGCGCAGGCTGCGAGCCAGCTCGCGCTTGCCGATGTCAAGCAGCTTGATCTTCAGCGTCGATCCGGTCTCCGCGTTGCCGACCAGGAAGCGCAGGCTGCGCCACGTCGCCTCCATCTGCTGGAACTCGGGATGATGGAGGACGAGATTGAGCTGTTCGCTGAGCAGCCGGTCGATCTCGCCGATCACGGCCGCGACGCGCCGGCGCAGGCCGGGCGCGTTGATCGACGCCGCCAGTGCGGCATGTTCGGCGAACGCCTGCACGCCCTGCTGCACGGCGGCTGCCGCGACATCGCGCTCCAGCAGCAGATCGAGGTCGCCGCCCGCCATCACCGCCCGCTCAGTTGATGCTGATCATGCCGGCCTGCAGCGTCATCTCGCCGCCGCCATTGGCCGTCAGTTCCGCACTGGCCTGCAGCGCGATCTTGATGCCGTTCACGGACACGCCGGAGGTGTCGATGGTGATGCTGTTGCCGCCGACCTGCAGCGTGATCGACTGCTTGGACTTCACCGTCACCGCCTGCGCGACATCGATCGTGCTGCTGCCCTGGCTCACCGTGATCGTGTGGTTCCCGGCGCTGACCGTCAGGCTATCGTTGCCCTGGCTCACAGTGGTCGAATTGTTGCCCTTGCTGACCGTCAGCGCGTTGTTGCCGTCGGTCACCGTCTCCGAATTGTCGCCCTTGACGCTGAACGTGTTGGTGCCCTTGGAGATGGTAAAGCTGTTGTTCCCCTCGTTGAGCGTGTACGAGCGGTTGCCCTTGTCCACCGTCACGGTCTCGTTGTTTTTGACGAGCTTGGTGTAATCCTTCTGCGCCTGGAAATACACCTCCTCCGAGCCCTTCTTGTCCTCGAAGCGGATCTCGTTGAAATCGTCGGCGCCCCCCTCCTTGCTCGACTTGGTCTTGATCGTCGAGCGCGTCATGTTGTCGGGCAGCCCGTACGGCACGATGTTGGTCGCGTTATAGACGCAGCCGGTGACGAGCGGGCGGTCCGGACTGCCGTCCAGGAAATCGACCACCACTTCCTGGCCGATGCGCGGGATGTAGATGCCGCCCCAGCCGCTGCCGGCCCAGATCTGCGCCACTCGGATCCAGCACGAGGAGTTCTCGTCGTTCTGGCCCTTGCGGTCCCAGTAGAACTGCACCTTGATGCGGCCATATTCGTCGGTCGTGATCTCATCGCCACTCTTGCCGACGACCTTGGCGGTCTGCGGCCCGCGCATCGTCGGCCAGCGGGTGTCGCAGTCGAGGCGGAAGTGCTTGTCGCCGACGATGGCGACGAACGCGCAGCGGAAACTGTCGGCCTGCGCCCCTTCGGTGCCCTGAACCGCCTCCGCGGCGGCCAAGGTGTAGGTCGCCTCGGTTATCACGTATTCGCGGTTCTGCGCTTTCTCGGGAAAGTCCGACATGCTGAACTTGCAGCCAGCGTAAAGCTCGCGCGAGTTGCTGGTGGCCTGGAACCGCTGCCGTTCCGCGCCGAAGTGCTGCGCGCGCACGTCGGCCAGCTTCTTTCCCTCGTCGGCGGTGGTGTGCGGGCCGGGATATTCGTAGATTTCCAGGTCGCCCCATGGATGCCGGCCCTGCTGGAGCGACTTGCCGGTGAGATCGGCCGACGGTGTGGTGAAGTTGTAATCCCTGAACGTCGCCGCGCCCGGCTGCAATGTCAGCTCAGACGTCCAGCCCCAGATGTGCGAATCGGTGGTGCGGTACTCGGTCTGCTTGAAGTCGTATGCGATCGCCTTGCCGACCGATGTGTGCGAATTCGGGTCGTCGGCCAGCACCAGCGTATGCTTGCCGTCCGCGTGCGTGAAATAATAGTAGATGCCGTAGACCTCCATCAGCCGGGTCACGAAGTCCAGCGAGGTCTCGTTATACTGCACACAGTATTCCAGGGTCTGGCTGCCGGCCTGGTTCTGCCGCTGGTCGGAGAAGTCGCTGAAATTGCCGTCGCGAAACACCGTCGTGATGACGTCCCAGACGGTCTGCCCGTTCTTCTGGTAGATCCGGCAATCCTGCTTGCGCGACAGCAGCCAGATCCAGGGCCGCAGTTCCAGCCGGTAGCGGTACGCGCCGCTGACCAGGCCGGCGAAGCGGGCGCGCGTGATGATTCCGTTGAAATACCGCTTGCTCTTGTCGGGCTTGGTCATCGTGACCGTGGCCGAACTGCCAAGCAGCGCGGTCAGTTCGCCCTTCGGTGTCCCGCTGGAGACGCTCAGCTCGTATTCGAACGGCCGGCCCAGCTTCTCGGTCCCGCGCAACTCCTCGAACTTGATCTTGAAGCCCGGATCAGGGCTGACCGTGACCGAGACGAAGCCGCTGCCGCCATCGCTTCCTGACATCGCTCTCCCCTAAAGCTTGGCCGGGCAGCGGAACGCCCGCAGCGCGCTCAGCGTGAACGGGTTGCGCACGCTGCTGGCGTCGAGTTCGAACACCGCGGCGCCGCCGCTACCGCTGAAGGCGATGTGGAACTTGTCGGGCTGTCCGCTCGGCGTCACGCGCGCCGCGTCCAGCAGGCGCAGCAGCGCCCACGGCCCGTTCTCCTCCAGCACCGTCGCGGCACCTCCGGCGGCGGGCGTCAGCGTCACCCGCACCTGCGTCACGCCGTTGCTCGCCGGCCATTGCAGCGGCATCGGCTCGATCGGTCCGTGCGCATAGGTGTAGTGCTGGCCACCGATCTCGACGCTGACCTGCGCCAGCCCGGCATCAAGCTGCGTGGGCACAAGCTGGAACTTCACCGCGATCTGCGGGCCGTTGGGGAACAGCGCGTCGCGAATCTCGCTGGCGCGCTGGAACTGCGCGAGGCTGGCATCGGACAGGCCAAGCTTGGTGTTGCCCCCCGCCTGCCAGTGCCACGGCAGCGTCGTGGTATCGACCAGCGGCTTGAGATACTGGTCGAAGAACTGGTCGATCAGTCCGCCGGGACCGAGCAGATGGATGAAGTCGTCGAGCGGCACGTCCTGGCTGCTGCCGGCGACGAACGGGTAGCGGTCGAATGCCGCCTGGCACAGCGGCACCACCTTCGAGCGCCACGCGTCGGAAAGCTGCGCGCTGGCCCCGCTCGCCGTCACCTGCGAACTGCTGGCCGAAACCGCCTGCAACATGTCGGCCACCGGCTTGGGCGCGCCCTGCGCGGCCGCCGCCAGCCCGGCCGCCGCGCCGCCACCGGCGCCGCCGCCGACCATGCCGAGCAACGCCTGTCCCTGGTTCGGCGCGTTCGCCGCCTGGTTCAGCCCGGCATAGACCTGCTGCAGCTTGGCTATCACCGATTCCAGTTGCGGCGGATTGTCCTTCGAGCCCACGACGAACATGTGCAGCGAGCGGAAATGCGCATCGACCCGCTGGGCCGGATCGACCGGCTTGCCGCCCGGGCCATTTTCGCCACCGAAGGCAGAGGCGATCACGTCGGCCGCCTCGTTCTGCTCCATCGTCAGCCCCGAGCGGGCCAGATAGCTGGCGAAGCCGCCGAGTTTCTTGCCCGCGGACGCTGCCTTCGCACCCGCCTTCCCCAGCACCTTGTCGGAGGCCGCCGTCTTGCTCAACTGCGTCTGGGTATCGACCGCGGTCAGCAGATCGCGCAGCGGACTGTCCGGTGCGGATAGCAGGAACAACTCGTCCTGCCCCTGCTGCAGCGTGTCGAACGGCTTCAGCGCCACATTCGCCAGCAGCGCGTCCCAGCGCCGCGTGTAGTCGTCGAGATAGAGCGACAGGATGTCGCGGCGCAGTTGCCCCATCAGCTTGACGTTGCCGACCAGACCGCCCGCCGACTGCCGGCCCAGCACCCATCCGTCTTCCGAGACGTCCTTGGTGATGCGCGGCAGCAGGGTGAGGAAAACGGTGTGGTACCCCTCGTAGGTGAAGATGCCCGGGACCCCGGTCGCGAGCGATTTGCCGTCACGCAGTTGGAAAACCCGCCCGCCGGCTGGCCCGGCGTTGTCGGCAATCGTCCACTCGGGGAGCGATTGCACCACCGCCGTGCGCAGCATCCGGTTATAGACGTAGTCGGCGAGCGGCTCGCGCGTCAGGATGGCACGCGCCTGAGCGACCAGCGGCCCGTTCAGCGGCAGCGCGCGCAACGGGTATTCCAGCAACGCGTGCAGATGTTCCTTCAGCGCGTCGCGCGTCTCGGCCATTTCGTCGCCGGGGAAGCTCGTGTCGAGGTCGGCGCCGATCCACTGCTCGACCAGATCGCGGTCCATCGGACCCTGTCGTCCGAGGATCAGATAGACTTTCAGGGCCTCGTAGAGGACTTCCGGCCTGCCGAACTGCGCCTGCATCTGCACTTCCAGCCGTGCCAGCAGCCGCGGCAGCAGCAGCCCGTTGAGCGCGCGGTCATAGGCATCGATCGCGGCGGCGGATAGCTTGCTGCCCTGGTAAAGGCCGAAGCTCAAGGACCACGGCGTGGCTTTCTCCAGGGTGTCGTAGCCGCCGCGCACCGTGCGCAGCGTGGCCAGCGCCGGCAGGATCGCAGGCAGGTCGGTGTCCTGCGGACCGCGCTTGGCGATCGCGGCGTATTGCTGCTCGTAGCGCAACGCGGAATCGTGCGTGCCGGCGATCACCGCCTTGTTGCCGAACCAGCTCATCGTCCAGATGCCGGTCAAAACCAGCAGCACCACGGCTGCGGCGGCATATGTGGCGATGTGGGTGATGCGCTGGCGCTTCTCCAGCTTCGGGTCGAGGCTGACCAGCCCGGCCTCGCCGAACACCACCTCGCGCATCAGGCGCGCAAGGAAATAGCTCCGCCCGGCGCCGCTGAACGCGGTCACCGCCTGGCGCTGCAATCCGAACTGTCCGGCCATGGCGCCGAGCAGGCGGTCGATCGGCGTGCCGTCCTGCGTGCCGCTGGTGATATAGACGCCGCGCAACAGCGGCCGCGCCTCCAGCCGGCTCGGACGGAACACCTCGGTGAGGAATTCCACCGCCACGTCGCGCAGCGAGGCGATCTGCTGGGGAAAGCCGTAGATCAGCCGGCGGCGTTGCAGATCGGTCTCCTGCTGCAGCCGCTCCAGCATCCGTTCATTGAGCCGCGCCACGAGCGCGTCGAACTCGGCGGCGAAGGCGGCGACGGCGCCGCCCTCGTCCTTGCCGTCATCGAGCTTGAAGGTGGCGCCCCAGACCTGTTCGCGCTCTTCCTTGCCCAGATCGGCGAAGAACTCCATGAAGCCGGCAATCAGGTCGGCCTTGGTAAACAGCACATAGGCCGGGATGCGCACGCCGAGCTGGTCATGCAGCTCGCGGATACGCTTGCGCACCGCTTGCGCGTGCGCCGCGCGTTCCGCGTCGCTCTGGCTCGCCAGGTCCGACAGGCTGATCGCGACCAGCACGCCGTTCAGCGGCTGGCGCTTGCGGTGCTGCTTGAGCAGCTTGAGAAAACCGAGCCACGCGCTGGCATCCACCGTGCTGTTGCTGTCCTGCGTGGTGTAACGCCCGGCGGTGTCGATCAGCACTGCTTCGTCGGTGAACCACCAGTCGCAGTTGCGCGTGCCGCCGACGCCGCGCACCGCCTGCGGACCGGTCTTGCCGTTCCCCTGTCCCTGGGTCGTGTCGGCAAGCGGGAACTTCAGCCCGGCATTGACCAGCGCCGTGGTCTTGCCTGCGCCCGGCGGGCCGATGAACATGTACCACGGAAGCTGATAGAGGTACTTGGCGCCCCCGCCCCCGAGCTTCGCCTTCTTCAGCGCCGCCAGCGCGTCCTTCAGCCGCTCCGACAGCACTGCCATCTCCTCGGCCGAGGCGGTGGCGTCTGGGTCGGTGGCCTGTTTGGCGACGCCGGCGACCAGGTCGTTATCCTCCTTGCGCGCCCGCAGCATGTGGATGAGGTTCTCGACCAGCCATCCGACCGCAATCACCGCGATGGCGATGCTGCGCGCCAGCACGCTGTCGAACGGATGGAACGCACCGAAGCCAAGCAGCGGGCCGAAGAACCAGATCACCAGGGCCAGCAGCACAGCGCCCGCCGCCGTCTTGATCCAGCGGTTGCGCATCAGCATGGCGCCGTAATTGACGGTCATGGCAGGCTTGCCGTCTTCATCAGCACGATCTCCGTTCGGCGGTTGGTCTGCCGGCCTTCGGCGGTGGCGTTGGAGGCGATCGGATCGGCGTCGCCCTTGCCGACCGCTTTCAGGCGCTTCGGGTCGGACAGGCGGGCGGCGACCACCTTCGCCACCGCATCGGCGCGCGCCTGCGACAACTGCCAGTTGGACGGGAACTGCACGGTGTGGATCGGCTGATTGTCGGTGTAGCCATCGACCAGCACCTGCCCCTTCTCGTCCTGCAGCGCCTGCCCGATGCGCCCGAGCAGCGGCAGGTAGCTCGGGTTCAGCGTCGCGGAGCCGGAGCCGAACATGTTGCGGTTGGTCAGGCGCACCGTGGTGGACTGCGGATCCTCGAACACCTCGACCAGCCCGGCCTTGATTTCCGGGGCGAGGAAGGTGCGCAGCTTCGGGGCGACCTGGGTGGCCACCGGGATCACCGGCGGCGGCGGCGGCGGCGGCTGCGCCACCGCGACGCGCGGCACGATCACCGCACCGCGCGGCGGCAGCCCGTTCAGCTCGCTGAAGGCGAGGTCGGAGGCGCCGGCAAGAGAGAAGTTGAACAGGATGTAGATGACACAGGCGATGCCGAGCGTGGCGGTGGCGAGGATCCAGATCGGCACGCGGCTGGCGAGCGGGCGGTACGTGGTCTCGATCCCGCGCCAGTGCGGCGACAGCTCGCGCTCGAACTCGCCGCGGCGCTGGCGGATGCCGCGATAGAGGCCGTCGCGGAATTCGGTCAACGCGGCGGCGCCGCGCGGCATGACGCGATAGCGCCCCTCGAACCCGAGCGAGGTGCAGACATACATCAGCTCCACCACTTCGGAGTGGCGCCCGAGATCCTTCTGCATCTGGTCGAGGATTTCGAAGAAGCGTTCGCCGCCGCTGACCTCATTGTGGAAGATGCTGGTCAGGCTCTGCGCGGTCCACGAACTCGCCGCGCCCCAGGGCGTGCTCAGCACCAGGTCGTCGATGGTGGCGCACAGCGCGTAGCGGGCGGCGCGCAGCGACTTGGTGTCCAACCCGGTGGCGAGCGCGCGCTTCTCGAACGCACGCACCGCCTCCACCATGCCGCGCTTGAGGCGGTCCGGATCGGGCTGGCGCCCGGCGCCGACGCGAATGGCGGCACTCAGCACCGGCGCGGCAGCCGCGATCAGCGGATTGACGCCGACCGTCGGCAACTCCCCCGGACCCGCGGCCACCGCGGGCGCGGCGGCCGGGACGGAGGCCGCGGCACGCCCGCCCGGCCGCGGGCGGATCACCGTGGCTTCGGCATCATTCGGCTCGGCGAAGGGATCGTCGCTCATGGCCTTCTCATCCCCGGATGGCCCAGCATTCCAGTTCCAGTCCCGGCACGTCGCCTGTGACGTGGATCGCAATTCCGCCCGATCGCGCCAGCGCCGCCCAGTACGGGCTGCTGCGGTCGAGTTCGAAATACGACGTGCCGGCATAGTACGGCAGTTGTCGCGGCGCCACCGGCAGCGCGCGCACCGGCACGCCGGGCAGGGCGACGTTGATCAGTTCGCGGATCTGCTCCACCGGGCCGATCTTGACCTGATTGGGAAAGTTGCGGCGCAGCGTCTCGGCCGGCATCTGCGCCTTCACTGCCAGCACCCAGGTCGCGGTGGTGACCAGCGTGCGGTCCGCGATCGGGCCGACGCGGATGCCGAACTTGCGTTCCTGCAGCGGGATCGGCACGGCGTTCTGTTCCAGCACCGCCGACAGCGACTGGCGCAGCGCCGCCATCACCGGGCGGAACGTCGCCTGCAGATCGTCGTGGCGATAGGGCGGAAAAGTCGGCGGACGCTTGCGCGTCTCGGTGAAGGTGGCGAGTTCGCCGGCCAGGCTGACGCAGACGCGATAGAACGACTCCGGATGCATCTGCCCGGTGATCGCGGCGAGATGCGTCAGCAGCGGCTCATAGCGGTTGGTGAGCTGGAGCATCAGATAATCGGCGATCTCGGCCGCCCCGCGCGTCGCGGTCTCCGACACGCGGCCGGCCAGCGCCTCGGCGCGGTGATGCAGCAGCCCCTGCAACTGGGTGGCGAAGCCCGAAAGCGCCGGCGAGGCACTGGTCAGCAACAGCGGCGGGATGAAGCCGTCGTCGAGCACCACGCTCTTGTCGGGCCGCACCTCGGCGATGCGGGCCAGCCCGACCGCGGTGTGCCCGTCGCGCGCCTCGCCCTCCAGCGCGTAGCGCAGCCGCAGCTTGCCGACCGGCACGGTGGCGCTGCCCTGATAGCCGGCGTTGATGTCGGCGGCTTCGTGTTCGGCGACGACGAAGCGGGCGACCGTCTCGGTCATGTCGGCGGGTGCGGTCTCCACCCCGCCGGCCTGACGTGTGGGCAGCAGCAGATAGACGATCGAGTTGCGCGCCGCCTCCGGCACGTCCAGCGGACGCGGGTGGTCGGCATCACCCGGCACGCTGAACGGCGTGCCGTCGGGCAGGATGCCGGCGACGCTGCGCAGCGCGAACTTGCCCAGCGTCAGCAGGTCGGCGTCGAGTTCGAGCTGGCTCAGCCCGTAGCTGAACGGCGCCAGTCCGGCGGTGCTGGTGCGCACCAGACGCTCGACATAGCGATCCTGCTGCTGCAGGTGCTGCGGTTGGAGGAACAGTCCCTCGGTCCAGACGACCTTGTTATCCCAACTCATCGTCACGATCCCGGCTTGCCGGCCGGGGGCGGACTGATGGACAGGCCGGTCTTGCCGGCAGTGACCGTGATCTTGGTGGTCTTGTGCGGCGGAATGTCCGCGCTGACGCGCCAGACCGCCTTGGCATAGTCGCGATAGCCGCCGAACACCCCGATCGACTTCGCCTGGTCGGTCGGGCTCAGGGTCAGCGTCTTGGTCTGTCCCGGCGCCAGCGTCACGTCGTCGCGCTTGACCAGGTCGGTCTTCAGCGTCGCCTGATCCTGGTTGAACAGATCGAAGAACTCCGCACCGTTGAAGGCCGAGGTCGAGGCAAGCTGATAGACGCGCAGCGCCACCGGTGCCGCGGTGCCGTCCGGTCCGGGGTTCACGTCCGCGGTCGCGGTCAGGGTCAGCACGACCTGCGTCGGCGGCGGCGGGGGTGGCGGCGAAGCGCAGGCCGCCAGCAGCGCCGTCAGCCCAAGTACCAGGGCAGCGCCCGCCCTGCGGGCAGCGCGAAGCCGTCGAGCCATGCCGATCATCCCCTCACCGCGGTGTGTACAACCTTGGTCGCCAGTATGTGCCCCGGAACGGATGGCGCTTGGAAGTCTTTTGCGCGGTTTATCCGAGCTTCTGCATCTGCGCGTCGTACGCGCGGGCGAATTCCCGGCCGAACACGGACTGGAAGTCGTCCTCCGCCTCGCGGGCGATCTCCTTGTAGGTGGCGCAGAACAGCTCCCAGGTTCGCGCCTTGCGCGCCGACGGCAGGATGTTGCCGAGCAGCCCCGGCTCCAGCCGCTTCTCCAGCGCCTCCGGCTCGAAGCGGCGCAGCAGGCCGAGCAGCGCCGTCTGCACGCCGGCCATCACCGCCATCTCATGGCTGCGCACGTCGGCGAACGCTTCCCGCGCCGCCGCGACCGGCGCCTTGTAGCCGGGCCGGTTGGGCGCCAGCATCGCGGCGAGCGCGTCCTCCACCGTCACCGAAAACTTCAGCGCGTTGTTGTCGCGCGCGCGCAGCATCGTCTGCTCGACGCGGAACTCGTTCTTGATCGCGGCGCGGGAGATCAGCACGTCGCGGATGCCCTCGACCATGGCACGGAACACCTCGCCGGCCGCGCGCAGCGTCGCCTCGGGGTCAGGCCCGGCGGCCAGTTGCGGCACGCCCGCGCCTTGCAGGAACGCGGCGAGCAGCCGCCCGGCATCGGCCGCCGCGGGCACGGCGGGCGGCGGTGGCGGCGGCGCGACAGCGGCGGGCG
>JAKADX010000057.1 GCA_021818505.1 Pseudomonadota bacterium
GGCCTCCTGCTCGCGCAGAACGCCGATGATCCGTTCCTCGGTGAACCGACTTCGCTTCATCCATCCGTTCCCCCTCAGGGTCGCGGACTCTATCTCAGCCTGGAGGAGTTTTCGGGGCTCAGGTCAGTTGGGATCGGGGATGTCCGCGCCCGGCCGCAGCCCGCAGAAGCGCAGCCAGCTCAGCCGGTCGCGGACCAGGTAGGAGGTCTGCTGCAATGACAGGCCGTGCAGCGCTTGCAGCACCAGCATCTTGAATTTCAGCACGGGGTCGAACCCGGGGCGGCCGCCCTTCGACGGGTCACAGCGGCGCAGAGCTGTCGCCAGATCGGGCCGAAACATCTCAAAGTCCACTGTCGCCGCCAGCCGCTCCAGTGGATCACCCTCGGCCGACAATGCCTCGAGGCTGCGCTCAACATCCCAGAAGCCAGGCTGACTGGCCATGATCACCCCCGTGCCACCGTCACGCAGATGGAATCACCAAAAGCCTCGCGTTGCCAGTTTCCGGAGGTGTCCGCGTGTTTGCCGCCAGGTGAACGTGGAGGTCGTACGTCGCTGTGACACCGGAAAGTTCGTGGTGCTGCCCAAGCGCTGGCTCGTCGAGCGCACCATCGGATGGCTGAACCGGTGCCGCCGGCTGAGCAAGGACTGGGAGTGCCTGAACCGCAACGCGCTCGCATTCCTGCACTGGGCGTCCGTGCGGAGAATGCTGCGAAGCCTATGCCAAAGCCCCGAATGATCTTGGACAGACTCTAACAGGGCCTAGCCGCGTCAAGAATGACGGCGAGCTTGACCCGGTCGCGATCGTAATGCAGAACGAAATCGATCGCACGGACATTAATATCCGTACTCTTAGTCGCACGTTTCACGTTCCCGGTTCCAATTTTGGCCAAGCATTACTTCTTCCTCCGCTGCCAATCTTTGGTCCATTCGTTCTCGATCAATGCAAACACTGGTGTTCGACAACCCAAGGGTGACTACAGTTCTTCACCTAGGGCGAGCCGAGGCGATCCCCCGTTTGGCGATCCGAAATGCAGGACCTCAACTCTCGACATAACCGCCTGCAGACGCTCTTCCCGATCCTTATCGTCGGGCAGCGCGGTGGCCAGCGCACCACAAGCTTCCACGACGTAAGATGCTGATACTGTAGCCATAGCTGCACATTCTGTGACCGATTTCCCCGCAACTAAACCTGCAATGAATCCACCACAGAACCCGTCACCAGCGCCGGTCGTGTCAATGACGCGCGCTGGATAAGCAGGTATACGGTACAATGCGTTTGTCATTGCGTCGCACACGACGGCTCCGCGTTCTCCGAGTTTTACGCCCATATGACAACGATGCGCCATTGCCTGCGCACGCAACCAGGACGGCAGATCAGCAGGGTGCCAAATGCGTGCGACCTCCGCCTCGCTGGGGAGGAATGCCGTGATTGCATTAAGGAATGAAAGGTCCTGATACTGCACCCGATCGATGAATTCATCGGAGAGCAGATCCAGAGTGACGATCGGCTTGCCGGCTAGTTGCGTCAGTTGCCGGACATTGTCTAAGGAACCCGCTGGGCTTTGCGGCGCAACGTGGAACGCTCTTGCCGACTTATAACTCGCGTTTAACGCTGGGCACTCTCTGTCAATCTCATCGGGTGTCGATGACGCGAGCTTTGGAACCTGTTGCTTGGCTGCCTCACTTTCGTGCAGCAGCCAGAGCAGCAGGCCGTTGGCTTCGATGGCGGCGATCCCGTCCGTATCGATGCCACGTGCCCTGATACCGTCGCGCACGGTGTCGGAGTGCGCACGGCCGATGACGGCTTGGATGCCCACTCGTGGCGTCCAGAGTCGAGCGCCAACCGCGGAGTAGAGCGCGCCGCCGCCTAGCACGCCAGGATGGCAGACGTGATCAGCCAGCACGATGTCATCGATCGTGAGCCATCCGACTGTCACCACATCCATCAGGTCCCGCCCCCAAACACGATACGCCGGTCCGCGGCCCACCACGGCTGCAGGACCGACATATAGGCCAATGTCCTCGCTAGGTTGACGACATCATCCAGATGCGCCCGTGGCTCGCCATGGTCAAAGTGGCGGTTGACGCCCGGAAAGCCCAGCAACAGGATGTTCGGCGTCCGCAGCATGACGCCGACGTCATCGCTGCGCGAAGAGTAGGCATTGTTCGATTCCTGTAGGGCGACGCCAAGTGCCGCGATGTGTGCAGAGACGTAACGCGCCATTTCATAGAGATGTGGCGGCGTCACTGCGCCTCGGGCAAGGCTGGAGAACTCGGCCAGCACCGCGCCAGCTCCAAGGCGGGTCGAGTTCTCGATTCCCCCTCCGGTATCGGCGTGCCGATCGCCGCCTGCCTGCTGGACGTCAGCGACCACGGCAAGATCCGGCGGCGGCAGCTGATTGACGATCCGGCTGCCGCCACGGCCCATCATCTGATTGCCGGCGCCACGCGGCCCCTCCTCCTCGTCGGGAAATGCCAGCATCGCTTCGATGTTCGCCTCCGCCAGCACGCAAGCCGCAAGCGCGAGCGCGGCTACACCGCCGGCATTGTCGACATGCGCAATGACACCGCCGTCACCATCTGGCTCGTTGAAAGGCACGACAGGGACCACGCGGTCCCCAGCACGCAGCGGTAGCGCGCCCGGCAACGGCTCGAAGGACGGCACATGCGCAACCGAGACGAGCTGCCCCTCCGCCACCGCGACATAAGCCTTGCGCGCGAAGTCATAGCGATACGCACGTGCCGCCCTCGCCCCCTCCGCGATCATGTGGAAGCAGAAGGGAATCAGCGGATAGTGCCTGCCGTCGGACGGCTGGACTAGATAGCTGATTGTGTCCAGATGGGCGAAATACCATAGCGGTTTGGCGGGCTCTGGCGTCCCAGTCAACAGCACTGCGCTGCCGGTGCCTCGGAAATCCGCATGCCAATGTAAACGCCCGCCGGCGAATGCACCATCCTCTTGCAGCATCTGTCGCAGGACCGGCCCTCGCATGACGGCTGCCGCGGTCGATGGTGCCGGCGTGTCAGCCAGTGCCGCGAAATAGCGGCGGACCCGGTCGCGCGTGATGTGGCGGTCCACCCGAGGGCGCAGGTCGTGAAGGGCATGCTCGACCTCGATGGGCAGCATCAGCGTCGTCCCGACCGGCTCATGATGAGCACGGCGAGGATAATGAGACCGCCCTTGAACAGCTGCTGCACGAACGGATCTACCCCTGTCAGATTCAGGATATTCGCCAGCACGCCGATGATCAGCGTGCCCAAGAACGTGCCGCCCACCGATCCCTTGCCGCCGAACAGCGAGGTACCGCCCACCACGACCGCGGCTATAGCGTCGAGTTCGTAGCCCTGCCCGGCGATCGGCGTGCCGATGCTCAGCTGCGATGCGTAAACGAGCCCCGCCAAGCCTGACATCAGCCCTGAGATCACGTAGACCAGCGTCGTGAAGCGGCGCACTGGCACACCGGAAAGCCGGGCCGCATCCTCGTTCGACCCGATCGCGTAGACCGAGCGGCCGAACGGCGTCAGGCCGAGCACGAAGCCGCTGGCCGCAAGCACCGCGAGCAGGATCAGAGCTGGGATCGGCACGCCGAACAGATAGCCGTTGCCGAGTTCGTAGAACTGCTGGCTGTTGATCGGGATCGGCGTCCCACCGGTGTAGATGAATGCCAGCCCTCGGACAAACGACAGCATGCCGAGAGTCATGATAAACGCTGGGATGCCTGCATAGGCGATGCCAATGCCATTTACGGCGCCGGCGGCCGCGGCGGCGACGAAGCCGATCGGGATGGCGACGGCCATGCCGAGGCGATCCATGGAGCCCGCAAACAGGACGACGGCGATGCCGAGGATCGATCCGACGGACAGATCGATGCCGCGCGCCAGGATTACGAACGTCATTCCAATCGCCAAGATGCCGACGATGGACACCTGCCGCAACACGTTCAGCAGGTTCGGAAGGGTCAGGAAGCGCGGCGACAGCAGCGACGCCGCGGTTACCAGCAGCACCAATGCCGCCAGCACCCCCAGCCGCTCCCATCGCCGTCCGAACGGGACCGGAAGGCGCCGTCTGGATGCCACTGCGATATCAGGACGCAACTGCCGCAGCTTTCATGATTCTGCTCTCCGTTGCCTCCTCGCGCATCAGGGTCGCCGCGACCCGCCCCCGCCGCAGCACCACGATCCGGTCGGACAGGCGCAGGATCTCCTCCATCTCGGAGGAGATCAACAGCACGGCGGTTCCCCTCGCAACGAGCCGCTCCACGAGTTCGTAAATTTCCTGCTTCGCACCAATGTCCACGCCGCGCGTCGGCTCGTCGAGGATCAGTACCCGCGGCGCCAGCGTGAGGGCGCGGCCGATCAATACTTTCTGCTGATTGCCGCCGCTGAGCGTGCGGATTTCAACCTGCGATCCAGCCAGTCGCACATCGAGCTGCCGGATCATGTCCCGCACATACTCCGCCTCGGAACCCAGGCGCAGGATCCCCGCCGTCGTGAAGCGGCGGAGGTTGGAGATGGTGAGGTTCTCGCGGACCGGCCGGTTGCTCAGCAGCCCGTACGCCTTTCTGTCCTCGGTAACATACGCGATGCCATGTTGTGCGGCCGCGTCCGGACCACGGATCACCACCTCGCGGCCGAACACCCGGATTGTGCCCTTGCTGGACCGCAGAAGGCCGACGACAGCCTGTGCGACCTCGGTCCGCCCAGCTCCGACCAGCCCCGCCAGTCCGACCACCTCGCCCTGCGACACGGAGAATCCGACGTCGGTAAAATGGCCGGGGACGGAAAGAGCGGAAACCTCTAGCGCGGGCCGGCCCACGGTGCGCGCGTGCGCGATATGCTGCGGGAAGTTGCGCCCGATCATCCGGCTGACGAGCCAGTCCTGGTCGATGGCGTCGATGCGGTCGGAGCCGGTGCATCGTCCGTCCCGCAACACCGTCACCCGGTCGGCAATGCGGAAGATTTCTTCCAGATGATGCGAGATGAAGACGATGCCGAGGCCCTGGTCCCTGAGCCGATCGATCACGCCAAACAGCATCGCCACCCGCCGTTCGTCCAGCACCGCCGTAGGCTCATCGAGCACCAGGATGCGGGCGTTCACCGAGATCGCCTTGGCGATCTCCACCATCTGCTGCTGGGCGATGCTGAGCGAGCCGACGCGCTGATCTGGTTTGATCTCAATCGCGAGCTGGTCGAACAGGGCGCGGGTACGTCGGCGGATGTCCCGCCGGTCGACGGTGCTGATGGCAGTACGCGGGAAGCGGCCGAGGAAGATGTTCTCCTCCGCAGTCAGATCCGGCGCGAGCGAGAGTTCCTGATGGATCACAACGATGCCGGCGGCCAGCGCATCGCGAGGCGTGCGAAAGCGGCAAGGTACGCCGCCGACACGGATCTCGCCGGCGTCGGGCTGGTAGACGCCGGCGAAAATCTTGATGAGCGTCGACTTGCCGGCGCCGTTCTCACCAACAACGGCATGCACCTCGCCCGGAAGGACCGCGAGGTCGATCTCCGACAGCACGCGGTTGCCGACGAACGACTTCACCATGCCCCGTGCCGCCAACAGGGGCTCGGTGAAGCCGTCGTGGGCGTCTGAACCGAGCGGCACGGCCACCTCAGGTCTGCCGCTGGCGAGGCGGTCGGGTCACTTCCGGCACGGATCGGCGGTCGGCTCGAAGTCGCCCCAACCGCGGCCGATCCACTGGTCGGCATTCGCTGCCGTCACCACCGGACTGTCGGGCAGCACTAGCTCGTGGCCCGGGAAACGATAAGTCTTCTCACCCGGAATGGGCTTCTTCATCAGGGCATAGAGGGCGGCCCGTAGTCCGATATCGGCGATGTACGGTGTGTAGTTGCCGTCCGCCTGGAACGTGCCCGCCTTGACGGCCTTGAAGCCGGCGTTCGAGCCGTCGAAGGTGTAGATGCGAATATGGTCCTTACAGCGGCCAGCGCGCGCGATGGCGAGCTCGGCGCCCCATGACGATTCCTCGGCATGGGAGAACAGGGCATCGATTTTCGGGTAGGTGGTCAGGAAGTCCTCCATCAGCGGCACCGCTGGATCACGGATCCACTGGCCGTCGCCGGTGGCCAGCACCTTGATGCCGGGATACTTGGCCAGCACGTTCTTCATGCCCTGATCACGGTCCACCGCCGGGGACGACCCCTTCAGCCCGGTGATGACCACGATGTTGCCCTTGCCCCCGAGATCCTTCGCCATTTTGCCGGCGACGCCCTCGGCCATTGTCACGTTGCTCTGGCCGATGAACAGCGTCTTGTCGGTCGGGACATCCCGGTCCATGACGATCAGCGGGATGTTCGCCGCCATAACCGCGCGGGCAGCCGGCGCCAAGGCGGCCGATTCCACTGGGCTCAGCAGCACGGCATCGACGCCGCGCGTCAGCAGGTCGTGCACGTCGTTGCTCTGCTTAGCGACATCGACGTTGCCGTCGAGCACGACCAGCTTCAAATTGGGGTGGCGACAGGCTTCTGCCTGCAGCGCCGCCAGCATGGCGATTCGCCACGGATGGTTGAAGCCGGTTTGCGAGAAGCCGATAGTCAGATCACTGGGCTTGCCTGATACCTTCACGGGGCCCGCCGGCATCGGCAGGATGTCCGTGAACGGGAGCGTCTTGTAGAAGGCCTGCAACTCGGTGCAGGTCTTGCCGGTGACAGGCAGCTTTTCGTCCGCCCTTGCCTGCGACACCATCAGCGATGCAACCGCCGCGGCAAGCCATAGGATCTTGCGCATCCGTCTCTCCTCCCTCTAGTGATTTTTCGCGGTTCCCCCGCAAATGGCCGGGCGCCGCCCGATCCACGGCCGCGCCTCCTCGATCTGTGCCGCGAGCCGTAGGATTGTTGCCTCGTCGCCGTAGCGCCCGACCAGCTGCACGCCCAGCGGGACCGACTGGTCCGTCCATGCCGCCGGCACTGACATGGCTGGCAGACCAGAGATATTGAAGGCGAACATGAACGCAGCGTCGGTCCACTTCGCATTGTAACGATCGACGTCGGGCTCGTTCATATCCCAGTAGCCCACTGGGCGCGGCAGCTGAGTCAGGGTCGGCGTCAGGAACACGTCGAACGGCAGCAGCTCCATCTGAATCTGCTGGTTGGCCTTGCGCATCACGTTGATGCTCGCGGCATGCTGGGTCGCAGAGAGCGTACGGCCGCGCTCCAGCAGTGACCAGTTGAACGGCACCAGATCGGATTCCTGCACTGGACGGCCGACAACGGTTGCAAGCTGCTCGAAGTCGAGCACGGTCTGTACGGCATTAACTCGGTTGTAGGCGTACCACGGCGTCTCCAGATCCGTCGTGAACGGATGCAGCGCTATCTCGTGGCCGAGTTGCGCCAGCAGCGCTGCGGTGTCGCTCACCGCCTTGGCCACCTCTGGCGCGAATGCGGGACCCCAGGGTGTCGTCAGCGTGTAGCCGATGCGCAGCTTCCGCGGGCGCTCTGAGAGGCTGGCGAGCCAGGGTCGCCCCAGTGCCGGCGGCGTGTAGGGATCGCCGGGCATGTTCCCAGCCACGGCATCGAGGAACGCCGCCGTATCGCGCACTGTCCGGCTCAGCGCGAAGAAGTAGACGCTGCCGAACCAGATATCGACATCGTCCGGCCCGTAGGTGATGCGCCCACGCGACGGCTTCAGCCCGACGAGGCCGCAGCAGGAGGCCGGCACGCGGATCGAGCCGCCGCCATCCGTGCCCTCCGCCATAGGCACCATCCGCGCGGCGACCGCTGCCGCCGATCCGCCGCTGGACCCTCCCGGCGTGACGGTCGGATTCCAGGGATTGAGCGTCGGGCCGTAGGCTCTCGGCTCGGTCGCGATGCACCAGCCGTTCTCCGGCACGTTAGTGCGGCCAAGGAAATTAAACCCTGCAGCCTTGATCCGGCGCATCATTTCGGAATCCGACGTGCTGACGACATCCTTGCGGTAAGCGAGGCCGGCCGTCAGCTTCATGCCCGCGCAGGTCGAGCCGATGTCCTTGAGCAGGAACGGCACGCCCGCGAACGGCCCATCCCCCGCCGGGGCGGCGGTCCGCTTTCGGGCCTCGTCGAAGACACGGATGACAACCGCATTTAGCTTCGGGTCGAGCGCCTCGATCAGCCCGATTGCGACCTCCGTCAACTCCGCCGGAGTCACGTCTCTCTTGCGAACGAGCTCAGCCAGCCGCATGGCGTCGCTATCGGTGTAGAGTTGTACGAGATCGGAGGTCGCACGCGCCATCTATGCCCGCCGTTTCAGGAATTGCGAATCAGTAGTTCAGACTGCAGTCACTCTTGTACTCGTAATGGTCGGCCATGGCGGTTTCGCCGGACGTGATGACGACCGTGTTGGCCTTATCGATCTTCGGGACTGGCTTGCCGTTGAGCAGATCTCGCGCGATCTCCACGGACATGTCGCCCTCCCGCTTCGGGTCCTGAGCGATTAGCACGGAAATCTGACCGTTCTTCAGCGCATTGACCTCCGCAGCCGCCGAATCGTAGGCCACCAGCTTGACACGGCCGAGCGCGCCTGCCTGGCGCAGTCCGGTGACGGCGCCGATGGCGCCCTGATCGTTGGTGGCGAAGATGCCGGCGAGGTCCGCATGTGCGGATAGGGTCGAGGTGACGATCTCTGCCGCCTTCTGCGGATCGTCGTTCTGATACTGCGCGCCGAGATAGATGATGCCGGGCGCCGTCTTGATCGCCTCGGCGAAGCCTTTCGTGCGTTGGTCCTGCGCAACGGAACCCGGCGGATTTGTGATCACGAGCACAGGCCCCTTGCCGCCGAGCACCTGGATCATGGCCTTCGCCGCGGCGCGCCCGCCGTCCTCGTTGTCGGTGATCACTTCGCTGGACACGAAGGAGGAGTCGTTGATCGTCGTGTCCACCGTGATGATCTTCGTGCCCTGACGCTGCATCTGGTGGATCGGGCGCGTCACGCCCTCGCTGTCTGCAGGCGAAATAATGGCAATGGAAGGATGCCGCGCCGTCACCGCATCGATTACGGGCGCCTGTGAGACCGCGGTGAAATGGTCCGGCGCGAACACCGAGATGTGCAGGCCCGCGACCTTTGCCGCATCTAGTGCGCCGCAGGCCAGCGCGTCGTCGAACGGGCTGCCCTTGACGCCGAGGATCAGGGCGATGGTTGGGTCCGCTGCCTGCGCTGCCGCCGGTCCGGCAATTCCAGCAGCGACGAGCACCGCCAAGCCGCCCATCCGCCACGCTCGGTATGCCATCCCTGCGTCCTCCCGGCTATTCATCTAATCGTTTCATACGGCCGGCGTGGGCGCAAGCGGGAAAGTGCGGCACATAAGATTGAGCGTTATGGAGCGCATATTTCGCGGACCGGCCCTCCGTGCGTACCAACAGTATTGAGATGCCTGGACAAGGTCGTCATGACGATCCTACAGTCTCTCATGCCCTGGGATGAAGAGGCTTTGTCGCCTGGCCCCGTACCGCTGTGGTTTCAGATTGCCGAGCGCCTGCGCGCGGCCATTGTGGCAGGCGAGTTCAAGCCGGGAGATCCGTTGCCTTCGGAGGCCGACATCAACGCCGCCTTTCGGGTCAGCCGGACCACCGCGCGAGCCTCACTAGACCGGCTGAGGCAGGAGGGACTGATCAGCCGCCAGTCCGGGCGCGGGTCGATCGTGCTCAGGCCACGGGTCGACCAGCCGGTCAACGAACTCGCCAGTTTCGCCGAGGATATGCGGCGGCGTGGCCTGCGGCCGTCCTATGCGACCTTTGACGCGACCTGGTACCCGCCGACGGCCGAGGTGGCCGAGGCCCTTGCGCTCTCCCCCGACAGCCCGGGATTCATGATTCGCCGGCTGCTGCTGGCCGACGATGAGCCGATGGGGATGTCTGTTTGTTGGCTGTCGCCAGCCGTTCTCGGCGGCAGCGCCCCGACGCCAGAGGAACTGGATCGCGGTTCGCTTTACGCTTGGCTTGCAGAGCACTGCAGCGCCCACATCGCCAGCGCGCACGAGTTCATCGAGGCCGCCAATGCCGATACCGACATGGCGCGCCGGCTGCAGGTGGCCCAGGGCACGGCCCTGCTGGTCGCACGCCGCTTGTCGCGGACCGCCGACGGCACGCCGATCGAGTACGTCGTCATGCACTACAGGGCGGATCGCTACCGCTTCAGCATCGACCTCACGCGCCCCTGATCACGACCATCACACAACGAGCGTTCATGCCAAAACCACAGGTTCTTCCCCCCAAGCCGAATGCCCTGGAGGCACTGTTCCCGGTCAGGAAGCCGGTAATCGGGGTCATCCACCTTCCCCCCCTGCCGGGCGCGCCCCGCTACACCGGCGAGCCGGTGAAGGACATCTATGCCGCGGCGCTGCGCGATGCGCGCACGCTCGCAGAGGGCGGGATCGATGGCATCATCCTCGAGAACGCGAGCGACATGCCCTTCGCCCGGCCCGACGATATCGGCCCGGAGACGGTCGCGGCCCTCACTGCGGCCTGCCTTGAGGTGCGTGGGGCGGTCTCGACCCCAATTGGTATCACCTGCGTCGCCAACGGCGTCATCCCAGCGCTCGGCATCGCCAAGGCGGTCGGCGCGCGCTGGGTGCGGGCGAACCAGTGGGTGAACGCCTACGTGGCCAATGAGGGCATCCTGAACGGCCCCGCGCCGGCCGCCATGCGCTACCGTGCTCGCATCCGCGCCGAGGAGGTGGCGATCTTCGCGGACGTCCACGTCAAGTTCGGCGCCCACGCGATCACGGCCGACCGCAGCATCGCCGAGCAGGCGACCGATGCCGAGTGGTTCGATGCTGATGTCCTGATTGCCTCCGGCACCCGCACCGGCTCGCCGACCCAGCCGCGGGAAGTGGAGGAGGTGAAGGACGGCACCAACCTACCGGTGATCGTCGGTTCCGGCCTGTCGGCGGATCAGGTCCCCGCCCTGTTCGGCATCGCCGACGGCGCCATCATCGGCCAGTGGTTAAAGCACGACGGGCGCTGGTGGAATCCGGTCGATCCGCGCCGCGTCGAGCAGTTGATGACGGCGGTGGCCAGGGCGCGGGACGCCGGATGACCCTGCTGACTGACCCGACCGAGGTGTTCACCGCGGCCGATACGGCCGGAAGCTGCGTCGTCGCCTTCCTCGCCCGTCGCCACCCCCTCCCCGCCGGCGTCTTCGGCCGACGCGAGCAGGACGCCATCAGCGATGTGCTGCGGGCCCTGCGCGGGGAGGGCTGGAAACTGTCCGTCCGCGCGATGTTCGATCCCCGCGCCGACCACGAACCCGCCGCCTTCGACACCGGCTTCGCCCACGCTATTGACATCGCCGGTGCCTTCGAGGCGCCGAGCATCGCGGCCGCGCTGGAGGGCACGGTCCGGCTGGAGCGGGCCGGCTGGTCCCGCCGCCTCGCGACCGAATGGCTGCTCGGCCCGCGCGAGTTCGCGACCGTCGGCGGCGAGGGTAGCGGCGCCGGGCATCCCTGGGGCTTCCTGGCGCTATGGGAGTGGAACGACGCCTGGGCCGCCGCCACGCCGGCCGAGCGGCGGGCATATGACTCGGAATGCGACGTGGCCTTCGCCGGGGACCTCGCGCTCGACATCGCCATCGCCGGCCGTCACCGGCTCGATTGGGCCAGTTCCTGGCATCACCTCGGCATCTGGGAAGCCCCCTCGCTCGCTGCGATCGACGACGCGATGCGCGGCCATGAGCGGGCGGCTGACTTCAAGTTCACCACGTCGCGGCACCTGATCGGCCGCCGCCGGCTGCTCGCCGAGCTGCTGGCACCCGACGGAGAAGCAGCATGAGCGCCTGCATCTGGATCCACTACGCCCGCCCGCGCCCGCACTGGTACGGACTGGACGAGGCGACCCGTGCGGCACGGCAGGCCAGCTGGCGCGAGGTGGCTGCCGCCTCTACGCAGGTCGGCGGCACCTGCCTCGGCACCTACCATGTCCGCGGTCAACACGATTTCGAGACGGTCACGCTGTGGCGCTTCCTGGACGCCGATGCCGCCTTCCGGCACTGGGCCGCGCTGACCGCCGCCGGGTATGGCGAGTGCCATGCCTTCGCCAACACGATCGGACTGGCCGGAGAGCCGACGGGATGACGGCCCCGCCCCTGCTGGAAGCGCGCGGCATCCGGCGTCGCTTCGGCCATGTCCATGCCCTGGATGGCGCCGACTTCTCCGTGGCAGCGGGCGAGATATGCGCCCTGGTCGGCGACAACGGCGCCGGCAAGTCCACGCTGGTGAAGATCCTGTCGGGCGCCGACCGGCCGGACGAGGGTGAGATCCTGCTGGCCGGGGAGAAGGTGCGGCTCGAATCTCCCGCGGTGGCGCAGCGGCTGGGGATCGCGACTGTCTATCAGGACCTTGCCCTCGCGCCCGAACTCGCCCCGTTCGAGAACCTGTTCCTCGGGCGCGAGGCGATGCGCCCCGGCCTGCTCGGCTGGCTGGGCTTCGTCGACCGGTCGGCCATGCAGCGCAGGGCGGCCGAGCAGTTTGCGGACCTGGGCGTGCGCCTGCGCTCGGCGCGGGTGCCGATCTCCTCGCTGTCCGGCGGCCAGCGACAGTCAGTGGCGATCGCGCGTGCCGCCATGTGGGCCAACCGCGTGATCTTCATGGACGAGCCGACGGCGGCACTCGGGGTCGTGCAGACCGGACGGGTGCTGAACCTGATCCGCCAGGTCCGCGACCGCGGCATCGCGGTCGTGCTCATCAGCCACAACATGCCACAGGTGCTGGAGGTCGCCGACCGGATCGAGGTGCTGCGCCTCGGCCGGCGCGTCGCCCGCTTCGCCGCGGCGGAAGCGAGCGTGGAGCGCCTCGTCGCTGCCATGACCAGCGGGTCGGCTGAGGCCGCGAGGACACCGGCATGACGGCGGCGATCCATCCGGCGCGCGAGACCGAGGCCGACGCTCCCTCGGCCGCCGAGCGCTGGCAGCATCTGCTGGGGGGCGGCTGGATCTTCATCCTGCTGCTGGCGCTGATCGCCATTTTCGCGGTGCTGCGGCCAGCACAATTCGGTTCATCCTACAACCTCTCCATGCTTGCCGTGAATGCGGCGATCCTGCTGGTGCTGTCGGTCGGGCAGACCTTTGTCATCATCGCCGCCGGCATCGATCTTTCGGTCGGCACCGTGCTGGTGTTCGCCTCGATTACCTCGGCGCTGGTGATGTTGCATCTGTCCGGGGCGTCGGGATCGACCTATGGCACCACCTCAGGCGGCTGGGGCGTCGTTCTCGCCGGGCTGGTGGTGGCACTGCTCAGCGGCGCGTTCTGGGGTGCGGTTAACGGTGTCCTGGTAGCAGTCGCCCGCATCCCGGCGCTGATCGTGACGTTGGGCACCTTCGGCATGGCCCTTGGCTTCGCGCAGATAATGACCAATGGCACCGATGTCCGGGCCGTGCCGGAGACGCTGGTGGACCGCATCGGCGCCGGCACGCTGGCCGGCATCCCGGTGCTGGTGCTGATCGCTGTCGCTACCGCCGCGCTGGGTGGCGTCGTCCTGCACCTGACCCGGTTCGGCGTCCATGTCTTCGCCGTCGGCTCCAACGAGGAGGCGGCGCGGCGCTCCGGCATCGATGTGCGTGCCCGGCTGATTGCGATCTACACGCTCTCCGGCACGCTCGCCGGGGTCGCGGCGATGATGTCCACGGCGCGATTCGCTACCACGACCATTGGCGGCCATGCGATGGACAACCTCGCGACCATCTCCGCCGTGGTGCTCGGGGGCACCAGCCTGTTCGGTGGTATCGGCAGCATTGCCGGCACGGTCGTGGGTGTGTTCATCCCTATCGTACTCCTGAACGGCTTTGTCATCCTGGGTATCCCGCCCTTCTGGCAGACCGTCGCGACCGGCGCCGTGCTCGTGCTCGCGGTCTGGATCGACCAACTCAAACGGCGCGCCCGCGAGCGCGGCTGATAGGCATGCACACCAAAACAACAGGGAGATTGCGATGAAGAGCTTGGGATATGTCGCCGGCCTGGTCCTGGCCGGGACGGCACTGGCTTTGACGGCGCAGGCCGCCGAGCCGACCGTCGCCCTGGTGCTCGGCGTCAAGGGCAGCCCGTTCTACCAAGCGCTCGCCTGCGGAGCGAAAGAAAAGGCGCACGCGCTGGGCCTGAACCTCACCGTCTCGGCGCCCGATCAGTTCGCGGCCGACAGCCAGATCCCGGTGGTCAACGCGGTCGCCGCCACCCGGCCCGACGTAGCGGTGGTAGTGCCGACCGACACGAAGGCCCTGATCGAGCCGCTCAAGCAGCTTGCCGCGCGCGGGACGAAGGTCGTCACGGTGGACCAGACAATCGCCGATCCATCGTTCGTACAGACCCAGATCGTCACCGACAACGAAAAGGGCGGCCGGCTCGCCGCAGACGTGCTGGACCACCTGCTGCACGGCAAGGGGAAGGTCATGGTTATCACCCAGCCGCCCGGCTCGGCGGCGCAGGATGCGCGCACCACCGGCTTCGAGGAGGAACTGAAGAAATACCCCGGCCTCGTCTATCTCGGCGCCCAGTACCAGAGCGACGACCCGCAGAAGGCCGCGGAGATCGTCACCTCGACCCTGTCGGCCCATCCCGACCTCGACGGGATCTTCTCCACCAATGACCAGGGCGCGATCGGCGCGCTCACCGGCCTGCGGCAGGCGGGCGCCCGCGGCAAGGTCAAGGTGGTTGCCTACGACGCCGCGACCGCCGAAGTGAACGCGCTGGACAACGGCAGCATCTCGGCACTGATCGCGCAGAACCCGAAACAGGAAGGCGAAGTGGCGATGGAAGCCGCCGCGAGGCTGGTCAAGGGCGAGCACCTGAAGCAGACGACGTTGACCGAGATCGTCACCATCACCGCCGGCGAGAAGGCGAAGGCGGCCAGGTACGAATACAAGGGCGATTGCAGCTAGAAGCGCCGCGGGGGGCGAGCGGTCGAAGTGCCGCGGGCGCCGCGCCGATTCAGTTTGGGCAGGAACGAAGTTTCCGGCATAAGCCCTGCTCCGTGTCCCGGCCCTGCGCGGCGCGCGCCCGGGACAGGACGTTCCTGTGGATGGATGCCTCCCTTGTCGGTCCCGACCATCAAAGACGTGGCGCGCCTCGCGCGGGTGTCCACTGCCACCGTCTCCGCCGTGGTCAACGGCACGAGCTTCGTCAGCGCACCGCTGAAGGCGCGCGTCTTGGAGGCGATCGCGCAGCTCGGCTACGAGCCGTCCGGGGTCGCCCGCAGCCTGCGCACGCAGGCGACGCGGCTGATCGGGCTGATCGTCCCGGACATCACTAACGCATTCTTCGCCGAGCTCGTGCGCGGAATGGGCGCGGCGGCGCAGGCGCGCGGCTACATGACGCTGCTTTGCGAAACCGATCATGATCCGCAGAAGGAAACCGCCGCGCTGCAATTGCTGGCAGCACACCGGACCGACGGGGTCATCCTGGCGCCCACCGGACCCGCCGACATGTATTTCCAGCCGCCCGTCTCGACGTTCCGCAAGCCGCTGGTGATGATCGACCGCGTTGTGCCCGGCGCGCCGTTCGATACCGTTTCGATCGACAATCGCCGCGCCGCGTTCGAGGTGACCCGCCACATCCTCTCGCTCGGTCACAGGCAGGTCGCGATCCTGGCCGGCTCGCCTCATCTGTCTAACACCGTGGAGCGGCTGGTGGGATTTCGCGATGCGTTGGCGGCGGCCAGGCTGGAGGTAGCGCCAGAGCACATCCTCTATGCCGACTTCCGCGAGGATCGGGCACGGGAGCTGTGCTTGCGCCTGCTTGCCGGCACAAATCCGCCCACCGCGCTGTTCGTATCGAATAACCAAATGCTGATCGGCGCGATGCAGGCGATCACGGATCTGTCGCTTATCTGCCCCGATGACATCTCGCTCGCCGCCATCGATGATTTCCCGTGGGCGGCGACATTCTCCCCGAAGCTGACCACCCAGCGGCAGCCAATCGCTGCTCTCGCCGAGCACGCCGTGCGTATCCTGCACGAACGGATACGCGATCCGCGTCCGGCGATGTTCGAGAACATTAGACTGCGCACGGAGCTCATTATCCGCAACTCCTGTGTCCCGCCGGCCGCGCCCGCGCTGCTTCCCGTCACAGTTGGGCCGCCGCGCTCCCTAAGCCCCACGCCGCGCCGCCGCGGCAACGCCCGCCAGCCTTCCGGCGCCGGAGGATCGTAGCGGCACCATAACACGCGTTGACACCCGTTAAAGCTTGTGAAACGGTCAGCTAATCGAATAGCTGCCTAGAACAGCACAGGAGAATAGGGATGATCCACCGGCAGGACCGTTCACGGAAGCAATCGGTAGCCTTCGGCAGGCGCGCGGCACTCGTGCTCATCGGCGCCCTGCTCACGACCGGCGCCGCACAGGTGCAGGCCGGCGAGATGGTTGGGGGACAGTTCGCGCTGAAGGGCGTTGTCACCCAGACCGTCGGTCCGAATGGCGCGAAGGGCGAGCCGGCCAGCGTCCTCTCCCTTACCGACGCCGAGGTGCAGAAACTCCGCGGCGGCCACTATTCGGCCGCGCTGCTGTTCCAGACGAGTTCCGACTGGTCGAACGCGGTCACCGAAGGCGCGCGGGACGAGTTCAAGAGGCTTGGGATCGCCGTCGCCGGCATGAGCAACTCGAACTACAGTGCCTCCGACCAAGCCCATGCGGTGCAGACGATCCTGGCCAAGAAGCCGTCAGCCATCATCGTCTGGCCGATCAACCCCGACGAATTGCGACCAGCGCTGCAGAAGGCGGTTGATGCCGGCGTCAAGCTCGCGCTGATCAGCAACATGCCGTCCGGTTTCCAGCAGGGCCGCGACTATGTCGGCCTGGTCGGCGATGATCTGCATGCTATGGGCCAGAAGACGGCCGACGGGCTGGCGCATGCGATCGGCAATGCTGGAGATATCGGCTACCTCTACTTCGATGCCAACGCCTACGTCGTCAATCAGCGCGATGCCGCCTTCCGCACGACGATTGAGCGTGACCATCCAAAAATCAAAATTGTGGCCACACAGGGATTCTCCGACCCGCAGCGCGCCTTCCAGATCGCGAGCGCGATGCTGCTGCAACATCCGACGCTGAAGGGCATCTACGTGCCCTGGGCAGAACCCGCCGCCGGCGTGCTGCAGGCCATTCGTGCCTCGCACCGGCGAGATGTCGCGGTCGCTACGATGGATTTGTCGAATACCGTCGCCGTGTCCCTTGCGCAGAACGGCGCGGTGAAGGCGCTGGTGATCGATGATCCGTATGCGATCGGCAAGTCACTGGCGGCCGAGATCGGCTACGCGCTGATCGGCAAGCCCGTGCCGGCCTATATCCAGGTGCCGGCAATCCCGGTGACACGCACCACGCTACTGCAGGCTTATGCGCAGGATTACCACGCGGCACCGCCTCCGGAAGTGAAGCAACTACTCAGCAAGTGACAGTACGAAACCTCATTGCCGTGGGCGGCCGGCCGTCCACGACTGCGCCCACACTGTCGCCGGGCGGCGTGAACGACCGGCGGTCGTTCCGCTGGACCGATCTGACCGTCTATATCGGTTTTGTGCTCGTCTTCGCCTTCTTCGCACTGACCACGGCGGACAAGGGCTTCCTGACGGTTCAGAACGCCACCTCGATCGTCACCGCGGTGACGCCGATCGCGCTAATGGCATTCGGCGCCGTGTTCGTGCTGACGGCCGGCGAGATTGACCTGTCCATCGGCTCGGTGGTCGCGTTGTCGGCGCTGGTCACGGCGCTTGGGCTGCGTCATTTCGGGCTCGTCGGTGGCGTGGTGTGCGGACTGGCGATCGGTGTCGGGACAGGGTTGCTCAATGGTCTGCTGATCGTCGGGCTCCGCGTGCCGTCGTTCCTCATCACGCTTGGTACGATGCAGCTGTTCAGCGGCATCGCCCAGATGTCGACGCAGCTGCAGGACGTGCCGATCCTGAACCCTACCTATAACACGCTATTCGGCTCAGGCATGGTCGGCCCAGTTTCGGATGCAGTGGTCTGGCTCCTGGCCGGATTCGTGGTGGCACAGATCGCCTATCGTAATCTCGCCTTCGGGTGGCGCGTCATGGCCACCGGCAGCGACCGGCGAAGCGCGCGCGCGCTTGGCATCAACACGCGACGGGTGCGGGTAGCTGTGATGCTAATCTCCTCCCTCACCGCCGCCCTCGCCGGCATGATCTATGCTGGCGAAGTCCAGGGGGCGGTCTATACGCTCGGCTCGAATGATCTGCTTACCGTGCTGGCGGGCGTGGTAATCGGAGGCACGAGCCTGTTCGGCGGCACAGGCAGCATTTTCGGCGCACTGCTGGGCGCCATTCTGATGGCAATGATCGTGAACGGCCTGGTACTGATGGGCGCCACGGTGCAGCAGCAGATCGTGGTGCAGGGCATCATTATCGTGGTGGCGGTCGCGGTGAGTCAGAGGCAGCCGGCAGAATGAGCGACGCCTTCCCTCAGACAGCATCAGCGCCCCTATTGCAGGTCTCCGGGTTAGGCAAGAGTTTCGGCGGCCTCCGCGCGCTGGATTCGATCGACCTGACCATTTTCCCCGGTGAGGTGGTCGGACTTGTCGGTGACAACGGGGCAGGAAAATCCACCCTGGTGCGCTGCATCGCCGGCGTCTACGTGCCAGACGAAGGCGAGATCAGGGTCGACGGGATGCCACTCGGCCCGCACGGTCCCAAGCGCGCGGCGGAGCTGGGAATCGAAGTCGTGCACCAGGACCTTGCATTGGTGATGCACGGCGACGTGGCCCAGAACCTCTATCTGAACCGCGAAATTCACTCGCGGCTGCCATTGCTGCGGCAGATCGGCTGGCTGGACAAGGCGGCGATGCGCGCCGGTGCCCGCGAAATCCTGGCACAGGTCGGCATGGGCGGACTGGTGTCGGTTCGCCAGCGCGTCCGCGACCTGTCGGGTGGGCAGCGGCAATCCATCGCCATCGGCCGTGCTGTCGGCTGGAGCCGCAAGATCGTCTTCCTTGACGAGCCGACTGCCGCTCTCGGCGTGCGGCAAACGAAGCATGTCCTGGATCTCATCGGCCGCCTTCGCGACCGCGGGATCGTTGTTGTGCTGATCAGCCATAACATGGAGCAAGTGCTGACGACGTGCGACCGCGTGGTCGTGCTGCGCCTCGGGCGCAAGGTGGCGGACGAGCCAATCAGCAATCTCGATGGACCAACACTCGTCTCCTACATCACCGGTGTGCGGCAATCTGAGCCATGACGGAACCGTGGTACGATGTGGCGTGACATCCGCATTGGTCTGCACGCCGAAGGCGATGGCGCCGAGGGATGGATGCGCGTGCTGCGCCAGGAGCGTCTGCCCTGGGATGGCGTCGACGGACCTGACCGGCCGGTCGTCCTTTTCAGCGGCTATGTCCCATCCTGGTGCCACGCTTTCGTCGCTGGAGGCGGCGTCGCAGTGATTGCCGAGGCTCCGGCCTCGGACACACTGCTCGGTCCGAGCATCCCAGCGACACTTCACCGCTTCCGTCCGCCTGGGCGCGATGAAGAAGCTGAACTGCCCTGCCTCGCGCGGCTTTTCACAGGACCGGGTGAAGGCGAATGTCGCCTGCATGGCAACCGCAAGTCGCGCAGCCCGCAGCCCGCCGATCTGTATCCGGCGGTACTGAACCGGCCGCATGGCAAAGGACGGCTGATCTATACCGGCCTGCCGCTCACCCGCCATCTCGTCGCTGCCGGCGACACGCTCCGCGCTTTCACCACCAGCTCGGCACTGACGGAGCGTGTCGCCAGCGTGGACAAGGCTGAGGTGGCGGACACGCTGATAGGGATGCTTCATACCGCCTTCGACATCCTTGCCTTGCCTCGCCTGCGCATCGGCCGATATCCGCAGGCGGCGCACTCAGTCTTCATCCTACGTATCGACGTGGATGGAGTGTTCGGTAACAATTGCCGCCGCATCGCGCAGATTGCGCAAGCGCACGGCATCCACTGCTCCTTCTTCTTTAATGCGGCACTCTGCAGAGCTTACCCCGGAGCGCTGTCGCGCGACTGGCTGGATGGGCACGAGATTGGCCATCACGGCGACGTTCACGACCTGTTCGATACCATCGCGGAAAATCGCACCAACCTGCTCGCCGGCATGAACTGGGTAGAGCAGCAGCTGGGGCTCCGCCCGCGCGGGTATGTCGCGCCACGCGGGATGTGGAACCATGCGTTGGACCGCGCGATGGCGGATCTCGCGCTGCCCTATTCGTCCGATTTCGGCCTCGACATCGACTCTCTGCCGTTCTTCTCACCAGCCGGGGTACTGCAGGTTCCGGTTCATCCGTATTCGCCCGAGCGGCACCGTATCTTCCTTGAGGATGCCGGCCTTGGTCCGCCCGGTGCCCGCGCCGTGCTCGATCATTACCTTTCTGTCCTGGCGCGGCAGGTGGCGTTTGATCGCCCCGTCCATCTCTACGGTCATCCGGAGATCCTTGGCGACATGGCGGATGCGGTACTGCCTGAGCTGTTCGCGGCGGCCAACAGCCGGCATCTTCCGAACATGACCTTGGGCGACTTCGCCGACTGGTGGCGCCGCCGCGACGAGACCTCCATGACGCTCGCGATCGACGACGTGACGGGCAGGCTGCATGTCGAGACCGATGCAGAGTCCGTTGACGTGCGTGTGCCCACTGCGACGCGGCTGACGATCTACGGTGCCTCACACACCATCGCCGCCGGGCACTGGGCACGCTTGCCGGCGGCCCGAGGTCTGAAGCCGTGAGCGATATGCGCTCCGGCTCGCCCCTGTTCCTGTGCGTCGGCGACATCGACGTGGATGTACTGATCGGCGTTGATCGCCTGCCGGCACGCGACAGCAAGGTCAACGGCCAGATGCTGCAGCGTGTGCCAGGCGGCATGGCTGGCAATGTCTCGGTGGCGCTTGCCCGCCTGGGCGCGCACGTGCGCATTCTTGGCCGTGTGGGCGATGACGAGGAGGCAGCCTTTGCACTGCACGGCCTCGCCGCCTCCGGCGTGGACACCGGCTGCGTCGTACGCCTCGCGGGTGTGCGCAGCTTCTCCTGCATCGGCCTCATCACGCCAGATGGCGAGAAGTCATTGGTGAAGCTGATGACGGATGCCTACCGGCCGCACGCCGACGAACTCACCGCCACGTCTTGCGAGGGCGTGTCACATATCCACGTCACGTCTGTGGGCGACACAGCGTTGTGCCGGCAGGCCGTAACACGGGCGCGCGCCGTCGGCGCCACGACGTCACTCGACGTGGAGCGCGCGGACTGTCCATCCGACGCAGGCAGGCTGCGCGACGCGCTCTCCGGGTTCGATATCGTGTTCTGCAACGCCGATTCCCGCACTGCAATCGATGCCGTCCTGGCGGAGCCGTTCGTGGCACTGGTGCCGTCGGTGGTCACCACGCTCGGCGCGGATGGGGCGCGGCTGGAAGCGGATGGCCAGTGCATCCACGCTGCCGGGTTTGCGGCGGACGCCAAGGACACGACAGGGGCCGGCGACTGCTTCGCCGCCGCCTGCCTGCACGCCCGGATTGTCCAGCGCGCCGGATGGGAGCAGGCGCTGCGCTTCGCGAACTGCGCCGCTTCGCTGTCGACACGCGCCTACGGCGCGCAATCGGCGCTGCCGACATTGGCAGACGTGTGGAGGGCGCTTAAGGACTGACGCGAACTGCCAGGAGGCCATATCGCGATGCATGGGCCGGCGATCCAACTGGGCAGTGGAGATTTCTGGAAATGCTCCTCCGGACTGTGCAGAAAGTAGCATGAAATGGTAACCGGAATGAACAATGCGGATACCGCGCTGCGGGTGCTGGTAGCAGGCGAATCGTGGATGACGCACAGCATCCACGTGAAGGGCTTCGACAGCTTCACGAATAGTAGCTATCACGAGGGCGGCGATGCCCTGCTTGCGGCGCTGCGCGGCAACGGCATGGACGTGACCTATCAGCCGTCGCACATTGCGGCCAACGCATTCCCGGACTCTGTCGATTTGTTGCGGACGTTCGACGTGGTGGTTCTGAGCGACATTGGCGCCAACACGCTGCTGCTCCCTGACCGCTCCTACGTGCGGTCCGAGCGCTCCGGCAACCGGCTCCATGCGCTCGCGGACTGGGTGCGCAGCGGTGGCGGGTTGCTGATGGTAGGCGGGTACATGACCTTCCAGGGCATCGAGGGCAAGGCCGCCTATCATGGGACGGCGGTCGATGCCGTGCTGCCGGTTGCCCTGTCCACGACTGACGATCGCCAGGAGCATCCCGAGGGCGTGGTACCAGAGACCGTAGATCCGGAACATCCCGTTGCGGCGGGCCTGACGGGCTGGCCGGCGCTGCTTGGCTGGAATCGTGCCCAGCCACGCCCCGATGCCAGGGTGCTGGCACGCATCGGCGGCGACCCACTGATTGCCGTCCGCAGCGTAGAAAATGGCCGCAGCGCGGTATTCGCGTCCGACTGCGGGCCGCACTGGGGACCGCCGTCGTTCCTCGCCTGGGCCGGCTATGCGCCGCTCTGGTGCAACCTCGCACGCTGGCTTGCCGGACGGATCAGATAACGACGACTCCGCGTCGCTTTCCGGCCGGCGAAGCGCGTGCCCATGGTCAGAGGATCTCGTCATGTTCCTGGATGTCCTGCGCCGCCGAAATTCTGCGCTGATCGAACAGGCAATCATGCTGCACCAGGGCGGGCGCATTCCCGCTGACCTGAGCCCCGAAAACTCCTCCAGGCTGAGATAGAGTCCGCGACCCTGAGGGGGAACGGATGGATGAAGCGAAGTCGGTTCACCGAGGAACAGATCATCGGCGTTCTGCGCGAGCAGGAGGCCG
>JAKADX010000058.1 GCA_021818505.1 Pseudomonadota bacterium
CCGCCGGCTGAGCAAGGACTGGGAGTGCCTGAACCGCAACGCGCTCGCATTCCTGCACTGGGCGTCCGTCCGGAGAATGCTGCGAAGCCTATGCCAAAGCCCCGAATGATCTTGGACAGACTCTAAGGGGCACTCCTGTTCATTGCTTCGGTCGCCATCCTCATGCCGCGCTTCATCGGCGCCAACACGCCCGATTTCCTTGCGTTGCTGTTCGAGTTGCTTGGCCTGCTGGGTTTCGTCTGGTGGCGCGACGCCGAATGGTCGGTCGTTGTTGTTGCAATCCTGTTTGGTCTGGCCGTCTGCACCAAACCGACGATGGCCTCGTTCGCGCTCGCGATCGGCATTTACCTGATCCTATGTCGGGAGTGGCGGACTCTGTTGCTATACGTGACCGCAGGTGCGCTGACAGGCGGCCTGCTTGTGTCCGTGTCGCGCTTCCTCGACGGCCCGTTCATTTACGCGCATTTGCTGCCGTCGCGGCCATATGTACCGGCGCTGTCGGAGAACGCCCTCGTCGTTCTGCTATTTCTGCCGACGTTGGGTCTCGCGCTACGCTGGATCATGTTCGCCGGCGCCGGACGCTGGCGAGCCCTGCTTGCGGTAACGTGGGCGGTGTCGCACGGTCTCGCGGCTGTCCTGTGGGGCGGCGACGGCGTCGGGGAGAACATCCAGTTGGAACCGACGGCAACCGACGCTGTCATCCTCGCGCTGGCGCTCGGTGACGCCCGGCGGTGGTTCTCTCAAGGTGTACTTCTGCGTGTGCTCCCCGTTATTTGGCCGCTCGTGATCGTCCAGTTCGGCTTCGGCCGGGTTTCCAACGACCTGCAAAAGTGGCATGCCTTGTCGGCCCGCCTGGCCGAGTATCGCCAGGCGATCTTGTTGCTGCGTGAACAGCCCCGGCCAGTACTCTGCGAAGATCTTCTGTTGTGCTTCGAGGCCGGCCGAGAGTCCGCGATCGACGCCTACTTCGTGAGGGATCGGGTCCGCATGGGCCGCCAAAGTGACGCTCCGTTGCGCGCGCTGCTTCGCGAGCAACGTTTCGGAGCAGTCGAGATCGGCGCGCCCGACGACCGGCAGCTGCCGGTCGCCCGCGAGCGACTGCGTTTCACCGCCAGCTTCATGCAAGACCTGGTGCAACGCTACACCCCGCAGTTACAGACCCGTGCGTTTTCTGTGTTGGTGCCGGCGTTCGGGCCGTGGCGCCGAAATGCGCCGGCGCCGTCTAGCGGCCAGCACCAGCACGACGCGGGCGGACCCTGAAAAGCGCGGTGAATCCGGACTGATTGACCAGCGTCAGCTTGTCGGGGAGGAACTGCGCAAGATTGTCGGCAGCACCGGCGTCCAGCACCAGCACGTAGTCGAAGTGGTCCGGCCATTCCTTCAAATAGTGCCTCGGCCAACGCGGATCGTCCGAATGTTGCCGCTCGAGCGACCGCAGATCGGGCAGGATGCCCGCCGTATCGGAAATCGCAGCATAGGGCGGTAGAACGCGGATCGGATGCTGCGACGGGTCGCTGAACAGCAGCGGCCAGAATGCACGCCGTTCGATCGCGAGCAAAGCTGCGAGATGATAGTCGATGCGAATCAGCCCAAGCGCAAGGACACTCGACGGCACCTTCTCCCAGTAGGGATTGTCCCAGGCAAACGGCGGCGTGGAAACCAGCACACGGCTGCCCGGCGGCACCGCTGCAATGCTGGCCTCCACTTGAGCAGCCTGGGCGTTGTGCAGCCCCCAGACCCTAGCGACCGATGCCAGTGCAATGAGGAGGGCGGAGCTCATCGCCATCGCCGCCCAGCCGAGCCTCGCCACGTCGAGGTTCGACGGCCGCAGGCCCGCAGTCAGCGTCAGCGCCAGCAACAACGGCACGCGGCTGTCCACGTATTCGCCACCACCGAATGCATAGGGCACGCAGAAATAGACCAGCAGCAGAGCTAGCATGGCGATGGGTAATCCCGTGGCCGGGATCGCGCCGCGCAGCAGGTAGGTGGCGACGACTGCGACGAAGACCGCACCGACGACTGCCCCCGGCCAAGCTTCGTAGGTCATGAACGGCGATGCCAGAAACACCAGCTTGAGCAGGAAAGACCATCCGTAGGCGAGTGGGTGGGGGCTACGCGGCACCGCGAGCCAGAGCGCTGCCGGCCCGGCGAAGCTTGCCAACAACAGCACGACGGCGGCGGCTGCCTTGCTTATGATGGCCCCCTCCCTCCGGCGGGTCGCCCAAAGATCGGCAAGCTCCGTGGCGAAGACGAGAACTCCGAAATACACGACGCCGAACAAATGCAAGAAGAACAGTGTACATGCGCAGAGCGCACCAGCCACCGCCCGGAGCGCGAGGGGCCGTCGGCGTACGACGATCCACAGCGCAGCCGCGGCCAGCGCAACCCCGGCGGCGATCAGATAGTTGATGAACCCAAGGACGAAAAAGAGATTATAGGCGACCAGGCTGGCCGACATCGGCCAGTAAAGGCGCTCCCCGAACGCAGCCCTGCTGTAAGCTACTGCGCCCAGCATCGGAGCCAGCAGCGCGACGGCCAGTGCCAACTTACCCACGCAATAGGTGCCGAATACGAGCATCAGCGGCGGCATGACCAGATCGAGACCGAGATCGGGAATCACGTGCCAGTCCGCTTGCCAGATCCGGCCGAGCACCGGGTCCGACTGCGCGTGCGCCAGGATGAAAAAGCGGGCGAGGTGGTTCGGATAATCTCCAACCGGCGGCAGGTCCGTGATGAGCAACGGCGCAACGAGCAGCCCGCAAACGATCCCGAGCGTCGTCCACCACCCCACCGGCCGCGCCAGGAACCGGCCCAGACGCGGCCACCGTCCTTCGCCCGCCTGCTCCGGCACGCCCCGGTCGGCAGATAGCAACATTCAAAGGCCCCCGTTGGAGCCCGTTCTAACGGTACCGCATCGAGCCGCAACTGCGTTGTACCGCGGCGCGGGAACAAATGCAGACACCCGTCGTGCGCGCCGCGGTTGCGCCGCGCTCACCCAACTGTGAGTGTGAACCGGCAGCGGTCTGACGGACTCTAATGCTTCCGTAAGGTGGCAGGGAGGACCAGGCCATGCCCTTCGACACGGCTCTACCGGTTGCGCGCCTCAGCCCGCTGGCCGAGGCGCTGGCCGAGAATGGGATCACGCCGGTACCGCCGGCGCTGTTGGCGGCGCACAAACGCGCGCAGGTGCAGAAATTCGGGCCGAATTTCTGGTATCGACATCAGGGGTTGCTGTTGCTCGGGCTGCTGCTGCCGTTCGTCGGCATGGCGGCCACATCCGGGCTGGCGCAGGGGCTGAAGGACGTTTCGCCCTCGCTGCCCGCCGCTGTCAGCTTCGCCTGGCTGTGCCTGCTGCCGCTGCTGTTCGCCTCCGGCCTGCTGCGGCTGCGCGCCGGTTCGCACTGGGAGGAGCGGTGGATGCCGGCGGGCGCGCTCGATCGGCTGGCGGTGCCCGAGCCGATCGCCGAGGTGGCGCGTTCGTTGCAGAAGCAGGTGCCGGGCTCGGCCCTGATCCTTGGCGAACTGGTGCAGGAGCGGGCCGTGCTCGACCCCTATCTGCTGCTGGTGCGCGGCGGCGAGCGCGTGTGCCTCGGCATCTGGGACGGCAACACGATCGTGGCGCGCGCGGCCCAGCGGCGGCCATAAGGCCCCCACCCTCTCCCTCTCCCGCAAGCGGGAGAGGGAGAGGGGCCGCGGGGCGCATCACCCGGCGTCGAGGTAATGTCGGGCTGGCACCTCGCGCAGGCGTGCCGCGGCACTTTCCGGCGTGATGTCGCGCTGCGGCGAGCCGAGCAGCTCGAAGCCGACCATGAACTTGCGCACCGTGGCCGAGCGCAGCAGCGGCGGGTAGAAATGCGCATGCAGGTGCCAGCCCGGATGCGCCGCCCCGTCGGTCGGCCGCTGGTGGAAGCCCATCGAATAGGGAAACGACACCTCGAACAAGTTGTCGTATCGGATAGTCAACTGCCGCAGGATGTCGGCGAGCGCGACCGCCTCCGCTGCGTCCATCTCGTCCATGCCGGCCATGTGCCGGCGCGGCAGCAGCAGCGTCTCGAACGGCCAGACCGCCCAGAACGGCACCACGGCCACGAAATGCGCGTTGGCGCAGACGATGCGCTCGCCGGCGGCCAGTTCCGCGGCCAGATAGTCGCAGAGCAGGCAGCGCCCGTGATCGGCCAGATACGCCCTCTGCGCCGCAAGTTCGCGGGCGGGTTCGTTGGGCAGGCTGCGGCTGGCCCAGATCTGGCCGTGCGGATGCGGGTTGCTCGCCCCCATCATGTCGCCGCGGTTCTCGAAGATCTGCACCCAGCCGATCGCCGGATCGGCGCCGAGTTCACGCCACTGCTCGGTCCACGCCTGCACCACGCGGGCGATGTCCTCGACCGACATGCGGGCGAGCGTGAGGTCGTGGCGCGGGGAGAAGCAGATGACGCGGCAGATGCCGCTCTCCGCCTCGGCGACCAGCAGCCCGCCCTGGTCGGCGCGCGGACCGACGGCATCGGTCTGCAATGAGGGGAAGTCGTTGCCAAACACGAAAGTATGCTCGTAGCGCGGGTTCATGTCGCCGTGCGCGCGGCGATTGCCCGGACAGAGATAGCAGCCGGGGTCATAGGCCCGCGCCGCCGGCTGCGGCGGGCGTTCGGTCTGCCCGAGCCAGGGACGCTGCATGCGGTGCGGGGAGACAAGGACCCATTCGCCCGTGAGTGGGTTGCGCCGGCGGTGCGACATGCCCTCGAACGCTGCCATCGGCGCGCCCTCAGTCGCCGTAGCCGCGCGGATGGCGGCGGTGCCAGTCCCAGGCGCTGGCGATGATGTCCCGCAGCGCCGGGATACGCGGCTGCCAACCGAGGTCCGCGCGGATGCGCGCGGAGGACGCGACGAGCACCGCCGGATCGCCCGCGCGCCGGGGCGCGGCGATGGCGGGGATGACGTGGCCGGTCACGCTGCGCGCCGCCTCGATCACCTGGCGGACGGAATAGCCCTCGCCGTTCCCGAGATTGTAGTGCAGCGCACCATGTTCGTTCAGAGCCGCCATCGCCAGCAGATGTGCGCGCGCAAGGTCATCGACATGGATGTAGTCGCGCACGCAGGTGCCGTCCGGGGTCGCGTAATCGGTGCCGAACATCGCGATGCTCTCGCGCTGGCCGAGGGCCACACGCAGCACCAGCGGGATCAGATGCGATTCCGGCCGGTGGTCCTCTCCGAAATCGGGGTCGCGCGCGCCGGCGGCATTGAAGTAGCGCAGGCAGGCATAGCGCAGCCCGTGCGCGCGATGCAGCCAGGACAGCATGCGCTCGACCAGCAGCTTGGATTCGCCGTAGGCATTCGTCGGCAGTTGCCGATCGTCCTCGGCGATCGGCACGCGCACGGGGTCGCCGAACAGCGCGGCAGTGGAGGAGAACACCAGCCGCCCGACTCCGTGGCGCAGCATCGCCTCCAGCAGTGTCAGCGTGTTGGCGGTGTTGTTGCGGAAATAGCGCTCGGGCACCTGCATCGATTCGCCGGCCTCGATCAGCGCGGCGAAATGCATCACGACATCAAAGCGGCGCCGCGCGAGCACCGCGTCCAGCGTCGCCGCGTCGCCGAAATTGCCGACGGCCAGTTCGGCCCCCACCGGCACTGCCTGCCGGTGCCCGCGGCTGAGATCGTCGAGCACGACGACGCCATGCCCGGCCTGCAGCAACTGCGCCGCCACGGTGCTGCCGATGTAACCCGCGCCGCCGACCACCAGGACATCCATCGCGGTGCTTCCCCCTAATCCGCGACCGCGCCGACACCCTCGCCCGGCACGGCGACGAAGATGTCCGGGGCGATCCCCGTCGCGGCGCGGTAGCCGGCGCCGACGCTCGCGCGAAACCGCTCGACCGCATCGGCACGCACCAGGCTGACCGTGCATCCGCCGAAGCCGCCGCCGGTCATGCGCGCGCCGAGCACGCCCTCCGTCCGCCAGGCAAGCTCCACCAGAACGTCGAGTTCGGCGCAACTAATCTCGTAATCGTCGCGCATCGAGCGGTGCGAGTCGTTCATCAATGCGCCGAACGCCGCCACCGCGCCCGCCTCCAGCGCCGCGGCCGCACGCAGCACGCGGTCGTTTTCCGTCACGATATGACGGCAGCGGCGGAGCGTCAGCGGCGGCAATGCGTCGCCATGCGCCGCAAGCTGTTCGACGCTCACGTCGCGCAGCGCGCGGATGCCGGGCAGCAAGGGTGCGAGCAGCGCCACGCCCCGCTCGCACTCCATCCGCCGCAGATTGTATTCGCCGCCGGCATGGGCGTGATGCACCATGGAATTGCAGATCACCAGCCGCACCGTGGGGTCGATCGGAACCAGCCGGAATTCCAGGCTGCGGCAGTCGAGCAGCAGCGCGTGCGCAGCGGCGCCGTGGCAGGCGATGAACTGGTCCATGATGCCGCAGCGCATACCGACGAACTCGTTCTCCGCCTGCTGGCAGCGCAGCGCGAGTTCCGTACGGTCCACGACGATCCCGGTGAGGTCGAGCAGCGCGAAGCCGACCGAAACTTCCAGCGCCGCAGACGAACTGAGGCCGGCGCCGATCGGCACGTCGCTCGCGATCAGCAGATCGGCGCCGCGCAGACGCACACCGGATCGCTCCAGCATGACCGCGACCCCGCGCACATAGTCGGTCCAGTCGCGACGCGGCTGAGGGTCCGGCTCGTCCAGGTCGAAACTGGCCACACCGTCCTGGCGCAGCGAGCGGACGCGTAGCATCCGGTCTGCGCGCGGCGCCGCCGCGACCCAGGTTGCCAGATCCAGCGCGGCGGGCAGCACGAAGCCGTCGTTGTAGTCGGTGTGCTCGCCGATCAGGTTGACCCGGCCAGGGGCGCGACAGACGCGCGGCTCAGCCCCGAATTCGCCCCGGAACGTCGCCCTCAGCTCATCCTGGCGGACCATCTCCTCGCTCCGTTGCCGGCGCGCCATATTGCGATCGCGGCGCGAGGTCTGTCCATCCCGACCGCTTCATGCTTCACTGCCACGCTGCGATCAGGCGCTGCGAGGACGCTGCACGATGTTGCTCAAGGAACTGCGCGAGGCGGTCTGCGAGGCCAATCTGGAGCTGCACCGCCGCGGCGTCGTGCTCTACACCTGGGGCAATGTCAGCGGCATCGACCGGGCGCGCGGCGTCATCGTCATCAAGCCCTCCGGCGTGCCGTACGCCGCGCTGACGCCGGACAAGATGGTGGTGGTCGGACTGAACGACGACGTCGTGGAGGGCGAGCTCAATCCCTCCACCGACACGCGCACGCACACCGTGCTCTATCGTGCCTTTCCCGGCATCGGCGGTGTCGCGCACACGCATTCCGCGCACGCGGTCGCCTGGGCGCAGGCGCGGCGCGAGCTGCCATGTTTCGGCACCACGCACGCCGACTACTGCTTCGGCCCGGTGCCCTGTACCGATCCACTGACGCCCGAGCAGGTGCGCCGCGACTACGAGGGCGAAACGGGTCACGCCATCGTGCGGCGCTTCGCCGATGTGGACCCGCTGGCGCGGCCGATGGTGCTCGTGAACGGCCATGGCCCCTTCACCTGGGGAAAGTCGGCGGCCGAGGCCGCGAGCAACGCGGTGATCCTGGAGGAGATGGCGCGCATCGCCAGTGCAACCGTTGCCATCGACGCCCATGCGCCGCCGCTGGAGCAGCACATCCTCGCCTACCATTACGAGCGCAAGCACGGACCCGGCGCCTGGTACGGCCAGCGCGCCGGCGCGTCGCCGACCTAGCCGCGCGCCACCCGGATCAGCGTCGGCAGCACATCGCTGAACTGGGTGCTGCGCGCCGGCTTGCCGAAATCAAAATAGACGCGGCGGAACAGCCCGTACAGCTCGTCGCAGACGGTGCGCGCCTCCGGCTGCGGCTCGAACACTGTGTACGACGGGCAGACGGCGTCCTGCGCCGCATCGATGCTCGGGAAGGCGCCGGCCGCGAGGAAGGCGAAGATCGCCGAGCCGAGGCCGGTGACCTTGCCGGCGGGCACCAGCACCGGCCGGTTGAGCACATTCGCGTACACTTGGTTCAGCACCGGGTTGTTCTGCGGCACGCCACCGCCGTTGATCACGCGCTGCGACGGCGCGCCGTATTCGGCCATGCGGTCGAGGATGACGCGGGTGTGGAACGCGGTGCCCT
This sequence comes from Pseudomonadota bacterium, assembly GCA_021818505.1. Taxonomy (GTDB): domain Bacteria; phylum Pseudomonadota; class Alphaproteobacteria; order Acetobacterales; family Acetobacteraceae; genus JAFKFJ01. Next base: position 8,142 of record JAKADX010000058.1, read on the forward strand.
CGATCGCGGCGAACAACTCGTCCTGCGCCGTGTGCTGCAGATTCCAGCCGATCGTGATGCCGCCGACATTGGCGTTGACCAGGACCGTGCGGTCGCCGTTGTCCCAGGTCATGCGGAGCAGGCCGGTCTGCCCGGCGCGGTACTTCTCCAGTCCTTGGCTGAGCGCGGCCACGTCAGTGCCGGCGCGACGGGCGATGGCGGAGAAGATGTCGCCGGTGGCGGACAGCCCGGCCTCGATGCCGGTGTAGCGCGGATGCACGCTGCCCGGCACGACGCCGCACACGCCCGGCACAAGTTGGGCCTCCGCCGCATAGGCAATGATGCAGGTCGAGGTGCCGACCACATTCACCACGTCGCCCTGCCGCGCGCCGGCGCCGATCGCGTCCCAGTGCGCATCGAAGGCGCCGACCGGGATCGGGATACCGGCGCGCAGGCCGAGCCGCTCCGCCCATTCCGGCGCCAGTTGCCCGGCAATCTCGTCGGAGGTCGCGTACACGCCGTCGAGTTTCGCCCGCACGCCGGCCAGCAGCGGATCGACCTTGACCAGGAACTCCTCCGGCGGCAGGCCGCCGAGCGAGCGGTTCCACATCCATTTGTGGCCCATCGCGCAGACGCTGCGCTTGACCTGACGCGGATCCGTGACGCCGGCCAGCGTGGCCGCCACCATGTCGCAATGTTCGAAGGCGCTGACGAAGGCGTCACGCTTGTCGGCATTGTGGCGCAGCCAGTGCAGGAGTTTCGCAAACCCCCATTCGGCGGAATAGACGCCGCCGCTCCAGTCGATCGCGGCCAGACCCTCGCGATGCGCGGCCTCGGTGATTTCCGCCGCCTCGCCCTTGGCACGGTGGTCGCACCAGAGATAGTACTCGCCGAGCGGCTGCATTCCCGTGCCAACGGGAACCACGCTCGATCCGGTGGTGTCGAGCGCGATCGCCGCCACGTCCGTCCCGCGCACGCCCGCCGCGGCGACCGCTTGCCGTGTGGCGCTGACCAGCCCGGCCATGTGGTCGTCGTGCGACTGGGTGGCGAAATCGGGGTCGTCGTGGCGCCGGTGCAGCGGATATTCGGCGACTGCGGACGCCAGCAGCCCGCGCGCGCTGTCCACGATCGAGACGCGCACACTGAGCGTGCCGAAATCGACACCTGCGACGATGGTCATGTCCGCCCCCCGCCGCGTCAGCCGCGATGCCAGTGCATCTGCCAGCCGAGATAGCGCGCCGCCGCCTCCTGCACGGCATGCGCCGAGGTCGAGAGATTCGCCGCGACGTGATGCTCGAAGCCCTGTTCGCAGATGTAGTGGAGCAGGTTCTGCAGCCCGGGGATGCGCACCACGCCTGCGCCGCCGAACGTGGTCAACGGATCGGTGGTGAACTCGCCCTCTCCGACATAACCGCGGATGCAGCCGGCCGTGTCGTCGGTGGAGAACCGCGCGAAGCTCATCGGCCCGGCCTTCACGCGCCCGACCATGGTGCCGAACGTGTTTTCCTTGCCGACGGTGCCGGCGATGATCTCCTGATAATCCATGCGGTCGTCGGCAAAGAAGTGCTTGGGCAGGTTGCTGCAATGGAAGCACACAGCCTTGTCCGGGTCCTCGCCGTAGTTGTTGTTCCAGTCGAGCAGCGCGCTCGGCGTCTGGGAGGCGAGTGCGAGCGCGTGCATGCTGAGGGTGCCGACGATGTCGGCTTCGCAGGCGCTGGCCATCAGCTCGTTGCTCATCATGCTCATCACCGTGCAGGGCACGACGCCGAAGAACTCCTCCATCGCCGTCCAGCACTGGATGGCGCTGACCTTGACATCGGTTTCGCGCATCCAGCTTTCCACCACGAAGCCGAGCTTGGCCATCTTGATCAGCGACGGCTCCGGCACGCCTTTGGTGCTGACATAGTCGCGGATCTGCGCCAGCTTGCGCTGCACGCCGTCGTCACTGTCCTTGAGCCGCTGGATGCGGCCGAGGATGTCGGAGAGATCGACCGTCTCGGTCGAGATGCCGCTCGCCTCCAGCAGTTTCTCGCTGTAGCGGACGGTGTTGAACGCCGCCGGTCGGGCACCGATGCAGCCGACGCGCAGGTCGCGCAGCCCGTTGGCGACCCGGCAGACCGCGGCGAACCAGTCGAGATCGGCGCGGAACGCCTCCGAATCCGGGCGCACCGTGTGCAGCCGCGTCAGCGAATAGGGGATGCCGTACTGGCGCAGGTTGTTGCAGGCGGACATCTTGCCGCAGAAGCTGTCGCGCCGGTGCGTGATTCCCATCTGATCCGGCGTGTCCGGCGTCGCCTGCACCAGCACCGGCACGTTGAGCTTCGCCAGCCGCAACGTGTCGGCCACCGCGCGCTCGTCGCCGAAATTTGGCAGCGAGACGATCACTCCGTCGATGCGATGGCGATTCTCCTGGAAAAGGGCCGCGCAGCGCTTTGCCTCCTCGTGCGTCTCGACGGCCCCATATTTGCTCTGGTCCTCGCCGAGCACGACGCAGTCCATGCCGGCCCGCTCCAGCGCCGCGATCATTTCGGCGCGGCCCGACTTGGCCAGATGACCGGGGAAGAAGCCGCGATTGCCGATGATGACGGCCATCGTCATTTTGCGGTGTTGCATGGTTCCCTCCTGCCGCCCGGCGTCGCGCGGGCGCCTTCGGCGCATGATAGGCGCCCGATCCGGGCTTGCACAGAAGGGGTCGGCGGGCCGGTTGAACCGGCCGGCGCGGTGCTCAGGCGGGTTGCAGCAGGCGCGCCGGACGCGGCGCGGTCGGCGACAAGGTGAGGACGAGCGTGTCGGACACTGTTTCGGGTGCGTGCGAAGGGAGGTCGGCCGGACACGGCGCGGCGGCGCTTTCGCGCCGCGCCGCGTCGTCCACGCCGCGCCACAGGGCCAGAGGATCGGCCGCCACCCGTGCCCGCATCGCAACCTCCCGCATGCGACGTCTAAATGGCGTCGATTCGGTAGCCGGACGGTTAACGAGGCCGGGAATTGCGTTCAGGAATCCGTGTTCAGGCGGCCACCGGTGCCAGTTGCACCCCGGCCGCGTCGAAGGCGGCGAAAAGCTTGGCCTCGGCTGCCGGGTCCAGCTTCAGATGCGGCGGACGGATGTTGCGCCAGCCGGCGTGGCCCGTGTGGCGCGCCATCAGCGACTTCAGCGCCGGGATCAGCGCCACGGACGTGACCACCTTGCGAATGGTGGCGAGCGTCGCCTGCGCCTCCGCGCCGATGGCGCGGTCCCAGTTGGCATAGACCACCGCGCTGACCGCGCTGCCGACATTGCTTGCGGCGGTGATGCAGCCGGCCCCGCCCTCCTGCAGAAGCGCGTGCAGCGCGCCGTCGTCGCCGCAATAGACCTCGAATCCCTCATGAGCGAACTGCCGCACGTACGATGAGGTGTTCCCGAAGTCGCCGCTGGAATCCTTGATCCCCCGGAACCGGCCGGGGAAGGCATGGCGCAGGCGCGCGATCAGGCCCGTCGTGATCGGCACCGCCGACTGTGCGGGGAAGTGGTAGAAGTACAGTGCAATCCCCGTCGGCACGCGCGCCGCCACTTCGGCATAATAGGCGAACAGACCATCCTCCGACGGGTTCTTGTAAAAGAACGGCGGCAGCAGCAGCGCCCCGCGGCAGCCGAGTTCGGCCGCGCGGGCGGTCAGCGCGACTGTGTCCGGGATCGCCGTCGTGCCGGTGCCGGGCAGCAGTACATCGGCGGGAATGCCGCGCGCCACCAGCCCCTCCATTATGGCGATGCGTTCGGCAATGCCCAGACTGTTGGCCTCACCGGTGGTGCCGAGGATGGCGAGGCCGTTGCAGCCGTTGTCCAGCAGCCAGCGGCAATGCGCCAGCATTCGGTCCAGATCGACCGAAAGATCGTCGCGGAACGGCGTCAGCACCGCCGCATTGACCCCGCCAAAAAGAGCATTGCGCATCATGTCGGCATCTCCGTCCTTCCGGCCATGCGCCGGCGCGGCCGCGGCGGCCGTCCGGGCCATTCGGCCACGTGGTTCTCCAGCCGCCCGGCGCGCTTCTCGCTGACCACGCAGCGACCGCGCACCGAAACGCCGGCGGTGTGGACCGTGTTGGGATCACCCGAGACCAGCGGATGCCACCAGTCCAGCCCCCGCCCCTCCGACAGCCGACGATACGCACAGGATGGCGGCAGCCAGTCGATCTGAGCCAGCTCCTGCGGGGTGAGCTGCACGCAATCGGGCACGCGCACCCGACGTTCCGCATAGTCGCGGCAACGGCAGGTATGCAAGTCGAGCAGCCGGCAGGCGACATTTGTGAACGACAGCTCGCCGGTGTCATCGTGGCGCAGCTTGTGCAGACAGCAGCGTCCGCATCCGTCGCACAGCGACTCCCATTCCACCTCGGTCATCTCGTCGAGGCGCTTGGCCTGCCAGAATGGGATGCCGCCGCTCATCCCCTCAGCCGCTGAATTTCAACAGCATCTCGCGCAACGGCTGCGCGCCCGGGTTGTTCCCGGCACCCTGCAACACGATCTGCTGCGCGGCCAGGGGCGCGCCGTAATAGATGCGGTCCCAGCCGGAATCGGAGGAAATGATGCTGCCTTGCAGCGAAATCCCGGCGAACAGGCCACGGCTCCTCGCGAAAGCAACGATATCGGCGCGCAGGGCGGCTGTGGTCGAGCCTTCGATGCCGGCGCCGATGGTGGCAACCGCGATCGAGGCATCGGCGCCGATCTTGAACTGGCTGTCCAGGATGGCGTGCAGACCCTTCTGGGTCAGGATCAGGAACACGATCTCGCTGTCCTGCACGCCGGCCTGCAGGCCGACGCTGCCGCTGCCGATGGTGTAGAATGCCGGGTTGCTCCAGCCCCCGGGGCCGCGTGACACCAGCACGCAGCCGCCGCCCGAACCGCCGAGAATGAACCCGGCCTTGAACACGCGGGGGCAGATCAGCGCACCCTTCGCCTGACGCAGCAGCGACAGCGCGTCGCCGGCATTCTCGGCGCTGAACATCTCCTGCACCGTCAGCGTGGAGCGATCGACCAGGGCCTGCTCCTCGGTCTGGGCCCGGGCGGCGACGGGCAGGAGCGCGAGCAGGGCGGCGAGCACGTAGCGGATCATGTGGCCTCTCGGGGCGTGCGGCGGCCAGTGATATCGCCCGCCGGCCGGCGGCGGGCAAGGGCACACGGCGCCGCTGGACCGCGCGTGAGGCGGCGGGATATCAGCGCGGCATGACCACGCGACCCGCCATCGTCGTCCTCACCGGGGCCGGGATCAGCCGCGAGTCCGGGCTGGCGACGTTCCGCGACGCCGACGGCATCTGGGCGCGTGTCCGGCTGGAGGACGTGGCGACGCCCGAAGCCTTCGCGCGCGACCCGGCTCGCGTGCAGGCGTTCTACAACGCCCGCCGCGCGCAGATCATGGACCCGCAAGTTGCGCCGAATGCGGCGCATCTGGCGCTGGCGGACCTCGAGCGTCGCTGGCCGGGCGATTTCCTGCTGGTCACCCAGAACATCGACGATCTGCACGAGCGCGCCGGCAGCCGCCGCCTGCTGCACATGCACGGCGAATTGCTGCGCGCCCGCTGCACGATCTGCGGCGCCACGCAGCGTTGCATTGCGCCGCTGGAGGTCACGACCGCGTGTGCCGACTGCTGCCGCGCCGGCGGGCTGCGGCCGGACGTGGTGTGGTTCGGTGAGATGCCACTCCACATGGAACCCATCGGCGCGGCGCTCGCGCGCTGCGACCTGTTCGTCGCGATCGGCACGTCGGGCAGCGTCTATCCCGCCGCTGGCTTCGTCGCCGAGGTGCGTGGGCGGGCGCGCACCGTCGAACTCAACCTGGAGCCGTCGGACGGCGCCGCGCTGTTCGACGAGACGCATCACGGTCCCGCGACACAGATCGTGCCCGCCTTCGCCGCCCGGCTGCTCGCCGGACTGGTCCCGAGCAATGAGTGATCCCGCGACCCGGCTTGCGGCGGTGACGGCGGAGGCGCGGGCCTGCACGCGCTGCACCGACCTGCCGCTCGGACCGCGGCCCGTGCTGCGCGTCTCTGCGACCGCGCGGCTGCTGATCGTCGGACAGGCGCCCGGCACCAGGGTCCATGCCAGCGGCATCCCGTGGGACGATCCGTCGGGCGACCGGCTGCGGGCCTGGCTCGGCCTGGACCGGGCAACATTCTACGACGAGCGTCGCATCGCCATCATCCCGACCGGCCTCTGCTATCCGGGGCGGCTGGCGAACGGCGGCGACGCACCCCCGCGCGCCACCTGCGCCGCGTTCTGGCACCCGCGCCTTCTGCCCCTGCTGACCGGACTGCGGCTGACCCTGCTTGTCGGTTCCTACGCCCAGGCCTTCACGCTCGGCCCGGGGAACATGACCGAGCGCGTACGCGCGTTCCGCCACTTCCTGCCGGAGCGGTTTCCGCTGCCGCACCCCTCATGGCGCACCTTGGGCTGGGAGAAGCGAAACCCCTGGTTCGCCACCGAGACATTGCCGGCACTGCGCGGGGCCGTTGCGTCCACGCTCAACTGACCGGCGGACGGGCCGTCATCGCTGCCGCGGTTCGCCGATCGGCGGCACATCCGCGGTCATATTGGCGAGCACCTCCGCGACGTGGCGCACCTTGACCGTGCTGTCCTCGCGCTGCAATCGCCCGGCGATGTTGAGCAGGCAGCCGAGATCGCCGGCCAGCAGGGTGTCCGCCCCGGTCGCGGCAATATCGCGCGTCTTGTCGGCGACCATCCGGGTCGAGATGTCCGGGTATTTGACGCAGAACGTGCCGCCGAAGCCACAGCACACCTCCGGGTCCGCCATCTCGGTCAGCACGAGCCCGGTGACGCTGCCGAGCAGGCGCCGCGGCTGCGCCTTCACGCCGAGTTCCCGCAGACCGGAGCAACTGTCGTGATAGGTGACGCTGCCGGCATAGGTGGCGTCCACTGCGCTCAGGCCCATGACATCGACCAGAAAGCTCGTCAGCTCATGGGTCTTCGCCGCCAACGCGGCGGCGCGCGCCGTCAGGTTGGGATCATTGTCGAACAGATGCGGCAGGTGCTCGCGCAGCATCCCGCCACAGCTTCCAGACGGGACGACCACGTAGTCGAAGCCGCCGAACGCGTCCAGCACGCCGCGTGCGATGTCGCGGGCGGTGGCGCGGTCGCCGCTGTTGTAGGCGGGCTGACCGCAGCAGGTCTGCGCGCGCGGCACCTCGACCTGGCAGCCGGCGCGTTGCAGCAACCGGATCGCCGCGAAGCCGACGGTCGGGCGGTACAGATCGACCAGACAGGTCACGAAGAGGCCGACGCGGGGGTTTTGCGGAGTGTCCGTCATCCGCCTACCCTAGCGTGGCCGGACCAGTGCGGCGAGAGCAGGCGAGGGTGTGACGATGACCGACTTTCCCGACCGGATCGACATCGCCGAGGAAGGGCCGCGCGAAGGTTTTCAGATCGAACCGGGACCAATCGCGACAGACGCCAAGATCGCGCTGATCGACGCCCTCTCCGCAACCGGCCTGCGGACCATCCAGGTCGCCTCCTTCGTCGCGCCGCGGCTGGTGCCCGGCTGGTCCGATGCAGAGGCCGTGGTCGGCGGCTTCGCCCCGCGCCCCGGCGTGGCTTACACCGCGCTGTGGTTCAACCAGGCGGGGCTGGACCGGGCACTGGCGTTCCGCGACCGGCTGCATCTGGTCGGCTCGATCTCGCTCAGCGCCTCGGAGGCATTCTCGCGAAAGAATCTCAACCGCGACCGCGAGGGCCAGCTTGCGGCGATGCGCCGGCAGACGCAAGCGCATCAGGCGGCCGGCGTGCCGGTCAGCCGGGTGCTGGTGATGGCGGCGTTCGGCTGCAACTATGCCGGCGACATCGCCCCGGCGACCGTGCTGACCACCATCGCCGACGGGCTGACGATCGCCGCCGAGGCTGGCGCTGTCATACGTGACCTGTCGCTCGCCGACACGATGGGCTGGGCGACCCCGGCGCGCATCGAGCGGCTGATCGGCACGGTGCGCGACCGCTGGCCGGACTTGCGGCTGTCGCTGCACCTGCACGATACGCGGGGCCTGGGCATCGCCAACGCTCATGCCGGGCTACGCCTGGGCGTGGCGCGGTTTGACTCCGCCGTGGGCGGGTTGGGCGGCTGCCCGTTCGCCGGCCAGCCGGGCGCACCGGGCAACATCGCCACCGAGGAACTGGTCTTCCTTTGCGACGAACTCGGCATTGCCACCGGGGTCGATCTGGCGGCCCTGATCGAGGCCGGGCGGCTGGCGGAGCGGATCGTGGGGCACCGGCTGCCGAGCACGCTGCTGCGCTCGGGCGCGCTCGCCCCGCTGCGGCGCGCGGCATGAGCGATGCCGCGCCGCTTGCCGGCCTCACCGTCCTTGATCTCGGGCACACCATCATGGGGCCGTGCGCCGGGCTGATCCTGGCCGATCTGGGTGGCGACGTGATCAAGATCGAGCCGCCGGAGGGCGATCCGACCCGCCGCCTGCCCGGCTTCGGCGCCGGATTCTTCGCCACCTTCAACCGCAACAAGCGCAGCCTCTCCCTGGACCTCAAGCGGCCGGAGGGTCGCGCGGCGCTGCACCGGCTGGCCGCGCGCGCCGACATTCTGCTGGAGAATTTCGGGCCGGGCACGATGGAGCGGCTGGGCTGCGGCTGGGAGGTGCTGACGGCGCTGAACCCGCGCCTGATCTATCTCGCGCTGAAGGGCTATCTCGCCGGGCCGAGCGAGGGTCGCGGCGCGCTCGACGAAGTGGTGCAGATGCAGACGGGCCTTGCCACCATGACCGGGCCGCCGGGCCGGCCACTACGCGCCGGGGCATCGGTGATCGACATTATGGGCGCGGTGTTCGGCGTGGTCGGCGCACTCGCGGCGCTGCGTGAGCGCGACCGCACCGGCCGCGGCCAGCGCGTCGGCAGCGCCCTGTTCGAGAGCGCCGCCTTCCTGGTCGGCACCCACATCGCCGGCAGCGCGCTGACCGGCGGCCCGATTCCGCCGATGCCGGCGCGCCGCAGCCCGTGGGGAATCTATGATCTGTTCGAGAGCGCCGACGATGCACTCATCTTCGTCGGCGTCACCAGCGACGCGCACTGGCGGCGCTTCGCTCCGGCCTTCGACCTCGTCGATCTGCTGGACGACAACCGGCTGACCGGCAACGCCGCTCGCGCCGCTGAGCGTGCCTGGCTGATCCCGCGTCTGGCCGAGCGCATGCGGGCGCTGCCCGCGGCCGACATCGTGGCGCGCTGCGAGGCCGCTGGGGTGCCACACGCGCGCGTTGCCCACCCGTTCGACCTGCTTCAGGAGCCGCACCTGCTGGCCGGCGGCGGATTGCTTCCGACAGCCCTGGCGACCGCCGGCGGCGGCGGGGGCGAGCGGGCCGGTCTGCCGGCACTGCCGCTGGAGTTCGGCGAGGAGCGAACGCGCGCCGGCCTGCACCGCCAGCCGCCAGCCGTCGGTGAACAAAGTGACGAGATCCTCCGCCAGGCCGGGTTTTCCGCCGCCGAGACGTCGGCGCTGCGCGCGGCCGGGGCGCTCGGCTAGGCGCCGCGGGCGCGCGCCACCTCGGCGCGCACCTGCTCGGCGAGCATCGGGTTCGCGCGCCGGATCTGGGCCGCGCGTAGCGCCGCCGCCGGGCCGTGGATCGGCATCATCTCCCACCGCTCCAGGAACAGCAGATCGGCCAGCACTCTGTGGTCCCGGCTCTCCGCCATCGCCCGGCGCACGGCCTCGGTCTGCGCGCGGGTGACGTCGAGACGGATTGCCCAATCGGTCATTGCCGGATCACCTTCGAATGCGCCGTGGCGCGGGAGCGTGGGTCGGAGCATGCACGCCCCCTATCTAGTCCCCACCCCGGGCGATGCCAGAGAAACCTTCGTGACCCGGTGATGACGTCACGCGGTCGTTAACGCAATCTGAAAACTGAATTCGTCGTAATGCCACACGGAACGGGGCTGCCGGTGGCCTGCGGCCGCCCCATCCGTCGGCACAGGTTAATAGCGATACTGTTCGTGCTTGAACGGACCGTTAGGAGCGACACCGATATACTCAGCCTGCTTCGCATTGAGCTTGGTCAGCTTGGCACCGACCTTGGCCAGATGCAGCGCCGCCACCTTCTCGTCCAGCGCTTTGGGCAAGGTGTAGACCTGACGCTCGTAGCGCCCGGCCGGCGCGGTCCACAGCTCGATCTGTGCGAGCACCTGATTGGTGAAGCTCGCGCTCATCACGAAGCTCGGATGGCCGGTGGCATTGCCGAGATTGACCAGTCGTCCCTCCGACAGCACGATCAGCCGCTTGCCGTCGGGGAACACGACCTCGTCCACCTGGGGCTTGACGTTCTCCCAGCGGTGGTTCCGCAGCGCGTCGATCTGGATCTCGGAATCGAAATGGCCGATGTTGCAGACGATGGCGCGGTTCTTCATCTTGCGCATGTGGTCGATGGTGATGACATCGACATTGCCGGTGGCGGTGACGAAGATGTCGCCTGCCGGCGCGGCATCGTCCATCGTCGTGACCTCGTAGCCCTCCATCGCCGCCTGCAGCGCGCAGATCGGATCGACCTCGGTGACCATCACGCGGCACCCGGCGTTGCGCAGCGACGCGGCCGAGCCTTTGCCGACATCGCCGAAGCCGTTTACCACTGCGACCTTGCCGGCCATCATCACGTCGGTGCCGCGGCGGATGGCATCGACCAGGCTCTCGCGGCAGCCGTAGAGATTGTCGAACTTGCTCTTGGTGACGCTGTCGTTGACGTTGATCGCGGGCACCCGCAATGAGCCGGCCCTGGCCATCTCGCGCAGCCGGTGCACGCCGGTCGTGGTTTCCTCCGAGATGCCGCGCACGGCGTCGAGCATTTCGGGATGCTTCTCGTGCATCAGCAGCGTCAGATCGCCGCCGTCATCCAGGATCATGTTCGGCGTCCAGCCGTCCGGCCCCTTGATGGTCTGCTCGATGCACCACCAGAACGCCTCCTCGTCCATGCCCTTCCAGGCGAAGACCGGCGTGCCGGCGGCTGCGATCGCCGCGGCGGCGTGGTCCTGGGTGGAGAAGATGTTGCACGACGACCAGCGCACCGTGGCCCCCAGGTGCTCCAGGGTCTGGATCAGTACCGCGGTCTGGATCGTCATGTGCAGGCAGCCCGCGATGCGTGCGCCCTTGAGCGGCTTGTCGCGGCCGTATTCGGCGCGCACGGCCATCAGGCCGGGCATCTCGTCCTCGGCCATCGCGATCTCCTTGCGGCCCCAGTCCGCGAGCGTGATGTCCTTGACCTTGTAGTCCTGCGCGAGGGCGGTATCCGCCATGAGAGGCAACTCCTGTGACGCTGGCCGCGACGTATATAAGGACATCCTTATGTCCGCAATCGCGGGCGTGGCTTGCCTGCATCGCGTTCGCCGCCATATGCCCGGCGTCCGCCGACCGGAGTGCGCCATGCCTGACCTCAACCAAATCCATGCCGAGCAGGTTGCGTACTGGAACGGCGAGGGTGGGACACGCTGGGTGGCGCGGCAGGCGCATACAGATTCGATGCTCGCCCCAGTCACCGAGGCCGCCCTTGCCTTCGCCGCCGCGCGGCCCCGCGACCACGTGCTCGATATCGGCTGCGGCTGCGGCGGCACGACGCTGGCGCTGGCGGCTTCAGTCCCGCAGGGACGCGTGACCGGCCTCGATGTCTCCGCGCCGATGCTGGCGGTCGCCGAGGCGCGGCAGCGCGAGGCGATGAACGTGGAATGGCTGCTCGCCGATGCTGCCTCCCACCCGTTTGAGCCGCACTCCTTCGACCTGCTGTTCTCGCGCTTCGGCGTGATGTTCTTCGGCGATCCGGTGGCCGCCTTCGCCAATCTGCGCCGCGCCATGCGGCCGGGGGCGCGGCTCGCATTCGCCTGCTGGTGCGGCCTTGCCGACAATCCCTGGATGGAGGTGCCGCTGCGCGCGGCCGAGCCGCATCTTCCACCGCTGCCGCCGCCACAACCAGGCGCCCCTGGCCCGCTCGCTTTCGCCGACCCGGACCGTGTCGCGCGCATCCTGACCGGCGCCGGCTGGGCGCAGCCGGAGATCCGGCGTCATCGGTTCAGCTTCGACCTGGCCGGCGGCAAGGGGCTGGACACCGCGGCCGAGCACGCGACGCGCATGGGCGCGGCGGCCCGCGCGATGGCGGGGCAGCCGGAAGCGATGCGCCTGGCGGCGGCCCAGGCCATTCGCGCCGCCCTTGCCCCTCACGCCACCGGCGACGGCCGCGTGCTGCTGGACGGCACGGTGTGGCTGGTGGGCAGCGAGAACGCCTGAGCCGCCGGCTCAGGTATTCATCGCGTCGAAGAAGTCCTGGTTGGTCTTGCTGTATTTCAGCTTGTCCAACAGGAAGTCCATCGCGTCCATCGTGCCCATCGGATTGAGGATGCGGCGCAGCACCCACATCTTCGACAGTGTGCCCCGATCGACCAGCAACTCCTCCTTGCGCGTGCCCGACTTGGTGATGTCGATGGCCGGGAACGTGCGCTTGTCCGAGAGCTTGCGGTCGAGGATGATCTCGGAGTTGCCGGTGCCCTTGAACTCCTCGAAGATCACTTCATCCATGCGGCTGCCGGTGTCGATCAGCGCGGTGGCGATGATGGTCAGCGACCCGCCCTCTTCGATGTTGCGCGCTGCGCCGAAGAACCGCTTGGGCCGCTGCAGCGCGTTGGCATCGACACCGCCGGTCAGCACCTTGCCGGAGCTGGGAACGACCGTGTTGTAGGCGCGCGCCAGCCGCGTGATGCTGTCGAGCAGGATCACCACGTCGCGCTTGTGCTCGACCAGGCGCTTGGCCTTCTCCAGCACCATCTCGGTCACCTGCACGTGCCGCGTCGCCGGCTCGTCGAAGGTCGAGGCGATCACCTCGCCCTTCACCGTGCGCGCCATGTCGGTGACTTCCTCCGGCCGCTCGTCGATCAGCAGCACGATCAGGAACACTTCGGGATGGTTGTGGGCGATCGCGGTGGCGATGTTCTGCAACATCACCGTCTTGCCGGTGCGCGGCGGGGCGACGATCAGCGCGCGCTGCCCCTTGCCGATCGGCGCAATCAGGTCGATCACGCGCGGCGTGAGGTCCTTGCTCGGTCCCTTCGCCACCGACTGGAAATTCTCGACCTCCATCTTCAGCCGCTTGTCGGGATAGAGCGGCGTGAGGTTGTCGAAGTTGATACGATGGCGCACCGCCTCGGGCGGCTCGAAATTAATCGTGTTGACCTTGAGCAGCGCGAAATACCGCTCGCCTTCTTTCGGCGCGCGGATCTGTCCCTCGACCGAGTCGCCCGTGCGCAGGCCGAAGCGGCGCACCTGCGATGGCGAGACGTAGATGTCGTCGGGGCCGGGCAGGAAATTGCTCTCGGCGCTGCGCAGGAAGCCGAAGCCGTCGGGCAGGATTTCCAGCGTGCCTTCGCCGTGGATCGCCTGCTCGTTCTCGGCGAGGTTCTTCAGGATCGCGAACATCATGTCCTGCTTGCGCAGCGACGAGGCGTTCTCGATCTGCAGGGATTCGGCGAAGCTGAGCAGGTCCGCCGGGGATTTTGCCTTGAGTTCGGCGAGGTGCATGGGGAACGCCTCGGAGGAGGGGGTGGTCGCGGAGGGGACGGAACGTCAGCCAAGCATCAGCTTGATGCCCGACAGCCGGCGGCCTCATCGAGGCACCGACCCTGTTCCGACAGGATTGGGAACAGAATGGAACAAAGGCAGGGATGACCTGACGGCCACCAATGTCCCACGGGCACGCTAGGCCAGTCGGCCGGGCAACGTCAAGCGACAGGTGGGTTGCATGATCGCGGGTTCAAGGGGCGTTCAGGCCTTTCCCCCGCCCGGACAGCTCAAAAGGGCCTGACGATCACCATGACCACGATCACCACCAGCAGCAGTGTCGGTATCTCATTGAGGATGCGGAAATAGCGTGCGGAGCGGGTGTTGCGGTCGTGCAGGAATTCCCGCCGTCGCCGCGCCAGGATGCCGTGCACCCCGGTCATCAGCACGATGGCGGCCAGCTTGACGTGCCACCAGCCGGCCGCCCAGTCGATCACCCCGGGCGTCAAGATCAGCAAGATGCCGAATCCGAAGGTCGCGAACATCGCCGGGTTGATGATCTGCTTGAGCAGCCGGCGTTCCATCAGCTTGAACCGCTCGGACTCGGCGGATCCGCGTGGCACCGCGCAGTGATAGACGAACAGCCGCGGCAGATAGAACATTCCGGCCATCCAGGCGACCATGCTGACGATGTGGCCCGCCTTCACCCAGGGATAGAACGGCGCCAGCGCCGCGATCGTCATGCCGCGCGCCGCCGTGCCGCCCGGAGCAGCTCGGGCAGGTCCGCCAGCGCGTGAAACGGCACCGCGCCTGCCGCGCGCAGCGGCGCCCCGTCGCCGTGCGGCGCGAAGCCGAGACAGTCCATTCCGGCGGCGACGGCGGCCTGCACGCCGGTCACCGAATCCTCGATCACCACGCATTCGGCGGGCGCAGCCCCGGCC
>JAKADX010000059.1 GCA_021818505.1 Pseudomonadota bacterium
GGCAGGATGCCGCCGGCCGACGTGCAGTACGTGAATGCCCACGGCACCTCCACCCCGGCCGGCGACGACGCCGAGCTGGAGGCGGTCGAACGGCTGTTCGGCGATGCGGCGCGAGGGCTGGCCATGTCGTCCACCAAGTCGGCGACCGGGCACCTGCTTGGCGCGGCCGGAGCGATCGAGGCGATCTTCTCGATCCTGGCAATCCGCGACGGTGTGGCACCGCCGACCCTGAACCTCGACTCGCCAAGCCGCGAGTCCGTGATCGACCGCGTGGCGCACTCCGCGCAGGAGCGGCGGATCGACGCGGCGTTGTCCAACAGTTTCGGCTTCGGCGGCACCAACGCCAGCATCATCTTCAAGAAGGCCGCCTGAGGATTCTGCGCCGCCTGCTCGCCTCGCTGCTGCTGCTTGCCGGGCTGGCGGGCGGTGGGGCCTGGCTCGGGCAGCTGGCCTATGACGCGCCGGGTCCGCTGGATGCGCCGCGCGACGTGGTGATCCCGCGTGGCGGACCAGCACAGGTCGCGGCGGCGCTGCAAGCGGCCGGGGTGATCGAGCGTCCGGGCGCGTTCCGCGCGGCGGCGCTGCTGACGTGGGCAGCGGGGCCGCTGCACGCCGCCGAACTGGCTTTCCCCGCTCATGCCAGCCTGCGCACCGTGCTGGCGGTGCTGCGCCAGGGCCGCCCAGTCAGGCATTTCCTGACGATCCCCGAGGGGCTGACAGCGGCCCAGATCGCGCGCCTGCTGGACACCGCCCCGGCGCTGACCGGGGAGACGCCGGTCCCGCCCGAGGGCGGCGTGTTGCCTCAGACCTATGAATACGACTACGGCACGACGCGCGTGGCCGTGCTCGGGCGGGCGGAGGCGGCGATGCGCGCGGCGCTGCTGCGCGCCTGGGATGGCCGCGATCCCGACCTGCCGCTGGATGGCCCCGAGCAGTTGCTGACGCTGGCGAGCCTGGTCGAACGCGAGACGGCGCGGCCGGAGGAGCGGGCACATATCGCCGGCGTGTTCATCAACCGGCTGCGGCGCGGGATGCGGCTGCAATCCGACCCGACGGTGGCCTATGCCGCGACCGGGGGAGAACTGACCTCCGGACGCGGGCTGACACGCGACGACCTGGCGGTGGCCAACCCGTACAACACCTACCGCGTCGCCGGCCTCCCGCCGGGGCCGATCGACAGTCCCGGTCTGGATGCACTGACGGCGGCGGCGCATCCCGCGCCAGGCGACGATCTGTATTTCGTCGCCGACGGCAGCGGCGGACACGCCTTCGCCCGGACCTTGGAGGAGCACCAGCGCAATGTGGCACGCTGGCGCGCGACACAGGCGGCATCGCGCGCCATCGAACAATGAGCCTCAGACGACCTGCAGGAACAGCAGCACGAGGCCCACCACGTCCCGGCAGGCGGATTCACTCGACAGTCTACCGATCCGGGAAATCATTCGAGAGGATCCGACGCGACAGCGCGGTATCCCTGGGACTGTGCGCCACCATTGGGGGGTGGGTGCGCAGATCGGGGCACGGGCTCAGTGCGTTGTGCTGGCGGAGGGGATGGGATTCGAACCCACGGTACACCTTTACAGTGTACAACGGTTTAGCAAACCGCCGCCTTCAGCCGCTCGGCCACCCCTCCGCCGGGAGAGACTGGTCACACGACGTTTGCGGCTGCGCTTCTAGGGGCTTCGTCCGGCTGCGTCAAACGGCTCTCCCTTGCCCGGCACCGCCGCGGCTGCCATCCATGGCCGGCAACCAGCAGAGGTCTCGCGCGACCGTGGCGGCGCACGCGCTTTCCCCCGAACAGGCGGTTGACCGACTGGAGGCACTGCACGCCGACGCGGTGGCGGCGCTGCGGGCTGCGCTCGCCCGCTTCGTCGCCGACGGCACCCCGCCGGATGGGGCCGAGCGTGCCCGGTTCCGGTACCCGGAGCTTCGGCTGACCTGGCGGCCGAGCGGACCGCCGCCGTTCACCCGCCGCGCCTGGGCCAAGCTGTCGGCCCCCGGCATCTACGCCACCACCGTCACCCAGCCGGCCGCCTTCCGCGCCTATCTGCTCCAGCAGCTCCGCCCGCTGGTCGAGGAATTCGGCGCGGTGCTGGCGGTCCGGCCGAGCGGGCAGGAGATCCCCTATCCCTATGTGCTCGACGCCGGGGACGAGTTGTTCCAGGGACAGGTGACACCGGGCGAACTGGCCCGCCGCTTTCCCGCGCCGATCCTCTCCGCGGTTGGCGACGAAGTGGCCGACGGGTTGTGGCAGGCGCCGGACGGGGCGCCGATGCCACTGGCGCTGTTCGACGCAGTGCGTGTGGATTACTCGTTGCGCCGATTGGTTCATTATACCGGCACTGACTGGCGTGCCGTGCAGCCGTGGATTTTGCTGACCAACTACCAGCGTTATGTCGATCAGTTCGTGCGCTGGAGCGTGGCCGAGCTTGCACGGCCGGACGGACAGTACGACCGGCTGGTGCTGCCCGGCGGCGGCGTGGTGCGGCGGGGCGACGATCCCGAGGACGTGGAGCGCAAGGTGCAGGACGCGCCCTGGGACCGCTTTCAGATGCCCGCCTACCATCTGTGCCCGGCCGAAGGCGACGCTGGCGTCAGCATCGTCAACATCGGCGTGGGCCCGGCGAACGCCAAGAACATCACCGACCACTTGGCCGTGCTCCGCCCGCATTGCTGGCTCATGATCGGGCATTGCGGCGGATTGCGGCAGAGCCAGACCATCGGCGACTACGTGCTGGCCCACGGATACCTCCGCCGCGACCGCATCCTTGACGATCTGGTGCCGCCCGAGGTGCCGGTGCCGGCGCTGGCCGAGGTGCAGGTGGCGCTGCAGCAGGCTGCCGCGCGCGTCACCGGCGAACACGGCGAGGCGCTGAAGCGCCGGCTGCGCACCGGCACTGTCGTCACCTACGATGACCGCAACTGGGAACTGCGCTGGAGCAACGAGCGCCGGCGCATCAACCTCTCGCGCGCTATCGCGGTGGATATGGAGAGCGGCACGCTGGCCGCTCAGGGCTATCGGCTGCGCGTGCCATATGGCACGCTCCTCTGTGTTTCCGACAAACCGCTGCACGGCGAGATCAAGCTGCCGGGGGCGGCGAGCGCCTTCTACCAGCGCGCGGTGGGCGAGCATCTTGCGATTGGGCTGGCCACGCTGGACATCCTGCGTGGCGACCTGGGCGCGCTGCACAGCCGCAAGCTGCGCAGTTTCGATGAGCCGCCGTTCCGCTGACGGGGGCTGCCCGGATAATTAAAGAGTGCTTCTTTAATTAGCACTGCCATACACGCGGGAGCGGACGCCGGGCGCGCAGCGCCGCAAGCCCGGCGAGCACGGCGCCCCGCAGCGCCGCTCCATCGACGGCCACGACTCGCCCGACCAGCATTCCGTCCCAGGCGCTCGCCCCGGTTTCCGCCGGCACGTCTGCCCAGGCGGCCCGCAGCTCGTCGCGCCGGGACTCGGCGTCCGGCGCGACATACACCAGGGTGGCCACCGCCGCCCCGCCGCGTGCCACCGCCGGTCGGGCGAGCGCGGCGGCCGCATCGCCGGTGAGGCGGATGGCGTCGTGCAGGATCAGGCGGCCGGCGCGGCGGACGCGGATGGTGTCGGCCAGCCGCAGCGACGTGACGCGCTCGCCCATTGCAGTGCGGCCGAACACCAGGCTTTCCACGCCGAGAAACCACGCATCCTGCGCCAGTTCGACTCGCAGCCGGCGGTCGAGGGCGGCGCCGTCGAACAGGATTGCCTCCTGCGGCATCCATTCCGCGGACGCCCCTTCGGCCAGCGTGATGTGGGTGCGCAGACGCGCCGGTGCATCGACAGGACGCGCGCGATAGAACCGCTCCGCCGCTTGCGTCGCGAAGGTCGCGGACGCGCCGGCGCCGACCGCGAACGCGGCGTCCAGTGAATCGCCGCCGGCGACGCCACCGGAGCTGTTGAGCGCCACTGCCTGAAACCAACCGTCCGGGTTGGGAAAGCGCGCTTTCAGACAGCCGTCCTGGCGCAGGTCGGCGAGCACGCTTGCCTCCGCGCGTCGCTTGACCGCGACGCTCAGGCTGCCCGTCGCGCGTTGCAGGTCAGACCGAGAGGCGGCGACGGACCTCGTGCTCATCCAGTTCCTCGCGCGCACCGGCCAGCACGATGTCGCCGCGGTCCATCACCGCGATGCGCTGTGCCAGCTCCCTCGCGAAGTCGAAATACTGCTCCACCAGCAGGATGGCCATGTCCCCCCGCGCCCGGAGCAGCGAAATCACGCGGCCGATGTCCTTGATGATGGAGGGCTGGATGCCCTCGGTCGGCTCATCGAGCACCAGCAGGCGCGGGCGCATGACCAGCGCACGGGCGATCGCAAGCTGCTGCTGCTGTCCGCCAGAGAGATCCCCGCCGCGCCGTCGCAGCATCGTCTTCAGGATCGGGAACAGCTCGAATACCTCATCGGGCACGCGGCGCCGGCCGCGCGGCAGCACCGAGAATCCGGTCTCCAGATTCTCGCGCACCGTCAGCAGCGGAAAGATGTCACGTCCCTGCGGCACCCAGGCGATGCCGCGCTGCGCGCGCTCGTAGGGAGCGAGCCGCGTGATATCGGCCTGATCCCACATGATCGCCCCGCTGCTGACCGGATGCGCGCCGGTGATTGCGCGCAGCAGGCTGGTTTTGCCCACGCCATTGCGACCGAGCAGGCACGTCACCTGTCCCTGCGCCGCGGCGAGCGAGACGTTGCGCAGCGCGATGGCGGCGCCGTAGTGGAGCGTGACGTCGCGGACTTCCAGCATCGCTCAGCGCCCCAGATAGACTTCGACCACGCGCGGATCGGCGCTGACATGGTCGATGCTGCCTTCGGACAGCACCGACCCTTCGTGCAGCACGGTGACTTTGACGCCGAGCGCGCGCACGAAGGCCATGTCGTGCTCGACCACGACGACGCTCCGCGTGCGGTTGATCTCGCGCAGCAGTTCGGCGGTCTGCTCGGTCTCCGCGTCGGTCATGCCGGCCACCGGCTCGTCCACCAGCAGCAATTGCGGCTCCTGCGCCAGCAACATGCCGATCTCCAGCCACTGCTTCTGCCCATGCGAGAGGTCCCCGGCGCGGCGATCGCGGTGATCCGCGAGGCGGATGGTCGCCAGGATTGCCTCGATGCGGTCCCGCTCCGCGGCACTTTGCCGCGCCCAGAGCGTAAAGCGCGGCCGGCGGTCCCCGGCGAGCGCCAGCAGCAGGTTGTCCCACACCGTATGCGGCTCGAATACCGTGGGCTTCTGGAACTTCCGCCCGATGCCCAGCGCCGCGATGTCCGGTTCGTCCAGCCGCGTCAGGTCCGTGTCGGCGCCGAACACGACCTGCCCGGCATCCGGGCGCGTCTTGCCCGTGATCACGTCCATCATCGTGGTCTTGCCGGCGCCGTTGGGCCCGATCACGGCGCGCATCTCGCCGTGCTCCAGGATCAGCGAGAGGGCGTTGAGCGCGCGGAACCCATCGAAGCTGACGGTGACGCCGTCCAGGTACAGCAGTGTGGCGCGGTCGGTCATTCAGCAGGCTCCGGCGCGGGTGCGGCCGGCACGGCCCGCGGCGCGCGGCGGCGCGCCAAGCCGAGCAGGCCGCCGGGCAGCACCAGCGTCACCATGATGAATACCGCGCCGAGTGCGAACAGCCATAGTTCCGGCAGCGCGCCGGTGAAGAAGGTCTTGCCAAGATTGACCAGCACCGCGCCAAGCACCGCGCCGACCAGCGTGCCGCGCCCGCCGACCGCGACCCAGATCACCGCCTCGATCGAGTTGGCCGGCGAGAATTCACTCGGGTTGATGATGCCGACCTGCGGCACGTAGAGCGCGCCGCCGACACCCGCCATGACCGCTGACAGCACGAACACGAACAGCTTGTAAGCTTCCGGCCGGTAGCCGAGGAAGCGCGTGCGACTCTCCGCGTCACGCACTGCGATCAGCACCTTGCCGAAGCGGGAGGTGACGACATAGCGCGCGATCAGAAGTTCGAGCGCGAGGAAGATCGCTGTTGCCACTAGCAGTCCGTCGCGCGTGGCATCGGCGTGGAGCGGAATGCCGAACATGTCCTTGAAGTCGGTCAACCCGTTGTTGCCGCCGAAGCCCATGTCGTTGCGGAAGAAGGCGAGCAGCAGCGCGTAGGTCAGCGCCTGCGTGATGATCGAGAGATAGACGCCGGTGACACGGCTGCGGAAGGCGAGCCAGCCGAACACCAGTGCCAGCAGGCCTGGCACGACCAGCACCATGACGATGGCGAAGGCCGGATGGTCAAAGCCCTGCCAGTACCAGGGCAGTGACTTCCAATTCAGGAACACCATGAAATCGGGCAGAATCGCGTTGCCATAGACTCCGCGTGTGCCGATCTGGCGCATCAGATACATGCCCATCGCGTAACCGCCGAGCGCGAAAAACGCGGCATGGCCGAGGCTGAGAATGCCGGCAAAACCCCATACCAGATCGACTGCGACCGCAAGCATCGCGTAGCTGAGATATTTGCCGAACAGCGAGACGGTGTAAGTCGGCACGTGCAGGGCGGACCCCGCCGGCACCACGAGATTGAGCAGCGCGAGCAGCGCCGCACCGCCGAGCACCATGGTCAGGCAGAGTGTCAGGGACGCGCGGCTCATGCCTCCACCGCCCGTCCCTTGAG
The DNA here is from genome assembly GCA_021818505.1 of Pseudomonadota bacterium. Taxonomy (GTDB): domain Bacteria; phylum Pseudomonadota; class Alphaproteobacteria; order Acetobacterales; family Acetobacteraceae; genus JAFKFJ01. Next base: position 6,641 of record JAKADX010000059.1, read on the forward strand.
CGGGAACAGTCCGCGCGGCTTACGCTGGATGAACAGGATCAGCAGCACCAGCACGAAGATCTTGGCCAGCACCGCACCCGCGACCGGTTCGAGGAACTTGTTGACGATGCCGAGCGTAAGCGCCGAGACCAGCGTGCCCCACAGATTGCCCACACCGCCGAACACGACGACCATGAAACTGTCGATGATGTAGCCCTGGCCTAGATTGGGACTGACATTGTCGATCTGGCTCAGCGCCACGCCGGCCATGCCGGCGACGCCAGACCCGAGGCCGAAGGTGAGGGCGTCGATCCATGGCGTGCGGATGCCCATTGCCGCCGCCATGCGCCGGTTCTGCGTCACCGCGCGCATCCGCAGGCCGAGCGGCGTGAAGCGCAGCACGGCCATCAGGGCGGCCACCACCAGCGCGGCGAAGACGATGATGTAAAGCCGGTTGAAGGTGATGGTCAGCCCGCCCCATTGCGCCGCGCCGCTCATCCAGCCGGGCGAGGTGACATCGCGGTTGCTTGCGCCGAAGATGCTGCGCACCGCCTGCTGCAAGGCGAGCGACAGACCCCAGGTAGCGAGCAGGGTTTCCAGCGGACGGCCGTAAAGGAAGCGGATCAACAGTCGCTCGACGGCGATCCCGACCGCGCCGGCAACGACGAAAGCCGCCGGCACCGCCAGAACCACGCCCGCGCCGGCGAGCGCCGGTGCATACGCGCCGATGGCCTGCTGCACCAGGAAAGTCGTATAGGCGCCAAGCATCACCATCTCGCCATGCGCCATGTTGATGACGCCCATGACGCCGAAGGTGATCGCCAACCCGGCCGCGGCCAGCAGCAGCACGGAGCCGAGCGAGAGGCCATAAAACACGCCCTGCGCCAGCGCCCACAACCGCTGCACGCGCGCAATCGCGGCGACCGCCCGCGCGGCGGCGGCGGCGACCTGCGGTGGCTGGTTGGTCAGGGAGGCGAGCAGGTTGCTGGCGTCCAGGTCGCCACGCCGGCGCAGCACGTCGATCGCCGCCAGCCGGTCGGTAACCGGCGCAACGCCGGCGGCGAGCAGGGCGGCGGCGTAGGCCTGCTCGATCGCACCGCGCACCGCCGGGTCCGTCTCTTTTGCCAGTGCGCGTTCGAGCATGGGCAGCATCGCCGCGTCGTGCTGCGCGAACAAATCAGCGGCTGCCTTGATCCGTTTCGCCGGGACGGGCGCGAACAGTGTGAGCGCGCCGGTCGCCTCCTCGATCGCGCGCCGGACGGCGTTGTTGACGCGCACGCGCCTGAGGTCGCCCTCGGGCGTGCCGGTCACACCGGTGCGGGCATTGGTCAGCGTGTCGCCCTGCCTGATCCACAGCGACTGGTCGGGTGCCGCGAACAGCGTGCCGGCCTGCAGGGCGGCGACCGTCGCGGCCGCATTCGGATTGCCGGATACCGCGAGTGCCTCGACCGCGTGGCGGATCGCCTCGTAATTGCCGGCAAGCCCTGCGAACGGGTCATCCTGCGCCTGTGCCGCGAACGGACAGAGTGCGAACATCAGCAGCAGGACACGAATCAGATTCATGCGGCTCTCGGTGCCACGGAAGGGAAGAGAAGGGACGGGCCGAAGCCCGTCCCCTCGGGTCAGGCGCAGCGTGTCACTTGCTGGCGCCGCCGCACTTGCCGGTCTTGACGTTGAAGTTGCCGCAGGAAAGAGGCTTGCGCCAATCGGCGATCAGATCGCGCGAGCCGGGCAGATAGGGCGACCACTCCTGCGCCACCACGGTGCCCGGCGTGTTCCAGACCACGTTGAACTGGCCGTCGCCCTGAACCTCGCCGATATACACGGGCTTGGTGATGTGGTGGTTCGGCATCATGGTCGCGTAACCGCCCGTCAGGTTCGGCACGGCGACGCCGATCATCGCGTCGATCACCTTGTCGGGCTGCGTCGTGCCAGCCTTCTCCACCGCCTTCACCCACATGTTGAAGCCGATGTAGTGCGCCTCCATCGGGTCGTTGGTGGTGCGCGTCGGCTTCTTTGTGAAGTCGTGCCACTCCTTGATGAACGCCTTGTTGGCGGGCGTGTCGATGCTCTCGAAGTAGTTCCATGCGGCGAGATGGCCGACCAGCGGCTTGGTGTCGATGCCGGCGAGTTCCTCTTCGCCGACCGAGAACGCGACGACGGGGATGTCGGTCGCCTTGATGCCCTGGTTGCCGAGCTCCTTGTAGAAGGGCACATTGGCATCGCCGTTGATGGTAGAGACCACCGCTGTCTTTTTGCCCTCCGAGCCGAACTTCTTGATCTTCGCGACCTCGTTCTGCCAGTCGGAGAATCCGAAGGGCGTGTAGTTGATCATGATGTCGCCGGCGGCAACACCCTTGCTCTTGAGATAGGCTTCCAAGATCTTGTTGGTCGTGCGCGGATAGACGTAATCGGTGCCCTCCAGCACCCAGCGCTTCACACCTTCTTCGCCCATCAGATAGTCCACTGCAGGAATCGCCTGCTGGTTCGGCGCGGCGCCGGTGTAGAAGACGTTGCGGCTGCTCTCTTCGCCCTCGTACTGCACCGGATAGAACAGGATGCCGTCGAGTTCCTCGAAAACCGGCAGCACCGACTTGCGCGACACCGATGTCCAGCAACCGAACACAGCGGCAACCTTGTCCACTGTCAGCAACTCGCGCGCCTTCTCGGCGAACAGCGGCCAGTTGGAGGCGGGATCGACCACCACTGCCTCCAGCTTCTTGCCGAGCAGGCCGCCCTTTTTGTTCTGCTCGTCGATGAGCATCAGCATCACGTCCTTCAGCGTGGTTTCGCTGATCGCCATGGTGCCGGAGAGCGAATGCAGGATGCCGATCTTGATCGTGTCCTCGGCGCGCGCGGCGCCCGGCAGCACGACGGCCGCGAGCGCGGCCGCACCCAGCGCGGCGCCGCGCAGCCATTTGGGGAAAGAAGCCATCATGTGATCCTTGTGGTTTCTTGTTCGAGCCCTGGCAGCCCTGGCTGCCCGCATGAGCAGCAAAGCAAGCCATGTGCCAGGGTTGATGACCCCGTTTCGCGCCCGCTTGTGCATCATTTGCCGAAGTTTTCCGCACCTCGATCCCAGTTCTGGCGCGGGAACGCGCAGCCGGGCCGGCGCTGGCCGCGGACTGCAGATTGCGCTGGAAGAAAGCCGTCCAGCCCGTTGACCTGACATGAGCACACAGGACTGGCGAGGCAGGGCCGCGCTGCGCTACAGGGTCACCCTGCGAGATGGAGCAGGAGAGCCTGCCATGATCGGGGCGATTCGAGGTCTGCTGGCGGGCTGCCTGCTCGCCGCGCTCATCGCTGGCAAGGCGCTGGCCGGCGGCGCAGTGCTGGTCATCAATTCCGGCGATGCGTCGCTGAGCGTCGTGGACCTCACGCAGCGCCGCGAGGTACGCCGCATTCCCGTGCTGCGCGAGCCGCATCACTGGGCGCTGACGCCGGACGGGCGCGACCTGCTGGTCGGCGACACGGTCGGCAACGTGCTGTTCGACCTCGACCCCGACAGCTTCGCGCTGCGTCGGCAGGTGCCCTGCGCCGATCCGTATCAGCTCGGCTTCAGCCCGGACGGCAAATACCTCACCGTCAACGGGCTGGCGCGCAACCAGGTCGACATCTACGACGCGGTTTCGCTGAAGCTGGTCAAGCGGTTCCCGCTGCGCACCATGCCGAGCCATCTCGCCTATTCGCCGGACGGCGCGCGTGTGTTCGTCTCCCTGCAAGGAACTGGACGTCTGGCGGCGATCGACCTGCGGGCGATGCGCGTGGACTGGGATGTGAAAGTCGGCCGCGTGCCGGCCGGGGTGCTGTGGCTGAATGGCCGGGTGCTTGTCGCGCTGATGGGCGAGGACGGGTTCGCCGTGGTCGATCCCGCGGACGGCCGCACGGAGCGGATGGTCAAGACCGGCAAGGGCGCGCATCAGTTGTTCCTGTCGCCGGATGGCCATACGCTTTGGGTCAACAACCGCGTCGCCGGAACCACGACCGCGATGGATGCGGCCTCGCTGACGCCGCGCCGGACGTATCAGGTGCCGGGCGGGCCTGATGACATCGCCTTTGCGCCGGATGGCAAGCTGTGGCTCACGCAGCGATTCGCGCGCGGCGTGGCCGTACTCGATCCGGCGAGCGGCGAGGTGCAGTCGATTCCGGTCGGCCGCTCGCCGCATGGCCTGTTCCTCAACCCGCGCGCCGTGCCGTCGCCGCTCGCGAACAGATGAGCCCGACGCTGCCCTTCGACCTTGCCGCCGGGTGGCTGCACCAGACCATCGTGCTGCCGCTGCTGTATCGGCTAGATTTGATGCAATGGGAGGAGGTTGGTTTCGGCTGGGTGCTGTTCGCGGTCTATGGCGCGGCGCAAGTCGCGGTGACTTACGCGATCTGCCTGCCGCTGGAACGCTGGCGGCCGGTGGAACGCTGGCCGGATCGCAAGGCGGTCGGCGTGGATGTACTCTACACGCTGCTCTCGCGCGTTGGCGTGCTGCCGCTGGTGACGTTCGTGCTTTTCTATCAGTTGCAGGTGGCCCTGAACGGCTGGCTGACCGACCACGGCTTCATCCCGCCGACGCTGGAGCGCTTGTTCCCGTTCCTGCTCGGGCGGCCGATGCTGACGTTCCTGATTTATGTCGTAATCCTGGATTTCTCCGAATACTGGCGCCACCGGCTGAGCCATGTGTTCGACTGGTGGTACGCGCTGCACGCCGTGCATCACGCGCAGCGGCAGATGACGTTCTGGTCCGACGACCGCAACCATCTGCTCGATGACACCATCGGTTTCGTCTGGTTCACCGGCGTCGCCCTGCTGATCGGCATCCCGCCGATGCAGTTCCCGCTGCTGGTGCTGCTGCTGCGGCTGATCGAGAGCCTGTCGCACGCCAATGCACGGCTATCCTTCGGCTGGCTCGGCGAGCGGCTGATCGTCTCGCCGCGCTTCCACCGCGCGCATCACGGCGTGCTGGCGGCCGGCCAGTGCAGTGTCAATTACGGCGCGGTGCTGCCCTGGTGGGACATGCTGTTCGGCACTGCGGATTTCTCGCGTCACTATATGCCAACCGGTGATCCGACGGCGGAGGAGGCGCTGGCGACCGGCAGCTACGCCGCGCAGCAATGGGGGGGGCTGCGGCGAATGTTGCGCGCGCTGGCGCACGGATAGCGCGCGGCGGTCAGCCTCGCCAGTAAAGCGGCAAGCCCAGTATCGGTCTCCAGAATGACGCTTTCCCCCTGATGAGACGGACGGCTTGCCGCCCGCCAGCCCATATGCCAAGCTTATATACGAGATAATAGTTTGTATATGACGGTCTCGGAGGCGCCGCGTGAAGCTTGCGACATTCCGCGATCCTCGCGGCAGCCGGATTGGGGTGGTGGACATGGCGCAGGTGCGCCTGTTCGATCTGCCTGCGTCTGACCCCAATTTCTCCGACATGCAGACGTTGATCGAGGGCGGGCAGGCGGCGCTGGCGCTGGTGCGCGACGTGCTGGCGCGGCGCGGCGGCGAGGCAGCCTTGTGGCGACCGCTCGACGCAGTCGCATTGCAGGCGCCGCTTCCCCGCCCGGTGCAGATGCGCGACGCCATGTCCTATGCCACGCATATCCGCCAGAGCGGCGCCGGATCGCGCCGGCTGGCCGCCCTGCTGGCCGGCGATGCGGCGGCGGCGGCGGCGGTGACGGTGCCGCCGGACCTGGACCGCGTGTATCGCGAGCGGCCGATCTACTACCTCACCAACCGCATGATCGTCGGCGCGCCGGAGTCGGTGGTGCAGTGGCCGCGCTACAGCCGGGTCGCGGATTTCGAGCTGGAACTGGCGATGGTGGTCGGCCGCAGCGGGCGCGACATCGCGCTCGCCGACGCGCGCGGGCACATCTTCGGCTACACGATCTTCAACGATTTCTCCGCCCGCGACGCGCAGATGCTGGAAATGCCGGGGCGCCTAGGGCCAGCCAAGGGCAAAAGCTTCGACGGCGGCAACGTGCTTGGCCCGTGGATCGTCACCGCTGACGAGATCCCTGACCCGCAGGCGCTCGCGGTCGCGGTGCGGGTGAACGGCGAGACCTGGGCACGCAACACCACCGCCGACATGCTGTTCGATTTTCCCGCCATAATCGCCTACATCTCCCGCAACGAGACGCTGTACGCAGGTGAGGTGATCGGCTCCGGCACCGTCGGCAACTGCACGGGGCTGGAGCAAGGGCGCTTCCTGCACGACGGCGACATTATCGAACTGGAGATCGAGCGCATCGGCATCTTGCGCAACCGCATCGCCATGCCGCAGGGATCGGCGGTCTGAGGGAGGACGCACCATGGCCCATCGCCTGATCGACCTGTCGGTCGCGCTGGAAAACGACGTGCCGGCGGATCTCGGCCCCGGCCCGCGCATCGCCTATTTCGACCACGACCAGACGGTCGGGCAGATCGCGCAGTTCTTCCCTGGACTGCGACCCGAGGAACTGCCCGATGGCAAGGGCTGGGCAGTCGAGCAGGTGCAGCTCTCCACGCACAACGGCACGCATCTCGACGCGCCCTGGCACTACCACCCGACGATGAATCATGGCGAGCGAAGTTGGACGATCGACGAAGTGCCGCTGGACTGGTGCTTCCAGCCCGGCGTGAAGCTCGACTTCCGCCGCTTCCCGGATGGCTACGTCGTGACGGCGGCGGATGTGGCGGCGGAACTCGTGCGCATTGGCCACGCCCTGCGCCCGCTGGAGATCGTGCTGGTGAACACCGCCGCCGCCGCGCATTACGGCACGGCGGAGTATGTACCGAGCGGCTGCGGCATGGGCTACGAAGCGACGATGTATCTGCTGGAGCGCGGCATTCGCCTGACCGGCACCGACGCATGGAGCTGGGACGCTCCCTTCGTCCACACCGCCAAACGCTACGTCGCGACGCGCGATGCCTCGGTGATCTGGGAGGGTCACAAGGCTGGCCGCCATATCGGCTACTGCCATCTGGAGAAGCTGCACAACCTGGAGCAGTTGCCGCCGGACGGCTTCACCGTGTCCTGCTTCCCGGTAAAGTTAAAGGCGGCGTCTGCGGGATGGACGAGGGCCGTGGCGATCCTGCCGTAACGTCCGGGGCGCGCGCACGAAATCGGCCTTTTCGCGCGCGTCGAACGCGGATCATGGCGACGGATTGAGATTCTCGCTGCCATCGGGCTCGGCGAGGATGGGCGGCGCCTTGCGCCACGGATAGCCGTGCCGGCTCTGCTGGTAGGCATAGTCGAACAGCGCACGCATATAGGCTTGGTCGAAGCTTTCCTTCCGTTCGACCGTGAAATCCGCTCCGATATAAGCAAGGTTGAAATCGATTCCGTCGCGCCGCGACGTGAAATAGATACGCGCGACGTCGTTGTAACCGCTGTAATAGATCATCGTGTTGATCGCGCGGCCCGTGATACTCAACAGACGCCGGTCCACCGACGCCCATTCGGGATCGAGGCGCGCATTGCGGATGACGTAGGCGTGGCGCTCGCGTGGGATGAACTTGCCCTGCATCCTCATGACCATCCCAACCTGCGGCGGGATCAGGAAGGTCTGCGCAACCGCGCCACCATCGACGTGCATCTCCTGATATCGACGCCTGCCCGCCTCGACATCGATGAGCACAGGCGGAAAGGCCCCGGGGATGGAGGCGGAGGCAAGCAGGATTTTGTGGAATAGGTCGAGCGCGCCGGGACGGCCACTTGCTGCGATCGCGCCGATATTCCAGATCACCGGCCGCTGGACGTCGAGATTGGTCGTGCCGATCAGCAGCAGGCGTCCCTTGTCGTACTCGCGGGCGATGGCCGTCAGCATGTCGGCGTTGGCATAGCGTGAGATCAATGTGAAGAGCGGATCGGTGTCGGCGAGAGCGTCGCTGAATACGGCCCTCAACAGAGACCGGCGGCGGTACACGTCCTCGGGACCGATGCCGGTGTAGAGCGAACGCAATTGCGCATCGTAGGCCGGACCGAGGAAAGCGAACGGCGCGATGAGCGCGCCCGTGCTGATGCCGGTGACAAGCTTGAAGGTCGGCCGCGTGCCGCTGTCGGTCCAGCCCACGAGCACTCCGGCACCAAACGCACCATTATCCGAGCCGCCGGAGAGCGCGAGGTAGTTGGCGGCTGAAAGCCGGTCGCCGGCTGCGCCCTTGCCTACGGTACGCTCCCGCGCGAGGGCCCGCTCAGCCTCTTGCACGAGTTCCGGCCCCTGCGTGTCGGCCCAGAAGCGCGCGTTCGGGACACCGAGGACGGTCGCCTGATCGGTGAGCGCGGACGGAACGCCCGGCTGCCGCACGGGTCCGGCGCACGCGGCGACGAACCCGAGCAGGAGCAGCAGCACCACGTTGCGGAACAGCGTCCGGCGCTGAATCAGGGCGGGCAGCCGCACACGCGCGTCTCCGCAAGGTGCGATCGTTGAAACCAGCGCGTGGACCAAAGGCATCCGGCAATTATGCACCGGCTGGGCGCGCCACAAACCCGCAATCCCACTAGTGGCATAATTTTGATGAGCAATTCTTTCGGGCCGCACGTCACTCCACCAGTGACCCACCTGCTCAGAATCGCTGTGGCTGCCGCGGAGACGGCGGCACGGCCGATCCGTTACGATCATGGCCGATAGGAATCGGATCTGTCTGACTGATCCGCTCGCCGCGCGCGCGGTGTTGAGGCCGCAATGCAATGCGTTTGGGGCGTGTGGCGTGCGCGAAAACCTCGTCGGCCCGGCGGCCAGCACGGTCGCAGCCGGCACGAGTCCGAGCAAGCGGACTGGCGCGGCCATGTTATTGTGTCCGGCGTGCGGACAGACCGGTTCCGGCCGCGCATTCCGGCTCTCGGCGTACCGTAACGATATCACTCACGCCATTCGCACTGTCGGTGATCTCTGACCACGTGCCGCGCGTGTGGCGGATCGCGGCGTCCACACGGAAATAGGCGGCACACGCCAATCGGACTCTTGAGCATGACCTTCGAGCCAAAGCTCGATAGCTGGCCAGACCTCCTCATGCGCACGCGGGCCGATCAGGAGGGCAAGATGCTGCAGACCCACGCCGGCTTCGCCGGCGAACTCAACCAGGCTCACGTCACGATGCACCATGCGGTCGAGGAACGGCGCCACTGACGCGCGCGGCGCGAGCCCGTCTGCCACATTGACGACAGCAAAGGTCGGAACCCGAACGGCGGCCGGACCGACGGTCATTCCCCGCAGTCGGAGGGTTCCCCGGCACAGCCTGTTCTCGCGGTAGAGCCATTCCGCCACCTGCCGAAGCAGCACCTCCGGCAGCGCCACCTCGTCCAGCGCCCAGCGCTCGACCCGTGCGCAACGCACCGCAGCGCGAGGATTGATTGCGCTGAGCAGCGAGTCTTCGATACGGGACCAAATGAAGATCTGCGGCCAGCCTAGTGCGCTGAGGAACGAGACAGCGCTTCCCGGAATGAGTGCGCTGTGGGTCACCGTAAGAGGGGACGAGATGGCCGCGGCATCCGCGCATCCGGCTGATGCCGGGGGAAAGCAAACGGGTGCCCCGATCAGTACGAGGCCGCGCACGCGTTCCGGCTCCAGCGCGGCATACATGGTGGCCAACGTGCCGCCCAGCGAATGACCCATCAGAAACGGGGCGGTCCCAGACTCGCGGCTGATGCGCCCGACGCACGCTGCGATCGCCCGATCGGCATACACCTCCAACCCGGCGGGATCCCGAGATGATGGCGGGCACCATTCCAGGAGATGCACGTGCATGCCGCGGCGAATGAGACGCCGGATGACACTCGTCGTCGGTGTCAGGTCCCAGATATATGGGCGCTTGATCGGTGCGGCGACAATCAGCAGTGGCCAGCGCGCATCGGCGCCATCGTATCGTCGCAACCGCCAACTCGGCTGCGAGGCGATCACCCGGTAGCTGCATTCGACGGGGCCGAGGCCGAACATGTCCAAGGCAAGCCCCTGGACGCGCCGCAGGATATCCCCCCAGCCGAACATAGCGAGTGACAGCGTCCCGAGGGACTCCTCTGCCACGACGCCGAGCCGTCCGGACATGTCGCTGTACGCGGCCATTTGCACTGATCCGGCGTGTGTTCCGGTGTCCAATCGCGTCCATTCGATGACAGCCGTGCTGGCGCGATCCTCAGTCGCGCTCCGGCCCGATCTCCGCCGCTTCCAGAATTTCCATCACTTCCACGACCCGTGCTCCGGCGCCTCGCTGCGCATCAGCGCCGATGGCGTCGTCAGCACTCAAGCGGACAAAAGCCTCCTGAACGTCCGCAGCGCTCGCGCCCGTCCGCAGGATATTGGTGAGCACGATCTCGTCGGTCGGCCCCAGAATAGCGATGATTTCCGTTGCCGTGGCAGCTTCGGACTGCGACATGTCAGGCGTCTCCTCCTGGTATCGGCCCCCCGCAGGACAGATGATCTGCCGGCAGGCGCGGGTTGCAGGGCCTCGTGCAGTTCACCGATTCTGCTCTGGTCAGAGCCGAATCCAAGACCGGCGGCGCATGCAGGCTACGCGGTGCGGCCGCCCGAACACCGTGTCCCTCAACTGGAGTTGCGGCTCCTTCGGCCAACACCGCAACTCCCTATCAGGTGGCCCATGGCCCCCGCGTGGCCGGCACGCATCGGCGCGGACGATTACCATCGGATTGCCGGTCCTACGCATGGCGGTGCGTGTCTCGTCGGTTGCGCGGAGATGTGCCTGGTGGACAGGCTCTGCTATTGGGTCTCCATCGTTCAAACGGGTTCGTGAGCATGGCCGGGTGCGATCAGTCCTCCGCCCGCTTCTTGCCCGTGATCATAGCCGCCACGAGGTTTTCGCGGTGCGCGCGACTGGCGACGGCCACACCAAGGATATGAAGGACGATGAGCGCCAGCGTGACATTGGCGATCGTGCTATGAAGTTCGCCGATCGAGCTTTCGCTGTGCTCGCCTTCGCGTTGCGTGTTCTCGTCGGCGCGGGCCGTTGCGGCATCGGCGGACGTCGTGGTGATGCTTGCAGCGCGGGCCAGCGGTCCTTTGCCGCGATCGCCGTATGCTACGAGGCCCGTGGCGACCGTTGCCGCGAGGCAGACCAGGAGGGCGACGATCATAGCGCCGGCTGCCGGACCGTGGCCCAGGTGTCGCGCGGCACGCCCGCGGACGAGATCGCCAAGTTCACGCACGACCGCCCCCGGCCCGCGCACGAACTCGCTGAAGCGGGCGTTGCGGGGGCCGACGAAGCCCCAGACGACGCGCAACGCGACGATGACCCCGATCGCATAGCCGCACCACACGTGCAGCAGCGCAGGTGCGTCCGCGCCTTCCTCTTCGGCACTCAGATAGGCCACGGCGAACGCCGCGACCAACGCCCAGTGGCCCACGCGGACCAGGGGATCCCAGACGGTGACACGCACACGCTGCTCGGTCGGCATCATGGCATGATCCTTCACGCGACTACTGCGGACTGGCGGCTGACGCCGGAGCCATGCGGCGCGTCATCGCGCCGCCGCGGCCCCCCAGGCCTGGAAGCATCCCTGCGGCGCGGGTGCGCTGCGGCGGCGTCAGCGACGGCAGGAGAATCTGCGCGGCCTCATGAACCGCCGCGAAGGCCTTCTCCCGTGCTTCGAACATCCGATTCATCATGTCGCGGCGCTCTTGCCAGGTCGCCGTTCCCATCGCATCGTACATGATCTGGTGAGCGCCCTGCATCTGCGCGGCCACGCCCGTCACCGTGTCGGCATAGCCCTGCCACGCTTGCTCCTGCGCCGGCGTGATGCCGAGATTGGTCTTGAGGGCGTCGAGATAGCCCGCCGGGTCGCCGAATCCGATGCCCATTCCAGTCCCGTGACCCATCCCGGGCCCTGTCCGCCCTGGGCTGCCGCCCATCGGCGGACCACCAACCGGCGGCTGCTGCGCCAGGACCACAACTGTACTTCCGAGAACCGCTGACGCCGCTCCCAAAGCGAGCCATCGAGCCATTGCGTGCATTGGTATCCTCCAAGCCCGGCCGCGCGCCCGAGACGACCGCCCACTTCCCGACCGTGTGCGGCGACACCGTGACTATTGGCGGCTGCTGAGTGCCGCCGCCTTGACCTGGATCACCCTCGGGCGTCGGCCCGACGATCACGGTCCTGCGAGCGGAATTGCTCCGCTCGGTGGGCGACGAGCAGCTTCGCCGGGCGATGTCCGCATGACACCGCCGGTTAAAGACGGTAGATCCGGCGAGCGTTGTCGTGAAACAGCGCTCGTTGCTCCGCTGCTGTCATGTCGGCGGTGATGCGACGGAACGTGTCCCAGATCTCGTCGTATCGGGTCACGAGGCTTGCGACCGGCCAGTCGGTGGCAAAGATCGTGCGCTCCGGGCCGAAGCACTCGATACAATGCAGGGCCACCGCGCGCACGCTCTCATAGGTCGGCCGCGGATCGTAGAAGGCGATGTTTGAAACCTTCAGCAGAATGTTCGGCTCGCGGGCCAGCGCGCGTACAGCGTCGCGCCAGCGCCGTAAACCCGCGGCGTCACGGTCGATCGGGCTGGCGCAGTGGTTCACCAGCAGCCGCAGATCCGGGATGGTGCGCGCCACATCGCGCACCGCGTCGAGTTGATAGGGATACATCATCAGTTCGAGCATCAGTCCGAGCGTCGGGAGTCGCGCGATGTCCCGTCGCCATGCCGGCTCCGACGCCTTGTCGCCGCAGCTGGCGAACGACTTGGAGGGATCGGTCGGATGGAAGCTCAGGATGTCGCGGACCCCGACGACGCGCGGAAATGCGGCCTGTTGCTCAAGGATGTGCGCAGCCTCGGCGGTGCCGAACGGCGCGGAAGCCGTGTATCGGATCGCGACGCCGTGCGACTTGTCCAGCGTCTCCAACCATTGCGTTTCGCCGAGCGGGTCCGAGGCGTCCCATTGCGCCTCGATATGCACGCTCGCGACGATGTTCTGATGCGCGCTGTCACGCAGATAATCGTCCACGAGGTAGTTCCGCCGCAGCTTCGCCAGTCCTCCGGGCACCTGAACGGGACCAGCGGACGCGCTGAGCCAGCGATGCCTGTTCATAGACAGGTCCCATAGATGCGTATGCGCGTCGATGATCGGACCGGAATACATCGTCTGGCTCCTTTCGCTGCACGCCGCACCGCGGCGTGAGCGGATCGCCGGCGTACATGCCCCGCGCCATGAGGTAGGCACCGTCGCCCAGGCCGATCGGTCCTTCAAGTGCGGTGCAGACCTGCCAGGATCCGGCGACCGGGTGACCGGCGCTTGCCAACACTCGCAGCACGGCCGACGCTGCAGCGCCCGATTCGGCAGGAGGGGGAACGTGGCTGAACTCGAACAACGTACGATGGCGAAGGTATCGGCGCGGCTCGTGCCGTTCCTCATCTTGTGCTACTTCGTAGCTTACCTGGACCGCGTAAATGTCGGCTTCGCCGGACTGACGATGCGTCACGACCTGGCGCTGTCCAACGCGGCGTTCGGCTTGGCCTCCGGCATCTTCTTCCTGAGCTACTTTGTGTTTGAAGTGCCCTCGAATCTGTTCCTGCACAGGTTTGGTGCGCGCAAATGGATTGCGCGCATCATGCTGACCTGGGGCCTCGTGTCCGGGGCCAATGCGTTCGTAACCGGAGAAAATTCGTTCTATGTGGTGCGACTGTTGCTGGGCGCAGCGGAGGCCGGGTTCTTTCCGGGTATCATCTTCTTTCTCACGCTGTGGTTTCCGGGTGTCTATCGGGCCCGCATCGTTGCCTGGTTCATGGCCGCTATCCCGGCTTCCTCGGTGATCGGAGCGCCAGTGTCCAGCCTGCTCCTCTATCTGGACGGCGTCGCCGGGCTGAAGGGCTGGCAGTGGCTGTTCCTCGTCGAGGCGGTGCCGGCGATTGTCCTCTCGGTGGTCGTGTTTTTTTACCTCACCGACCGTCCGGCCGACGCACACTGGTTGGCGCCGGACGAGCGGCGCTGGCTCGCCGACCGGCTGGCGGCGGAGGAGCGGCAGCGGCTCGCGGCCGAGGAATTGTCAGTGGGCCAGGCGCTCAAGGATTGGCGCGTGTTGACGTTGGCGCTGGTCTATTTCGGCGGAGTCGCCACGAACTACGGCATTGGCTTCTGGCTGCCGCAAATCGTGCAGGCGTTCGGCGGCCTGACAAAGTTCCAGATCGGCCTGATCACGGCGATTCCCTACCTTGTCGGCACCGTGACGATGGTGCTGTGGGGAAGGCGCTCGGACCGGACGATGGAGCGCAAGGGCCATGTGGCGTTCCCGCTGCTGGTCGCGGCGGTCTGCATCGGGCTGGCCGGGCTGGTCGAGGCGCCAGTGCTGCGGATGGCGCTGCTCGCTGTCGCGGGCTACGGGGTATTCGCCAACCTGCCGGTGTTCTGGACCCTGCCGGCGGCGTTCCTGTCCGGCGCCTCGGCGGCCGCCGGCATCGCCATCATCAATGCACTCGGCAATCTCGCGGGCTTCGTCGGCCCCTACGCGATGGGCTGGATCAAGGATGCCACGGGCAGCTTCAGCGGCGGGCTGTTGCTGATCGCGGTGCTCGCGCTCATCAGCGCCGTCGCGGTGATGCTGCTGCGCCACGACCGCCGCCTGGAAGCGGCGCCGCCGCAGCCGGCGGAGTAGGCCGCCTTGTCGCGGACGCGCCAGACCTGTCCGACCGGGAGGATGCGGCGTTGACAAGTCCGCGCGCAGGCCGGAAATGCAGTCGCAGCCGTGGTGCGCCGGTGCGGCCGGCACGACGGAACACGAAACCGCGCGGGGAGTGAAACGATGCGCACCATTCTTGTTGGCCTGCTGTTGGCAGGCGGCCTGTCCTTTCCTGTGCTGGCGCAGAATGCGTCGGGCGGCGATGCCGCCGCGGGCGAAAAGACCTTCGCGATCTGCCGTGCCTGCCACGAGATCGGGCCAGGAGCGAAGAACGCGGTCGGTCCGGTGCTGAACGGCGTGGTCGGCCGCAAGGCCGGGTCCTATGCCGGCTACCAGTATTCGGAAGCCAACAAGAGCTCTGGCATCACCTGGACGGCCGAGGAGTTGGAGAAATACCTGGCAAACCCGCAGGCGGTGGTGCCGCACACCAAGATGATCTTCCCTGGCCTGAAGAATCCGCAGCAGGTAAAGAACGTGATCGCGTTCCTCGAACAGTACGGACCGGACGGTCAGAAGAAGTAGGCCGGGCCAAGCCTGTGCGCGCGGTCGCGCTGCTGGCGCTGCTGCTTCTGGCGGCCGTGCCGGTCCGCGCGGCCGTCGATGCGCCGGCCGACACTAACGATTATCCGACGGAGGCGCGGGCCGATTACGTATTCGCGTGCATGGCGGTCAACGGCGGCAGTCAGACGGCGCTGAGGCGCTGCTCATGCGCGATCGACGTCATCGCCTCGCTGCTCCCGTACGCGGATTACGAGCGCGCCGACACGGTGCTGCGCATGCGTCATCTGGCCGGCGGCTACCTGTCCGAGACATTCCGCGGCAAGGAAGCCAGCGGCTTCGTCCAACGCCTTGAGGAGGCGCAGGCCGAAGCCGAGGTGCGCTGCTTCTAGGCTGTGTGGACGGATTTTACCAACATCAAGCCGCACGCGAAACTCACGATCGCCGAGTAGCTGGCGATTGTCTTTTCGCAGCGCATGGCGACACGCTTGAAGCGCTTGAGCTTGCCGATGGTCTGCTCGACACGCGCTCGGAGTTTGTAGAGCCGCTTCGGAAAGAACCGGCCTCTTTGCTTGGAGTTCTCCCGCCGGGGAATGACCGGGGTCCCCCGCACCCCGGTTGAACGAGACACCTCGTAAGCCGACGAATTCTGCCCTGGAGGTGTGTCATGGACGAGCAGGACGTAGGCACGGAGCGGCTGGGCGCCGCGGAACGACCGGCAGAGTTTGG
>JAKADX010000060.1 GCA_021818505.1 Pseudomonadota bacterium
CACCGCCGGCGCGGCGGCAGGGTCGAGCCGGACAGGCGCGCCGTCCAGCACTGCCCGCCACGCGGCGAGCGGGACGGCGCCGGGGGTCATGACGATCGGCTGCATCTTCGCCTCCGGGCGCGGGCGGACAGGACGGGAGAGTGACATGGCCAACCTCTATCGCGCAGCCCTGGATGAGCTGGCCGGCGTGTTTGACCGGATCGACGAGGCGGCGGTGGACCGTGCGCTCGATGCGATCGCGCAGGCGCGCCGGATCGCTTTCTACGGCTGCGGGCGCGAGGGGTTGCAGTTGCGCGGCCTCTGCATGCGGCTGTTCCACATGGGGCTGAAGGTCGCCATGGTCGGCGACATGACCACGCCCGCGCTCGGCGCGGGCGATCTGCTGATCGTCTCGGCCGGCCCCGGCGAACTTGCGACGGCCAGTGCGCTGGCGGATGTCGCCAAGGCGGCCGGCGCGCGCGTCATGGTCATCACCGCGCAGGTGCAGGGCGCGACCGCCCGGCGCGGCGACGTCGTGCTGCCGATCCCGGCGCAGACCATGGCCGATGACCGCGGCCCGTCGGTCTCGGTGCTGCCGATGGGCTCGCTGTTCGAGGGTGCGATGTTCGTCCTGTTCGAGGCGATGGTGCTCCGCCTGCGCGACCGGCTCGGCGTCACGCCGGAGACGATGCGTGCCAATCACACCAACCTGGAGTAAGCATGATCCACGTCCTCGCCGTCATCACCGCCCAGCCCGGCCAGCGTGACGCGCTGCTCGCGGAGTTCCGCGCCAACATGCCGAACGTCCATGCCGAGGCCGGGTGCATCGAATACGGTCCGGCGATCGACGCCGAGGGGTTCGGCAAGTTCGCCACGCCGTTCGGCCCCGACACCTTCGTCGTGATCGAGAAGTGGGAAAGCCCGGACGCGCTGCGCGCCCATGCCGCGGCGCCGCACATGGCGGCCTACGCTGCGCGCACGAAGTCCCTGATCGCCAGCCGCGTCATCCACGTGCTCGCCGGCGCCTGATCGGCCGGGCGGGGGCGGGCGCGCACCAGCGCACCTGGCCTGCCCCCGCGTCCTGCGTCCGCCAACCCAGCGCCAGCGCCTGCGCGATCAGCCGCGCATACACGCGGTCGCGCACCGCGCCTTCGGTGACCAGCGGGGCACAGCCCTGGTCTGCCCAGGTCCGGCGCGCGAAGTCGGCGGAGGCCATGACCACCGTGCCGCCATTGACGAAGGCGGCGCGGTTGCCGCTGTCGAGGTAGCTCTCGGCCGGCAGTCCCTCGGCCAGCAGCACGCCGTGCCGCTCCAGCTCGACATGCCAGTAGGTGATGGCTGCGGCCGGCTCCTGCGCCACGGTCGCGTCGTTGAGCAGGTAGCGGACCGGAATCAGCACGCCATCGACGAAGACCGCATGGTCCGGTGAGAGCCGCAGCGTCCGGTGTGGGCGACCGAGGCCAAAGGCATCGGCGGCGATGCGCACCGGCCGCACGTCCGCCGGGCGCGGATGGCGCGCGACATCGATGCGGCGACGGCCGAGCCACACGATCGCGGCGCTGCCGCCCTCGGCCAGCATCACACGGTCGCCGACGCGCAAATGCTCAACCGCGACGACGCCGCGCGGGGTCGCGATACGCGTGCCAGCCGCGAAGCAGGGCACCGTGAGCAGGCCGTTGCGCGGGTTGTAGTCGATCGCGGCGGGCGCGCTGGACGGGTCAAAGTGCAGCGTGCCGCCATCGTACAGAAGCACATGCTGCGCCGCGTCATAGGTGACGCTCAACGGCACCGGGGAGAGCTGGATCGCGTCGCCGAAGGCGAAGCCATAGATCAGGTTGGACGGCGGCGCGCCGTCGATCGCAAGCGTGGCGCCCCCCGCCGGGTTGAGGAAGATCACCCCGCTGCCGACCGCCTGCGGGTTGTCGAGTTGCAGCGTGCCCAGGTTGATCGCGGTGCCGCCGGTGAAGGTGCTGGCCGCCGTCAGCACCACGGTGCCGGCACCGGCGACCGCGATGGTGCCGCTTTCCGTCGCCTGCGCGACCGAGCCCGCCTGATCGGCGATCCCGGCATCGATCGTCAACGCCTCGCCGGCGGGTGGCGCCAGCACCAGGAGTTCGTTTCCCTGGAGGAATACGGCACTGCCCAGGCCCAGTCCCGGTTGTGCGCTGCCGCCGCCCGGCAAGCCGCCCTTCACCGATCCGGCAAGCAGCACCCCGCTGCCCAGCGACAGGGTGCCGCCCTGCTGGACGAACACGTTGCCCCCGGCGCCCAGCCCGCCTCCGCCCGGCCCGCGGCCCGGCACGCGAGCATAGTAGGCACCGTAGTAGCCGTATCCGACCGGCGAGGACTGGTAGCCGCCGGCCTGCCCGACCCCGCCGCCGAAGCCGGGTGGGCCGATATCCGCGCCCCCGCTGCCACCGCCGCCGAATCCGCCGCTTTTGCCGAAGGCGCCGGCGCCGCCGCCGAACCCGCCGGACCCGTATGCCCCGCCGCCGCCGCCGAACCCGCCGCTGCGCCCGCTGGGCCCGATGCCGCCGCCGCTGCTCCGACCGCCGCCGCCGCCGGACGCCGCCGAATAGAAGTAGCCGCTGCTCGCGCCGGGGATGCCCGGAACAATGCCCGCCCCGGCCGGGGCGCCCAGATTGTAGCCGCCGGCGCCTCGGCCGACTCCTCCGCCCCCTCCGCCCGGGGCGGAGCGGTTGCCGTAGAACGAGCCGGAAAGGCCGAACCGTCCGGACGTGCCGCCCGATCCGCCCATGCCGCCGCCGCCGCCGAGACCATAATAGCCGTCGTAGTTGCCGCGCCCGCCATCGCCGCCAACGGCGGCGTTGGCGACGAAGTTGACGTTGGTGGTGGACACCGAGGCGTTCGCGGCGACGAACAGTCCGCCGCCCAGCCCCGCGCCGCCTCCGCCGCCCTCCCAGCCATTGCCGCCGTTGCCGCCGACGGCCACCGTGTTGGTGATAGTCAGGTTGGCGATCGCGACCGAGCCGGCATAAACCAGGAACCCGCGCTCGTTGCCGTCACCCTGCAGTTTCGAGCCGGCCCCGTTGATGACCAGGGCATTGCCCGGTGCGAGGTCGATTGCCGGCAGTTCGCTGGTCAGGTTGATCGTGGCACTCGGCGCGATGTCGATGACGAAGGTCGTGCCAATCGGCGTGGCCTGCACGTCCGCCGCGGTGATGGCGTTGGCGAGGCTCGCCTGGCTATTGGCGGTGAGCTCGATGGTGGTGGACACGTCGCGTCTCCCCGGCAACCACGACTCTTATTGGTAACGATTGCGACAAGCACAAGTTGCTTGAACAAGGTTTTACCGGCTTTTCGCAACGAAGCCACCCCAGTGCGCCACGGCTCAACGACATGGCAGCAAACGCGGGATCGGGCCGATGCAGGCCCTCCCTGCTGGTGCCGTTCAGCCGAAAGGTCACGCTTTTGCCAGTCCCAGCAGCCCGCGTGCCGCCGAGATCACCCGCCGGGCCTCCGACCACAGATCGAATGCGTCCAGCGCATCGAAGCCTGCCCATGTCAACTCGGTGATGTCCCCGCCGGCGCGCGGTTCGCCGCCGGCGTAGCGGGCACAGAAATCCAGGATCGTGTAGTGGAACTGCACCCGCCCGTCCGCATCGCGATGGATGCTGTCCACGTTGGCGGCGAGCGTCAGTTCGCCCACGGCGAGCCCGGTCTCCTCCGCCAGTTCGCGCCGCGCCGCTTGCTCCGCCGTCTCCCCGAGTTCCTGCGCCCCGCCGGGCAGGCTCCATGCCCCCAGACTCGGCGCGCGGCCGCGGCGCACCAGCAGCACCGCCCCCGGCCGCAGCACCGCTACGCCGATACCGACGATCGGGCGCTGCGGATATTCCCGGCTCACTGGGACGGAATGGTCGGCATGGGCAAAGCCGGCGCGGATACCGCCGGCGCAGGCGTCGCGGGTGTCGCGGGCGCCGGCTCGGCGGCCTTCAGGTCGGCCAGCGTCGGCACCAGCGCCTGCTCCTTCCAACTGCCGATCTCATAGGCCCACCCTTTCAGCTTCTTGTCCAGCGCGGCGGCGTCCTTGCCCGTGACGGAGAACGTGGTCCAGATCGCCAGCCCGTCCTTGCTCACGTCCGCCGTCAGGACGAGGCCGTCGGTGGTGGTCATCACGGCGCGGCCGAGCGGCGTGCCCGGTGCCGGGGCGCGCCGCACGTCCTCGAGCGTCAGGTCGGCCAGCGCCGAGGCGACGGAGTCCAGCTTGGCATCGTCGAGCTTCGGATGATCGGCCGGCGCCGTCAGCGCCAGCTTGTCTCCCGATCGCGTAAAGCTCAGCGTCACATCCCCGCGCGTCACCACGTCGCTCGCCACTTTGGCCGGCGCGATGTTGACGATGTCGCGATCGATCCAGTCCTGCACTTCTGACGTAATCTCCAGCTTGCCGTCGGCAAGCCAGGACTGCGCCTCTCCGGGGCGGCGCACGTACAGCGTGTCGACGCCGCCGCGCGAGGCCGGGCGGGGATGGCCGACGATGACCGCGGCGATGATGCCGCCTTTGCCGTCCAGCACCTGCAGCAACGTGGATTCGGCGTCCTTTCCCGGGTCCTCAACGCCGAGCCGCGCGTACATCGCCGGGTCGGCGGTGCGCGGTTCGTCCAGCCGCAGTTCGGTCAGGCGTGTCAGAAGTTCATGCACCTTGCCCGCCTGGGTCCGATAGCCGTCGCGCGCGGCAACACCCCAATCCGCGGCAGAGTCCCTGCCGCGAACCAGGGCCAGCGTGCTTCCCTTGTGGACGATCTCGACCTTCTGCGCGTCGGCCAGCTTCGCCACCAGATCGGGGAACATGCGCCTGCCCTGCGCGGCCTGCTGCGTCTGCCCGGTCTGGCCCGTGCCGTACACGATGCCGAGCGCCAGCACGACCGCCCCGAGTGCGGCCAGGATCACCGATGTTCGCGTGCGCATCTGCGCTCCTTCTCCTCAGACGCGCGCACGGGCGCGGCGGCGACTGCGCAGCAGGCCCAGCACGATCGCCAGCAGTGTGAGCACCACGGGTACCAGCACAATGTTGAGCAGACGCAATTCCGTCTCCAGCGCGTCGATGTCGCGGCGCAGGTCGAACTGCACCGCGCGCAGCTTGCTGCGCGTCTGCACGATGTCGGCCTGGAGATCGGCGATGGCGGCGCTCTGCTCCGCCGTGATCACGGCGGCCTTTTGCGCGCCCGTGCCAGCACGAAGTTCGGCGAGCTTCTTCTGCGTGGCATCGAGATGCGCCTGCAATGCCTTCTCGGTCTGCTGGAACTGCGCCTCGGCTTTGTGCTGGATGTTGTCCACCAGCGTGAACGGCCGGATGATCTGGCCCTTGCCGCGCAGCCCGATCAGGTCGTCGCCGCCTGCGAGCGTGCCCACCACGTTGGCCACGAACGGCCCATTGTCGCTGAACGGTACCGCTTCCTGCTGACCGAAGAAATCCTGCGTGCGCACCCAGAAGCGGTCGGCCAGGATGTCGCTGTCGCCGACGACGACCATATTGACCGCGCCGTCGCTGTGCGCCTTGAACGGTGGCAGCTTGCTGGCGTCCTTCTCTCCGGCCGGCGGTCCGGGGAACGCGGAAGTCAGCTCGCCGTGGATGCGCGCGGCGATCACCCGCGCACCACCTGAGGGCTTGAAGTCGGCGAGGATGCTGGCGGGGTCCGGAAACTCGCTGACCTTTGCGACCGGGATCAGCCCCGATTCCTTGCTGCTGCGCAGCAGCGGCGCGAATTCGATCTTTGCATCCGGCTTCTTCGCGATTGCGCCGGCCGAGGCGACCGTCACCTGCGTCACGTCCGCCAGTGCGGGGTCGTCATGCGCGAGGCCGTCACCGCGGATGTTGAACCACGGCACGTAGTCCACGACCCGCTGGCCGGAGCGCACGCGCCACGCGCCGTTGAGGTCGCCGACGACCTCCTTGGGATCGAACGTGATGCCCCAGGCGTCAAACAGCCTGGCAAGGTTGCTGCCGGTGTCCTGCCGCGGCATCCCGGACGGGTCCGGTTGTGCAGCCTCGGCCTCGCTGTGCGGATCGACCATCGCCAGCAGCCGCCCGCCGCGCATGACGAACTGGTCGATCGCGTAGAGCGTCGGGTCCTTCAGCCCTTGCGCGCTGGCGACCATCAGCACCTTGATCTCCGGGTCGATCGTCTGCGCGTCCACGGGCACGTTGCGGACGGTGAAGCCCTGCTGGAGCTGCTGCATCGACACCCACGGCCCGCCGCCGCGGCCCGACATCATCATGCGCGGGTCGCCTTCCAGCGGCAGCGACGACATCACGCCGAGCACTGCGCGCTTGGGGTCGGACAGCTCATAGACCAGCCGCGTCAGGTCATATTCCAGGAAGCGCTCACGTTCCGACTGAAAGAACGGGATGGTCTGCTGGTCGTCGAGCAGGTTGGTGCCGGCCAGTCCGAAATATACCTGTTCGCCGCCCTGGTTCAGCGGCACGCCCTGCAGCCCGTAGGCCAGCGCGCGGTCCTCGGTATCGCTGAACGGTACGGGATCGTAGAATTGCAGATTTAGCTTGCCATGTGCATCGGCGGCGTATTCGCGCAGCATCGCGCGCACGCGCTCGGCATACGCGGCGTAGGCAGGCGCGGCGGTGCCGAGCTGGCGCGAATAGAACAGCTTGAGCGTGATCGGCTCTTTGAGGTTCGCCAGGATGTGCCGCGTGCCGGGCGAAAGCGTGTACAGATGCTGCTGTGTCAGATCGAGCCGAGCATCCTGCAGAAAGCGGTCCGAAAGCAGGTTGACGCCGATCAGCAGCGCGGCGACGGCGATCACGCCGAGGACGGAGGACCAGAGTTTGCGCATTGTCGCTCAGTCCGCCTTGCGGTGCTCGAGGATCACGGTGTTCAGAAAGAGGAAGAAGCCGATGAACGACGCGAAGTAGACGACGTCGCGCAGCGCGATCACACCGCGGGTGAAGCCGGTGAACCGCTCGATCACGCTCACGCGCCGCGCGAACTCCGCCACTCCCGGCGAGGCGCGGGAGATGAAATCGGTGACCAGCGGGTAGGATGCGACGGCGAAGGCGAAGCACACCGCAAGCGCGAGCACGAAGGCGATCACCTGATTCTTCGTCGCCGCCGACATCGCCGCGCCGACCGCGAGGAAGGCACCCGCCACCAGCAGCGCGCCGACATAGCCGCTGGCGATGGCACCGTTGTCGGGGCTGCCGAGCACGTTGACGGTGATCCAGAACGGGAAGGTCAGGACCAGCGCCACCGCGCAGAACGCCCAGGCAGCCAGGAACTTGCCGATCACCGCCTCCGACTGCCGCAGCGGCAGCGTCAGCAGCAGTTCGATCGTGCCGAGACGGCGTTCCTCGGCCCACAACCGCATGGTGATCGCCGGCACCAGCAACAGGAACACCCAGGGCAGGAAGGAGAAGAACGGCGTCAGGTCAGCCTGGTCGCGTTCGAAAAAGCCGCCGAGATTGAAGGTCAGCACGCCCTGCAGCACGAGGAAGATGACGATGAACACCACGGCGACAGGTGTAGCGAAATAGCCCGCGAACTCGCGCCGCGCGACCGCGAGCGTGTTGCGCACGGAAAATCCGCTCATGCCGCTGCTTTCTCGGCCGTGATCTCGCGGAACACGTCGTCGAGCCGGCCCGACGGATGGCGCTGCTCCAACTCGGCGGGCGTGGCGTCCGCGGCCACGCGGCCGCGGGCGATAATGATGGCGCGCGTGCACACGGCGTCCACTTCCTCCAGAATATGCGTGCTGATGACGATGGCCTTGTGCGGCGCCATACTGCGGATCAGCGCGCGGACCTCGTGTTTTTGGTTGGGGTCGAGCCCATCCGTCGGCTCGTCGAGCACCAGCACAGGCGGATCGTGCAGCAGCGCCTGCGCCAGCCCCACCCGACGCTTGAAGCCCTTCGACAGCGTCTCGATCGGCTGTAGCCGCACGCCGGCGAGCGTGGTCAGCCCGATCGCCTGCGCCACCCGCTCATTGAGTTCACGCCCGGAATAGCCGCGGATGCGCGCGACGAAGCGCAGGAACGCCTCCACCCCCATGTCCGGGTAAGTCGGCGCCCCCTCCGGCAGGAAGCCGAGGTTGCGCCGCGCGGCGACGGCATCGGTCAGCACGTCGTGGCCGCAGATGCGCGCGGTGCCGGCGGTGGGCGGCATGAAGCCGGCCAGCATCCGCATGGTCGTGGACTTGCCGGCGCCGTTGGGCCCGAGGAACCCCAGCACCTCGCCGCGCGCGACGCTGAAGGAGACGTCATCGACCGCCGTGAACGAACCGAAACGCTTGGTGAGCCCCGCGATCTCGATTAATGCAACCACGTTTCCGAATTCCCCGCCAGCATCGGCGCGCCGGAATAGCGCAATCCCGCATATTTGCAACCTGGTACG
The DNA here is from genome assembly GCA_021818505.1 of Pseudomonadota bacterium. Lineage (GTDB taxonomy): Bacteria > Pseudomonadota > Alphaproteobacteria > Acetobacterales > Acetobacteraceae > JAFKFJ01. Next base: position 8,343 of record JAKADX010000060.1, read on the forward strand.
ATGCGGGGATGAAGCGGGTTTAATAGACCTGCAAAGCCCGGCTCACCCTGCCTGCAACGTCCGCATCGCGGCTGTCCGCTCGAACAGGCGCAACAGAACCCGCACCGCCTGCCCGCGTTCGCCAGCGAGCCTGGGGTCGCGCTCCAGCAGCAGGGCCGCGTCGCGGGCGGCCATGTGGAGCAGGCGCTCGTCCTGCACCGGATCGGCGAGCCGCCAGCCCGGCGCGCCCGCCTGCCGGGTGCCGAGCGCGTCGCCGCCGCCGCGGATGCGGAAATCCTCGTCGGCGATGCGGAACCCGTCCTCGGTGTCGCGCAGCAGCAGCAGGCGCCGCCGGGCCGCCTCGGTCAGCCCCGCCTCGTGCAGCAGCAGGCAGAAACTTGCGTCCCGTCCCCGCCCGACGCGGCCGCGCAACTGGTGCAACTGGGCCAGCCCGAAGCGTTCGGCATGCTCTATCACCATCACGCTGGCCTCCGGCACATCGACGCCGACCTCGATCACCGTGGTCGCGACCAGCAGGCGCGTGCGCCCGGTGGCGAAGTCGGCCAGCGCCGCCTCGCGCACGGCGCTCTCCTGCTGCCCATGCGCCAGCCCGACCGTCTGGCCGAAGCGTGCCCGCAGCGCGGCGAAGCGTGCCTCGGCGGCGGCGAGGTCGGCGGTTTCGCTCTCGGCAACCAGCGGGCAGACCCAATAGACGCGCGCCCCGCCGTCGAGCGCGCGGCCGATCCCGTCGGTCACGTCGTCCAGCGTCGCCAGCGAGTGCAGCGTGGTGCGCACCGGCAGCCGCCCGGCTGGCTTTTCGGTCAGGCGGCTGACCGTCATCTCGCCCCATTGCGTCAGCAGCAGCGTGCGCGGGATCGGGGTGGCCGTCATCACCAGCACGTCGCTGACGCGCCCCTTGCCGCCCATCAGGAGCCGCTGGGCAACGCCGAAGCGGTGCTGCTCGTCGATCACCGCTAGTGCCAGGTCGTGGTATTCGACCCGATCCTGGAACAGCGCATGGGTGCCGACCACCAGCGGCAGCGCGCCTTCGGCGAGGCCGCGCAGGATGCGTTCGCGCGCCGCACCCTTGACGCTGCCGGTCAGCAGCGCGACCGGCACGGGGGCAAGGCGGGCCAGCGTGCGCAGGTGCTGCTGCGCCAGCAGTTCGGTCGGTGCCAGCAGCGCCGCCTGGGCGCCGTCCTCAACGGCACGCAGCATGGCCAACAGCGCCACCAGCGTTTTGCCCGACCCGACATCGCCCTGCAGCAGCCGCAACATCCGCCGGGGGGCCGCAAGGTCAGCGTCGATCTCGGCCAGCGCCGCCGTCTGTGATGGCGTGAGTGCCTGCCCGAATGTTGCCAAGGCCCGCGCCCGCAGCCGCCCGTCGCCGGTCAGCGCCCGCCCCGGACGGGCCAGCACGCGCCTTCGCACCAGCGCCAGCGCCACCTGCCCGGCCAGCAGTTCGTCATAGGCGAGCCGCCGCCGAGGGCCGGGGGGCGGCGGTGCCTCCGGCGCGTGCAGCGCGCGCAGCGCCCCGGCAAAGCCCGGCCAGCCTTCGCGGCGCTGCAGGGCGGCGTCCTGCCACTCCGGCAGGTCCGGAATGCGGTCGAGCGCATCGGCGATGGGCCCGCGCAGGTGCCAGGGGAACAGGCCGGCAGTCAGCGGCCAGACCGGCTCGACATCGGGCAGCCGCGCTGCAGCGTCCTCCGGCACGATGTGGTCAGGGTGAACGAAGCTCCGCCGCTCATCGGCCTTGCCGGACACCACCACCCGCGCGCCGACCGGCAGCCGGGCGTGTGGGAAGCCCTTGAAGAAGGCGATCTCGGCAAAGCCGGTCCCGTCGGTCACCACCGCGCGTGTCGGCTGGCGGGCGTTTGCCGGACGTTCGATTCGGACCACGGCGACCGTGACCGTCACGACCCGGCCGGCCGGCAGGGCGCGCAGGGCGACTCTCTGGCGGCGGTCGATATATGACTCGGGCAGGTGGAACAGCAGGTCGATCACCCGATCCCCGCCGGCGGCGCGCGCCACCAGTCGCGCCCGCGGCTCGCCGAGGCCGCGCAGGCTGGTCAGGGGTGCGAAAAGCGGGGCGAGTCGGTCGTGTTGCACGGCTGACACTGACCAAACGCCCGACTATATGGCAACCGCGATGCTTGATCCTTCTGACTCGCCGCGCGACGCGCGCCGGCGCCGTGCGTTGTTCCGCGCCACCCATCGCGGCACGCACGAAACCGACCTGCTGGTCGGCGGCTACGTGACAAGCCGGATCGACCTGTTCACCGATGCCGAGATGGACGCGCTGGAGGCGCTGCTGGACCTGCCCGACCCTGACCTCGCCGACTGGTTGACCGGCAGGCGCCCGTTGCCGGACGACGCCGCGCCGCTGCTGCGCGCGATGCGTGAGGCGGCAGTGCCATGACCGCCCCGGTCTGGGGCGCGCCAGAGGGGTGGGACGCGGTCCTGCTCGCCCGCCGCGCCCGCGAGCACCCCGGACCGCTCCTGCACGTCGCCCGCGACGACAGCCGGATGGCGCGGATGGCCGAGGCGCTGGCCTTCTTCGCCCCGCACACGCAGCGGCTGCGCTTCCCGGCCTGGGACTGCCTGCCCTATGACCGCGTCTCCCCCAACCCGGAACTGATCAGCGAGCGGGTTGCCACCCTCGCGCGCCTGCTGGAGCCGGCGTCCACGCCGCGCATCGTGTTGACCACTGTCAACGCCCTGGTGCAGCGCGTGCCGCCGCGCCACGTCTTCGCCGGCGCCAGCATGACGCTGGCCACCGGCGGCACCGTGCAGCCCGAGGCGCTGGCGCGCTTCCTGGAGGCCAACGGCTACGGCCGCGCCGGCACGGTGATGGAGCCGGGCGAATACGCCATGCGCGGCGGCATCATCGACCTGTTCCCGGCCGGCAGGCGCGAGCCGGTGCGGGTCGATCTGTTCGGCGATACGATCGAGAGCATCCGCGCCTTCGATCCCGCCACCCAGCGCAGCGGCGCGCGCATCGAGCGGCTGGCGCTGCGCCCGGTCAGCGAGGTGTTCCTCGACCCCGAATCGGTCGCCCGCTTCCGCACCGGCTGGCGCGACGCTTTCGGCACTGGCGCCGCGGATGACCCGATCTACCTCTCGATCTCCGAGGGGCGGCGGCATCCGGGCATGGAGCACTGGGTGCCGCTGTTCCATGACGCGATGGAGACGCTGCTCGACTATCTGCCGGGCGCCTCGGTCAGCCTTGACCATCAGGCCGATGACGTGCTGGCGGCGCGGCTCGAGATGATCGCCGACCACTACGCCGCCCGCCGCGCCCTGCCGCGCGACGGCGAGACGCCGTATCGCCCGCTGCCACCTGACCGGCTCTATCTGGATCGCGCTGGTTGGGACGCGATGCTGGCTGCCGGCCCGGCCTTCGCTTTCACCCCGTTCGCGCGGCCCGACCAGGGCCAGGGCATCGATGGCGGCGGACGGCCGGCGCCGATCCTCGCACAGGCGGCGGCCTCGGGCGGATCGGCGTTCGAGCAGTTGCGGACGCTGGCGCAACGCTGGGAGGGCGAGGGGCGGCGGCTGATGGTCGCTGCCTGGACGCGCGGATCGCGCGAGCGCATCGCGCACCTGCTGCGCGAGCACGGCTTCAAGTCCGAGCCTGCCGATGACTGGGAGTCGGCGCGGCGTACGCCGGTCGGCACCGCGGCTCTGGTGACGCTGGGGCTGGAGCGGGGCTTCGTCGCCGAAGACGCCGACATCGGCCGCATCGCCTTTCTGTCGGAGCAGGACTTGCTCGGCGAGCGTATCAGCCGCCCGCCGCGCCGCCGCAAGCGCGCCGACCAGTTCATCGCCGAGGCGACCGAAATCGCCGAGGGCGATCTGGTCGTTCACCAGGATCACGGCATCGGCCGCTATGACGGGCTGGTGACGCTGACGGTGAACGACGCGCCGCACGACTGCCTGCGCATCCTGTACGACGGCGACGACAAGCTTTTCCTCCCCGTCGAGAACATCGAGATGCTGTCGCGCTTCGGCAGCGAGGGCGCCGGCGTCGCCCTGGACAAACTCGGCGGCACGAGCTGGCAGACGCGCAAGGCGCGCGCCAAGCAGCGCATCCGCGACATGGCCGCGGCCCTGATCCGCACCGCCGCCGAGCGACGACTGCATGAAGCCGAAGTGATGGCCCCGGCGGAAGGCACGTGGGACGAGTTCTGCGCCCGCTTCCCATTCGCCGAGACCGAGGACCAGTCGCGCGCCATCGCAGACGTGCTGGAGGACATGGCATCGGGCCGTCCAATGGACCGGCTGATTTGCGGCGATGTCGGCTTCGGCAAGACCGAGGTGGCGTTGCGCGCCGCCTTCGTCGCCGCGATGGCGGGCACGCAGGTCGCGGTCGTTGTGCCGACGACGCTGCTGGCGCGCCAGCATTTCCGCACCTTTGCGGCCCGCTTCGCAGGGTTGCCAGTGAAGGTCGCGCAACTGTCGCGCATGGTCGGCGCAAAGGAAGCATCGGAGGTGCGGCGTGGCCTCGCGGAGGGCGATGTGCAGATCGTCATCGGCACGCACTCTCTGCTGGCCAAGGGGGTCAGCTTCGCCAATCTCGGCCTGCTGGTGATCGACGAGGAGCAGCATTTCGGCGTGGCGCACAAGGAGAAGCTGAAGGCGCTGAAGGCCGACGTGCATGTGCTGACGCTGACGGCGACACCGATCCCGCGCACGCTGCAACTGGCGCTGACGGGCGTGCGGGAGATGAGCCTGATCGCCACCCCGCCGGTCGATCGCCTCGCGGTGCGTACCTTCATCATGCCGTTCGACGGCCTGGTGATCCGTGAGGCGTTGCAGCGCGAGCGGTTCCGCGGTGGGCAGGTATTCTGTGTCGTGCCGCGCATCGAGGACCTCGGCCGCATGGCGGAGCGGCTGGCGGAAATCGTGCCGGAGGCGCGGATCGCGCAGGCACACGGACGGCTTGCGCCCACCGAACTCGAACGCGTGATGACGGAGTTCGGCGACGGGCGCTATGACATTCTGCTCTCGACCAACATCGTCGAGAGCGGACTCGACATGCCGGCGGTGAACACGCTGCTGATCCATCGCGCCGACATGTTCGGGCTGGGGCAGTTGTACCAGTTGCGCGGGCGCGTCGGGCGCGGCAAGCAGCGCGGCTACGCCTATCTGACCTGGCCGCCGACGCACCGGCTGTCGGCAGCGGCGGAGAAGCGGCTGACGGTGATGCAGACGCTGGATTCCCTTGGCGCCGGCTTCACGCTGGCGTCGCACGATCTCGACATCCGTGGTGCGGGCAATCTGCTCGGCGACGAGCAGTCCGGCCATATCCGCGAGGTCGGCATCGAACTCTACCAGCAGATGCTGGAGGACGCCGTTTCCGAATTGCGCGCCGAGCGCGGGCGCAAGCGTGTCGAGGCGCGCGACTGGACGCCGAATATCGCGCTTGGCCTGCCGGTGCTGATCCCGGATTCGTACGTTCGCGACCTGCCTGTGCGGCTTGGCCTGTATCGTCGCATCGGCGCGCTGTCCTCGGACGCGGAGACCGAGGCGATGGCGGCGGAACTGGTCGATCGGTTCGGCAAGCTGCCGGAGGAGGTCGAGAACCTGCTCGCGGTGGTGACGCTCAAGCGCCTGTGCCGCGAGGCCGGCGTGGAAAAGGTCGAGGCCGGACCGAAAGGAATGGTGCTGACCTTCCGCGGCAATGCCTTCCGCAACCCCTCGGGGCTGGTGTCGTGGCTGGCAAGCAAGGGCGGAATGGTGAAGCTGCGCCCGGACCACAAGCTCGCGATCGTGCGCGAGATGACAGTGCTCGAGAGGATGAAGCTGGCGCGCGAGATCGTGGAGAGCCTCAACCGGATCGCGATGCAGGCGAAGGCGGCGTAGGTACACGTGGGTCAACCCCCCTCTCCGCCTCTGGAAGCGGAGAAGGAGTTTCATGGTTGCACGTCCTACATCGCAACGGGCGTCAGCGCCCCTTTGCCCTCGAACCACGACACCAGATTGCCGACCACGCACTCGCCCATCGCCCGCATCGTCTCCTCGGTCGAACTCGCGATGTGCGGCGTCAGCACGACGTTGTCGAGCGTGAGCAGCGCCGGCGGCACGCTCGGCTCGTCGTGGAATACGTCCAACCCGGCCGCACCTAGCCGGCCTTCGACAAGTGCCGCGACCAGTGCCGCCTCGTCCACGATCCAGCCGCGCGCGACGTTGACGAACACGCCCTGCGGGCCGAGCGCGTCCAGTACCGCGCGACCCACGATCGGCGGGCGCGTGCCCTTCGCGCCGCCGGCGGCGGCGAGGAACAGCACGTCGCTCTCCCGGGCCAGCGATTCCGCGTCGTCGTAGCGGCGATACGGCACGTCGCGCGCGACCGGGTCGGCATAGGCGATCGTCGTCTTGAACGCCGCCAGCCGTGCCGCGATCTCGGTGCCGATGCGGCCGAGGCCGATGATGCCGGCGCGCATGCCGGTGAATTTTCGTCCCAGCGGCCAGGGCTGCTTGCCCCACAGACCGCTGCGCACGAAGCGGTCGGCCTGCGGGATCCGCCGGCAGGCGGACAGCGCCAGCGTGATCGCCAGATCGGCCACGTCGTCATACAGGACCGGCGCGGTCGCCACGGTGATGCCGCGCGCCCGGGCCGCGTCGAGATCGGTCGTTTCCAGCCCGACGCCATTGATGGCGACGATTTCCAGGTTCGGCATTGCCTCGATCTGCGCGCGCGACAGGCCGGCCATGCCGTTCGAGGCGGCGCCACGGACGCGCGGGCCGATCGCGCGCAGTGCTGCCAGCGGGTCCGGCGCCTCGAACACCCGATGCACCGTGAACCGCGCCTCCAGCAGCGCGAAGGTGTGCGGGCGCTGGTTGCCGATCACCGCGATGTCCGGCCGTTCGTTCATGCTTCGTCCCCTCCGGTTGCGTGCCATTGCGGCCAATGCCATGATTCGCGGCAGAATGATGCAGACCGGGAGGGAGGGCAACGCGCGCATGTCGGTCATCGCCTCCGGCGTTCACCCCGGCTCAGCCGGATTTGCCGCCAATGCGGAGAGGATGCGCGCGCTGGTCTCCGATCTGCGCGCAAACGTCGAGGACATCCGGCTCGGCGGCGGCGAGGCCGCGCGCGCCCGGCACACGTCGCGGGGAAAATTGCTGCCGCGCGAACGCATCCGCCGGCTGATCGATCCGGCCTCGCCATTCCTGGAGCTTTCGCAGCTTGCCGCGTACGGCATGTACGGCGAAAGCGTTCCCGCGGCCGGCATCATCACCGGCATCGGCCGAATCACCGGGCGCGAATGCGTCGTCATCGCCAACGACGCAACCGTGAAGGGCGGCACCTACTACCCGATGACGGTGAAGAAGCATCTGCGCGCGCAGGAGATCGCGCTGCAGAACCGGCTGCCCTGCATTTATCTTGTGGACAGCGGCGGTGCCAACCTGCCCAACCAGGACGAGGTGTTTCCCGACCGCGAGCATTTCGGTCGCATCTTCTACAACCAGGCACAGATGTCCGCCGCCGGCATTCCGCAGATCGCGGTCGTGATGGGCTCCTGCACCGCCGGCGGCGCCTATGTGCCGGCGATGAGCGACGAGGCAATCATCGTGCGCGGCCAGGGCACGATCTTTCTCGGTGGCCCGCCGCTGGTGAAGGCCGCGACGGGCGAAATCGTCTCGGCCGAGGACCTTGGCGGCGCCGAGGTACACAGCCGCATCTCCGGGGTCACCGACCACATGGCGGAGAGCGATGCGCACGCGCTCGGGCTCGCGCGCCGCATCATCGCCAACCTCAACCGCGCCAAGCCGCGTGCGCCCGATCTCACCGAGCCGATCGCGCCGCGCTACCCCGCCGAGGATATCTACGGCGTCGTGCCCGCCGATCTGCGCGAACCGTACGAGGTGCGCGAGGTGATCGCGCGCATCGTCGATGACAGCCGGCTGGACGAGTTCAAGCCGCTCTATGGCACGACGCTGGTCACCGGGTTCGCGCGCATCTGGGGCTATCCGGTCGGCATCCTCGCCAATAACGGCGTGCTGTTCAGCGAGAGTGCTGTGAAGGGCGCGCATTTCATCGAGCTGTGCGCGCAGCGCGGCATTCCGCTCGTGTTCCTGCAGAACATCACCGGCTTCATGGTCGGACGCAAATACGAAGCCGGCGGCATTGCCAAGGACGGTGCGAAGCTCGTCACCGCGGTCGCGACCGCGCCGGTGCCGAAATTCACCATCATCATCGGCGGCAGCTTCGGCGCCGGCAATTACGGCATGTGCGGCCGTGCCTACGCGCCGCGGCTGCTGTTCATGTGGCCGAATGCGCGAATCTCAGTGATGGGCGGGACGCAGGCAGCTTCGGTGCTGGCGCAGGTTCGGCGCGACAATATCGAGGCGCGCGGCGAGAGTTGGCCGGCGGAGGAGGAAGCCGCCTTCCGCGTACCGATCGAGGCGCAGTACGAGACGCAGGGCCACCCGTATTACGCCAGCGCGCGGCTGTGGGATGACGGCGTGATTGATCCTGCGGCGACCCGCATGGTGCTGGCGCTCGGCCTCTCGGCGTCGCTGAATGCGCCGGTGGAGGGATGGGGCGCAGGGTCGCGCTTCGGGGTGTTCCGCATGTGAGCGGCATGTTCAGCAAAATCCTGATCGCCAATCGCGGCGAGATCGCCTGTCGCGTCATTCGCACGGCGCGCCGCCTCGGCATCCGCACGGTCGCGGTGTGTTCCGATGCGGACGCTTCGGCGATGCACGTCGCTCTCGCTGATGAATCGGTGCGGATCGGGCCGGCGCCGGCACGTGAGAGCTACCTGTCGATCCCGCGCATCCTGGATGCCGCGCGCGCCACCGGCGCCGAGGCGATCCATCCGGGCTACGGATTCCTCAGTGAGAATGCCGAATTTGCCGAAGCATGCGCGGCGGCCGGCGTCGTGTTCATCGGCCCGCCGCCGGCGGCGGTCCGCGCGATGGGATCGAAGGCGGCGGCGAAGGCACTGATGGAGCGCGCGGGCGTGCCGCTCGTGCCCGGCTATCATGGCGACGACCAGGATGCGGAAGTGCTGGCCGCGGCGGCGGCGGAGATCGGCTATCCGGTGCTCATCAAGGCCTCGGCGGGCGGCGGCGGCAAGGGGATGCGCGTGGTGGCGCGCGCGGACGAGTTCGATGCCGCGCTGGCGCTCGCGCGTGGTGAGGCACGCGCGGCGTTCGGCGATGACCGCGTGCTGATCGAACGCTACCTGACCCGCCCGCGTCACATCGAAATCCAGGTATTCGCCGATGCGCGCGGCAATGTCGTGTCGCTGTTCGAGCGCGACTGCTCGATCCAGCGCCGCCATCAGAAAGTGGTGGAGGAGGCGCCGGCGCCCGGCATGGATCCCGGACGTCGCCGGGCGATGGGCGAGGCCGCCTGCGCCGCCGCGGGCGCCGTCGGCTATGTCGGCGCCGGGACTGTCGAGTTCATTGCCGAGGACGGCGCGTTCTACTTCATGGAGATGAACACGCGCCTGCAGGTTGAACACGCGGTGACTGAGGCGATCACCGGCCAGGATCTGGTGGAGTGGCAGTTGCGTGTCGCCTCCGGCGAAGCGCTGCCGCTGCGGCAGGAGGATTTGCGCATCGACGGCCATGCCATCGAGATGCGCGTCTATGCCGAAGATCCGGCGCGCGACTTCGCGCCTTCCGTCGGCACGCTGCATCATCTGCGTGCGCCGGCCGAGGGCGCGCGGGTGCGTGTCGATACAGGCGTGCGCCAGGGCGATGCGATCTCGGTCCACTACGATCCGATGATCGCCAAGCTGATCGTGCACGAGCGCGACCGCGACGCCTGCGTGCGCGCGTTGTCGGGGGCGCTGGCGCAGTACGAGATCGGCGGCGTGCAGACGAATCTGCCACTGCTGCGCGCGATCGCGGCGCATCCGGCATTCCGTGACGCGCAACTCGACACCGGCTTCATCGCGCGCCACGCTGAAGCGCTGCTGCGCCCGCCGCCACCACCCGGGCGCGAGGTGCTGGCCGCGGCGGTGTTCCGCCGCCTGCGCGCGGAGCAGGCGGCTGCGCGTGCGGCCGGCGGCGACGCAGATCCGTGGTCGCCCTGGGCGCTCGCGACAGCGTGGCGGCTGAACGGCGAGGGCTGGCAGGATTTCGCAGTCCGCATCGGCGAGGTTGAGCACGTGCTGCGCGCGCATCTGCGCCCGGATGGTGGCTTCAGCCTCGGTCTTCCCGAGGGTCCGGCGGAGGTATCGGCCGCCGACGCGGGCGAGGGGGTGGTCGCGCTGCGCGTCAGCGATACCGGCACGCGGCTGCGCGCCGTGATGCAGGGCGACGTTGTCTCCGTGTTCCGCGACGGCGTACTGACCGAGGTGCGCTTCCTCGATCCGCTGGCGCCGTCCGGCGCCGACCTTGCAGCGGGCGGGCGCGTGCTGGCGCCGATGCCGGGGCGCGTGCTGGACGTGCTGGTCGAGGAAGGGTCGCACGTGGAGCGCGGGACGGTGCTGGTGCTGCTGGAGGCGATGAAGGTGCAGATGCGCATCGTCGCCCCGGCCGACGGCACGGTCGCGATGGTGCGGTGCCGCCCGGGCGACCTTGTGGAGGACGGGGCGGAACTGGTCAGCCTCGCAGCGTCGGACTGAACATATCGACTGCATCGATCAGTTCGATCGAGACTCTCACGGTTTTGCGGATCGAAGCGCGTTCCCATATTTCAGCCGTTCCGGGAGCCCGATCAGATGAGCGTCACCAGCGCCCGCCAGCCGACCCTGTTCATTCCGCACGGCGGCGGCCCGTGCTTCTTCATGGACCCGCCGCAAGCCGCGCCGCATCTGTGGGACCGGATGGCGGAATATCTGCGCGGCATCGCCGCCAGCCTGCCCCAGCGGCCGCGCGCGCTGCTGGTGATCTCCGGCCATTGGGAGGCGCCGCGGCCGACCGTGAACACGGCCGCGCATCCGACGCTGCTGTTCGACTATTATGGCTTCCCCGAGCACACCTATCGCCTGACCTATCCGGTCGCCGGCGCGCCCGACCTCGCTGCCGAGGTGCGGCGCCTGCTCGCCGCTGCCGGGATCGCGACGGCGGAGGACGGCACCCGCGGCCTCGACCACGGCGTGTTCATCCCGCTCAAGGTCGCGTTCCCGGATGCCGATATCCCGGTGCTGCAACTGTCGCTGCAACAGGGGCTGGACCCCCAGGCGCATCTGGCGATCGGCCGGGCGCTGGCGCCGCTGCGCGATCAGGACGTGCTGATCATCGGCTCGGGCATGAGCTACCACAACCTGCGGCTGCTGTTCAGTGGCCGCGGGAATGCCGAGGCGCAGGCCTTCGACGACTGGCTGGTGGCCGCCGCGACCGCGCCGGACCCCGAGCGCCGCGACGCCCTGCTGCGCGAGTGGGAGACCGCACCGTTCGCGCGCGTCTGCCATCCGGAGGAGGAGCATCTGATCCCGCTGATGGTCGCGGCCGGCGCGGCCGGCGCGGATGTCGGCCGCCACGTCTATGGCGAGCACCTGGCCGGCAAGGCGCTGTCGGCGTTCCGGTTCGGCTGACGCGGACGCTACGGACACAGCCGCGCGGCGATTGACGCCAGATCCGCGAAGTCCCGCGCAATCGCATCCGCGCCCTCGGCCATCGCGGGCGGGCCATAGCCCCAGGCGGCAAAGATCACCGGGATGTCGGCGCCGCGGGCGGCGACGATGTCGTTGCGGTGATCGCCCGCCATGACGGCCCGTGCGGCCTCGCCGCCGGCGCGCGACAGCGTGGCGCGCAGATGCTCCGGATCGGGCTTGCGGACGGGAAAACTGTCGCCGCCGCCGACCGCGTCGATCAGCGGCATCAGGCCGGTTGCCGTCAACACGCCGCGCGCCATCGCCTCGGGCTTGTTGGTGCAGACGGCGAGGCGCCAGCCCGCCGCGCGCAGCCCGCCCAGCGCCGCTGCCGCGCCGGGATAGGGGCGCGTCGCGTCGGCCAGATGGGCGCCGTAATCGGCCATGTAATCGCCGAGGTCGCGCTCGTCGGGCGCGCCGCCACGTGCGGCGAAGGCGCGGTCGAGCAGCTTGCGCACGCCGTCGCCCACCATGGCCGCGACCTCGACCGGCGGCAGCGGTGCCAGCCCGCGGGCGGCGAACAGCCGGGCGAGGCTGGCGGCGAGGTCGGGGACCGAATCGACCAGCGTGCCGTCGAGATCGAGCAGAAGCGTGCGGGGACCGGGCAAGGCAACCTCGTTTCGCGGCGACATGAAGCGTGATCGCGAAGTCTTTGACACGAAGACCACGCCCCCGCTACCCGGATGTCATGCCCACGACCGCAATCATCCTTGCCGCGGGTCTCGGCACCCGCATGAAATCGGCCCTTCCCAAGGCGATGCACCCGCTCGCCGGGCGCCCGATGCTGCGCCACCTGATCGACAGCGTCGCCGAGGTGTTCGACCGCATTGTCGTGGTGGTGGGGCCGGAGGGCGAGCGGCTCGCCGCCGTCGCCGCGCCGCATCCGGTGGTGGTGCAGCACGAACGGCTCGGCACCGCGCACGCCGCCTTGCAGGCCGCCGACCTGTTCGGCGAGGGCGAGGTGGCGGTGCTGTATGCCGACAATCCCCTGATCGCGCCGGATACGCTGCGCCGGCTGCTGGCGCGGCGCGCGGCGGGCGATGTCGGGCTGGCGCTGCTCGCCATGCGGCCCGACGACCCCGGCCGCTATGGCCGCGTGATCGGCGCGGACGGGTTCGTCGAGCGCATCGTCGAATGGGCCGATGCCTCGGCGGAGGAGCGCATGGTCGGCCTGTGTAATGCCGGCGTCCTGTGCGCGTCCGCGCCGCGCATGGCCGCATGGTTGCGCGGGGTCGGCTGCGACAATGCCAAGGGCGAATACTACCTGACCGACGTGGTGGCGCTGGCCCGGGCCGAGGGTGCTCGTGTCGCCGTTGTCGAGGCGCCGTATGGCGAGTTGCGCGGCATCAACTCGCGCGCCGAACTGGCGGCGGCGGAGGCATCGGTGCAGCGCGGGCTGCGCGAGGCGGCGATGGCGGGTGGTGCGACCCTGATCGCGCCGGAGACGGTTTTCTTTGCCTTCGACACGCTGCTCGCGCCCGACGTCACGGTCGGGCCGCACGTCGTGTTCGGCCCCGGCGTGACCGTGGAGAGCGGCGCGGAGATCCTGCCGTTCTGCCATTTAACCGGCTGCCGCATCGGGGAGGGCGCGATCGTCGGGCCGTTCGCGCGGCTGCGCCCCGGCACCGATATTCGCGCCGGCGCACATGTCGGAAATTTCGTCGAGCTGAAGGCGACCGTGCTCGGCGAGGGCGCCAAGGCGAACCATCTCACCTATCTCGGCGATTCCGAGATCGGCGCGAAAACCAATGTCGGCGCCGGGACGATCACCTGCAACTACGACGGCTTCGCCAAGCACCGCACGCGCATCGGCAGCGGCGCGTTCATCGGCTCGGACGCCGTGCTGGTCGCGCCGCTTTCCATCGGTGATGGCGCCTTCATCGCCGCCGGCAGTGTCATCACAGAGGATGTCGAGGCGGATGCGATGGCGTTCGGCCGCGCGCGCCAGCAGGCGCAGCCGGGGCGCGCGGCGCGGTTCCGTGCAAACCGCGGGAAGAAGTCCTGATGTGCGGCATTGTCGGTGTGATCGGCGGCGGGGTTGCGTCGCCTGTGCTGATGGAGGCGCTGCGGCGGCTGGAATATCGCGGCTATGACAGTGCCGGGCTGGCGACGGTGGTCGATGACGCGATCTATCGCCGCCGCGCCCCGGG
>JAKADX010000089.1 GCA_021818505.1 Pseudomonadota bacterium
CCACCTTCTCCACGCCGAGATCGAGCGCGCGCTGCTCGGTCAGGTACGGGTCGTAGGCGACGACGCGCATCTTCAGTCCCTGCGCGCGGTCGGCGACGATCGAGCCGATATTGCCGCAGCCGATCAGGCCGAGCACCTTGCCGAACAGCTCCACGCCCATGAAGCGGTTCTTTTCCCACTTGCCGGCCTTGGTCGAGGCGCTCGCCTCGGGGATCTGCCGCGCGAGTGCGAACATCATGGCGATGGCGTGCTCGGCGGTGGTGATGGCGTTGCCATAGGGCGTATTCATCACCACGACGCCGCGCGCGGTCGCCGACTTCACATCGACGTTATCGACGCCGATACCGGCGCGACCGACCACTTTCAGATTCGTGCCGGCCTCCAGCAGTTCGCGCGTCACCTTGGTCGCCGAACGCACCGCCAGCCCGTCGTAGTCGCCGATGATGGCGCGCAGGTCGGCCGGCGCGAGGCCGGTTTTCACATCCGCCGTGATGCCGCGGGCGTGGAAGATGTCCACGGCGGCCGGAGAAAGCTTATCGCTGATGAGGACTTTCATGAGTCGGGTCTGTCCTGTCTTGCACAGGTCATGGCCGGCTTGTCCCGGCCATCCACGTCCTTGCGCCGCACGGCCGCGTGGATGCCCGGCACGAGGCCGGGCATGACGGGAAGGATTGCGAGGAACTACGCCGCCTGCTGCGCGGCCGCCGGCGCCACCTGGGCATAGGCCCAGTCGAGCCACGGCAGCACGGCCGCGATGTCGTCGGACTCCACCGTCGCCCCGCCCCAGATGCGCAGGCCCGGTGGCGCATCGCGATGGCCGCCGATGTCGAGCGCCGCGCCCTCGCGCTCCAGCATCGCCGCGATCTCTTTCGCCACTTTCGCCTGCCCGTCGGTGTTCAGCGCGGTGACCCAGGGCGCGGTCAGCTTCAGGCAGATCGAGGTTGGCGAACGGGTCGCCGGCACTTCGGCGACGAAGTCGATCCAGTCCCGGCTCGCGACGAAGCCGGCGATGGCCGCCAGATTCGCCTCCGACCGCGCGATCAGCGCCGGCAGGCCGCCGATGCGTTCGGCCCAGCGCAGCCCGTCCAGCGCATCCTCGACGCACAACAGCGAGGGCGTGTTGATCGTCTCGCCGGCGAACAGCCCCTCGTTCAGCTTGCCGCCGGAGGTGAGGCGGAAGATCTTCGGCATCGGCCATGCCGGCTTGTGGCTCTCCAGCCGCGCGACCGCGCGCGGCGACAGCGCCAGCATCCCGTGCGCCGCCTCCCCGCCCAGCACCTTCTGCCAGGACCAGGTGACAACATCGAGCTTGTCCCAGGGCAGGCGCATGGCGAACGCAGCCGAGGTGGCGTCGGCGATCACCAGGCCGGCGCGGTCGGCCGCGATCCAGTCGCCGTCGGGGATCCGCACGCCGGCGGTGGTGCCGTTCCAGGCCAGCACGACGTCATGGGCGGGCGAAACCTGCGCGAGGTCCGGCAGACGCCCGTACGGCGCCTCCAGCACACGCGTCGCCGGCAGCTTCAGTTGCTTGACGATGTCGGTCGCCCAGGCCTGGGAGAAGCTCTCGAACGCCAGCACATCGACCGGCAGCGGCCCGAGCAGCGACCACAGCGCCATCTCCACCGCGCCGGTGTCGGAGGCCGGGACGACGGCAAGCCTCCAGTCGGCCGGCATTTCCAGCACGGCGCGGGAGCGCGCGATCACCTCGGCAATCCGCGCCTTGGGTTCGCGCGCGCGGTGGCTGCGGCCGAGCAACGCGGGGGCGAGCGCGGCGAGCGACCAGCCGGGACGCTTGGCGCAGGGGCCGGAGGAAAAATGGGGGTTGGCCGGACGGACGTCCGGCCTGGCGGCGGCAAGTGCCATTGCGGCTCTCCCTTGCAGAAGAGAAGCGCCCCGGTGGGGGGGCGTGACCCGCCGCCCGGATAGCCCAGCCGGGCCGGCATTGCAATGGTCACGTCAGGCGGTGGCAAGCGGCCTCGGCAGCGCCGTCGGCGCGGTGTAAGCGCCGATGCGACGCAACCGGGACAGGGGGGTCGCATGTCCGCAGACGACCGCTACCGCATCGCCGCTTCCGGCATCGCCGCGACGATCAAGGCCGAGGGCGCGGAACTCTGCTCGCTTACCGACGCGGCCGGACGCGAATTCCTCTGGCAGGCCGGGCCGGCCTGGCCGCGGCACGCGCCGGTGCTGTTCCCGATCGTCGGCCGCCTCGCCGGCGACGCGCTGCGACTGGGCGGACGCAGCTACACGCTGGGTCAGCACGGTTTCGCCCGTGACCGGCGCTTCGCGCTGGCCGAGCGGGACGCGACGGTATGCCGCTTCGTGCTGACCGACGACGCGGCCACGCGGGAGGTGTTTCCCTTCGCGTTCCGGCTGGAGGTCACCTACGCCGTCGCGGGCGACACGCTGACCATCGGCTACGCCCTCGACAATCCCGCCGGCACCGTGCTGCACGCCTCCTTCGGCGCCCATCCGGCGTTCCGCTGGCCGTTGCGCGAGGGCGTGGCGAAGGACGCGCATGTGCTGGAATTCGCACTGCCGGAGCCCGCGCCGATCCGTCGCCTCGACGGCGGGTTGCTGCGGGCCGAGCGGTTCCCCTCCCCGATCGAAGGCAACATTCTGCGGCTCAATGAATCGCTGTTCGCCGACGATGCCATCATCCTCGACGAAGTAGCGAGCCCCGCGGTGCAGTTTCGTGCGCCAGGCGGGCCGGGCGTGGAGGTGATGTGGCACGGGTTCCGGCAGCTTGGCCTGTGGAGCAAGCCGCAGGGTGATTTCCTGTGCATCGAGCCGTGGTGCGGCCACGCTGACCCGGCCGGCTTCGCGGGCGACTTCACCGACAAGCCCGGCCTGCTGCACATCCCGCCCGGCGGACGCGCCGAGGCGGAACTGTCCGTGCGCCTGCTGCCTACGTAACGAGCCGCGCCGGGTCCATTGTGACGGCGTGGTTCAGCGGCCCGTGCCCGGCACCGAAGCCGGGAGCCGATGCGATCGCGGCCCGCACATAGGCCCGCGCCCGCGCCACCGCGCCGGCCAGATCCATCCCCTGCGCCAGCCCTGCCGCCACCGCGCTCGCCAGCGTGCAGCCGGTGCCGTGCGTGTGGCGGGAAGCGATGCGGAGGGCACGGAATTCCTGCATCCCCTCAGCGCTGGCCAGCAGGTCGATCACGTCCCCGCCGGGCAGGTGCCCGCCCTTGAGCAGCACCGCCGGCACGCCGAGCGCCAGCAGCGCCTCCGCCGCCGGTCGCATCGCCGCCCGGTCGGCGATGACGAGGCCGGTCAGCGCCTCGGCCTCCGGCACGTTCGGGGTCAACAGGGTCGCGAGCGGTAGCAGGTCCTGCGTCAACACCTTCCGCGCGGACTCCGCGAGCAAGGGGCGGCCGTCCTTCGCCGCCAGCACCGGATCGACCACCAGCGGCAGACGCGCCGGCCGCGATGCCAGCACCTCGGCCACGGCGGCGACGGTCGCGGCATCGCCCAGCATGCCGGTCTTCACGGCATCGGCGCCCGGATCGTCCAGCACCGCGCGCATCTGCGCGGCGACGAACGCGGGCGGCACGGCCAGCACGTCATGCACGCCGCGCGTGTCCTGCACCGTCAGCGCCGTCACCGCCGTCATGGCAAACCCGCCGAGCGCGGTGATCGTCTTGATATCAGCCTGGATGCCGGCGCCGCCGCCCGAATCGGAGCCGGCAACCACCAGCACCCGGCCGCGCATCAGGCCCGCCGCGTCACGCCGCGTCGGCAGAAGTCGCCGCCGCCGCCTCGGCAATGCGGTCGCACAGGAACGCAACCAGCCGCTCCACCAGCGCCTCGTCCTCGCCTTCCGCCATCACCCGCACCACCGGCTCGGTGCCGCTCGTGCGGATCAGCAGGCGGCCGTTGCCGGCCAGCGCCGCCTCCGCCTCCGTCACCGCCGCCCGGACCGATGGCGCGGAAAGCGGCGACGGACCCGCGTAGCGCACGCTGCGCAGCCGTTGTGGCAACGGCACGAACAGGCGCAACGCCTCGCTTGCCGGCCGCCCTTGCTCGACCAGCACCGCCAGCACCTGCAACGCGGCCAGCAGCCCGTCGCCGGTGGTGGCGTAGTCGGACAGGATCATGTGGCCGGACTGCTCGCCGCCGACATTCATGCCCGCGGCCCGCATCTTCTCGGCGACGTAGCGGTCGCCGACCTGCGTGCGATGCAGCGTGAGGCCCCGCGCGGCCAGGAACCGCTCCAGCCCGAGATTGGACATCACGGTGGCGACCACGCCCGAGCCGGCCAGCCGCCCGCTCTCGCCCCAGGTGCGCGCGATCAGCGCCAGGATCTGATCGCCGTCAATCGCCGTGCCGGTCTCGTCGGACAGGATCAGCCGGTCGGCATCGCCGTCGAGCGCGAGACCCAGATGCGCCTGATGCCGCCGGACCTCGGCGCGCATCGCGTCCGGCGCGGTCGAGCCGCAGTCGCGGTTGATGTTGAACCCGTCGGGCGCGACGCCGAGCGGGATCACGTCGGCGCCGAGTTCCCACAGCACCGTGGGAGCGACGCGATAGGCGGCGCCGTTGGCGCAATCGACC
>JAKADX010000090.1 GCA_021818505.1 Pseudomonadota bacterium
ACCCGCCGGACCAGCCAGCCGAAGCTGCGCGGCAGGCGCGGCTTTGGCGGCACGGTCGCCGGCGGGTTGCGGCGCGGCGGGCGGTGGCGGGCGGGGCGGATGCGGAGCGTGCCGGCCTGAAGCGCGGCGGCCAGCCTGACCACGCGGGCGGCGGCACGGCGCAGCCGCCCGCAGACCAGCAGCAGCAGCGGCCCGACCAGCGTGCCCCGCACCCCCTGCGCGGCCAGCGCCTGAAACACCGCCTCGATGACGCGGGCGAAGCGTTCGGCCGGGGGGAGGAGGAGAGTGTCGCTCACAGGAAATGTTAGAGCATATGACCGACCGGCCGGGCAAGAGGAAAATGCGCACCCTGACCGACGCCGCCGCATCGGCCGGTGCGGCGCGCGGGCGGCGGCAATGCGCGCGCGGCGCATTCCGCCGACTCGGTCCCGCCGCTATACTGACCGCCCATGACGCGGTTCGTATTCATCACCGGCGGCGTGGTCTCCTCTCTCGGCAAGGGCATCGCATCGGCGGCACTCGGCGCGCTGTTGCAGGCGCGCGGCTATAGCGTGCGGTTGCGCAAGCTCGACCCGTATCTCAATGTCGATCCGGGCACGATGTCGCCGTATCAGCACGGCGAGGTGTTCGTCACCGATGACGGGGCGGAAACCGACCTCGACCTCGGCCATTACGAGCGCTTCACCGGCGTGCATGCGACACGCGCCGACAACGCGACGACGGGGCGCATCTATTCGGACGTGATCGCGCGCGAACGCAGGGGCGACTATCTCGGCGCCACCGTGCAGGTGATCCCGCACATCACCGACGCCATCAAGGACGTGATCACCCGCGACGTGCTGGACGCGCACGGCCGTCCGGCCGATTTCGCGCTGATCGAGATCGGCGGCACCGTCGGCGACATCGAGAGTCTGCCGTTCCTGGAGGCGATCCGCCAGCTCGGCAACGAACTCGGCCACGCGCGCGCGATGTTCGTGCATCTGACGCTGGTGCCGTATATCCCCTCGGCCGGCGAGCTGAAGACCAAGCCGACGCAGCATTCGGTGAAGGAACTGCTGAATGTCGGCATCCAGGCCAACATGCTGATCTGCCGTGCCGACCGGCCGATCCCCGACAACGAGCGACGCAAGATCGCGCTGTTCTGCAATCTGCGGCCCGAGGCGGTGATCGCGGCGCTGGACGTGGACACGATCTATGGCGTGCCGATGAGCTATCACGCCGAGGGTCTCGATCGCGAGGTGCTGCGCCATTTCGGCCTGCCGCACGAGACGGCGCCCGACCTGTCGCGCTGGCGCGACATCGTGCAGGCGGTGCGCGCGCCGGAAGGCGAGGTGCGCATCGCCGTGGTCGGCAAATACACCAACCTGCTCGACAGCTACAAATCGCTCGCCGAGGCACTGGCGCATGGCGGCATCGCCAACCGCGTGCGCGTGGCGCTGGACTGGATGGACAGCGAGATCTTCGAGCAGCCCGACGCGGTGGCGCGGCTGGAGGGCGTGCACGGCATCCTGGTGCCCGGCGGCTTCGGCGAGCGCGGCACGCCGGGCAAGATCGCGGCGGTGCGGTTCGCCCGCGAACGCCGCGTGCCATTCTTCGGCATCTGCTTCGGGATGCAGATGGCGGTGATCGAGGCGGCGCGGAACCTCGCCGGCCTCGCGCGCGCCTCCTCGACGGAGTTCGGGCCGTGCGAGGAGCCGGTGGTCGGCCTGCTGACCGAATGGGCGCGCGGCAACGCGATCGAGCGGCGCGCCGAGGGTGACGCGCTCGGCGGCACCATGCGGCTCGGCGCCTATCCCGCGGTGCTGGCCGATGACAGCCTGCTCGCCGACATCTACGGCACCACGCAGATCAGCGAACGGCACCGCCATCGCTATGAGGTCAATGTGCGCTATCGCGAAGTGCTGGAGGCGGCGGGGCTGCGGTTCTGCGGTATGTCGCCCGACGGCGTGCTGCCGGAGACGATCGAGCTGCCGCACCATCCCTGGTTCGTCGGCGTGCAGTTCCATCCCGAGCTGAAATCCAAGCCGTTCGATGCGCACCCGCTGTTCCGCAGCTTCATCGCCGCCGCGGTGCGGCAGGCGCGGCTGGTATGAGCGCGCCCGACGCCGCGCCGCGGACCGTGCATGTCGGCGGCATCGCGATCGCCAATGACCGCCCGTTCGTGCTGATCGCCGGCCCGTGCCAGATCGAGAGCCTGGCGCACGCGATGGAAGTCGCTGCCGCACTCGATGAAATCTCCGCGGCGACCGGCGTGCGCGTGATCTACAAGAGCAGCTACGACAAGGCCAACCGCACCAGCCTCGGTGCCGCGCGCGGCGTCGGCATGGCGCACGGCCTGGCGATCCTGGCACAGGTGCGCGAACGCTTCGCCATGCCGGTGCTGACCGACGTGCATCTGCCGGAACACTGCGCGCCGGTGGCCGAGGCGGTGGATGTGCTGCAGATCCCCGCTTTCCTCTGCCGCCAGACCGACCTGCTGCTCGCCGCGGGCAGCACCGGACGCGCCGTCAACGTCAAGAAGGGCCAGTTCCTGGCACCCTGGGACATGGCGCATGTCGCGGCGAAGATTGCTTCCACCGGCAATGACCGCATCCTGCTGTGTGAGCGCGGCGCCAGCTTCGGCTACAACACGCTGGTCTCCGACATGCGCGCGCTGCCGATCATGGCGCGCAGCGGCTATCCGGTGGTGTTCGATGCCACGCATTCGGTGCAGCAGCCGGGCGGGCAGGGCGGCGCCTCGGGCGGGGAGCGCGCATTCGCGCCGGTGCTGGCGCGCGCGGCCCTGGCCGTCGGTGTGGCCGCCGTGTTCATCGAGACGCATCCCGACCCGGATCATG
Organism: Pseudomonadota bacterium; assembly: GCA_021818505.1. Lineage (GTDB taxonomy): Bacteria > Pseudomonadota > Alphaproteobacteria > Acetobacterales > Acetobacteraceae > JAFKFJ01. The sequence goes on from JAKADX010000090.1 coordinate 2,838, forward strand.
CGCCGAGCGACGGGCCGAACATGATCGCGCTGCGCGACATGCCGGCGCTGGTGGCGCGGCTGAAGCAGTTCGACGTGCTGGCCAAGTCCGCCTAGTTCCTGACCGCCGCGAGGGACGAAAGCCCGACGCTGAGCGCGCCGAGATCGAGATTGACGCCGCTCTTGGTCGGCCGCGCGCCGGTGACGGTGCCCTGCACGGTGAACGGCAGCGCCGCCGTGCCGCCGCCGGCCGCCGCCCCCTCGACCGCGACGTTGTAGATTCCGTCGGGCAAGATTGCGCCGGTTGCGGTCCTGCCGTTCCAGGTCCAGGTGTTGCTGCCGGCGGCGGCGCTGACCACGGTGTCGAACAGCTTCTGCCCTGAGCCGCTGTAGATCGCGATCGCCGCCGGGCCGGCGGCGGGCGCGGTGAAATCGATCGTGGCGCTGGCGTTCTGCAGAGTGAGCTGGCTGGAGTTGACCTGCACGGTCTTGCCGATCATCTGCGCCGCCTGCAACGCCGCGCCGCCCTGCGCAAGCTGGATCAGTTGCGTCAGGCTGCTGTTGCCCTGGATCTGCGCCTCCACGCCGGTGAACTGCACCAGTTCGGTGGTGAACTGCGAACTGTCCATCGGCGCGGTCGGATCCTGGTTCTGCAACTGCGTCGTCAGCATCGACAGGAAATCCTGGAAATTGCTGGTCAGCGACGCGAGCGGATTGGCGGTGCCGGCGCTGTTCACCGTGCCGGCGGCAGCGGCGGTGCCGCTCGTGCCGCCGGTGCTGCTGCTGCCGGTGCTGCTTCCCGCGCTCGCGGCGGCGGCGTCGGCGGCGCCGAGCAGGGCGCTGTTGCTGGTGATGCTGCCGGACATGAGCGGCCTCCTGGCTATGCGGTGATGTCGATGGCATCGCGCAGACGGACTGCGCGCGCGTGGGTCATGGGCTGCCGGCGCTGGCGGCGGCGGTGTTCGTCGTGCGCGAAACCACTCCCGCTGTCCGCCGCCGGCGTGGCGAGCGCGAAGGACAGGCTGCGCGCGCCCGGCATCCCGGCGCGGTCGAGTGCGGCCTGCAACGCCGGCTGGTCGCGATGCAGAGCGGCGAGCGTCTGCGGGTGCTCCGCCTCGATGCGTACCGCGGCGGTGCCGTCGGCCGCATGGTCGATGCGGATCCGCACGCGCCCCAGCGCGTCCGGCTGCAAGGTCACGTCGAGCCGCGTGGCGGCGTGTCCGACCGCGACGCGCACCACCGCCGCCGCCACCTGCGGCACGGCCGCGACGGCCGCAGGGTGGGGCGCGGGTGAGGCAGGATCGGCAAGAGCCGATGCGGCCCGAGCCGGCGCTTGCGGTCCGGGCGCGGCCGGCGGAGGAGCCGGCGCTATGCCAGCGACGACTGTCGGCACCGGCGGCGGGAGCAGGTCTTGGGCAGGTTCGCCGGCTGGTGCCTCGGCGGCCCCCGGCGGTGGCTGCGCCGGGCGGACCACGGACGGGCCTGGCGGGGCAGCGTCACCCCGCGCGGCGCCGGCGGCCACGTGCGGCGCCGGCGCCGGCGCCGCTGCCATGGTCAGGGATGGCTCCGCTGCACCTGCCGCCGGCGGCGCGGGCGGCGGGGGCGAGAGCGGGGGCAGCGTCGCCACCGGCACGGGGTAGGTCCACAGCTCGACCGCGGCGAACTGCGCGCCGCCGGCGAAGACCAGGATCGACATCAGCGCCGCCTCGGCCGGCGACAGGCCCTTGGCGACGCAGAG
>JAKADX010000091.1 GCA_021818505.1 Pseudomonadota bacterium
CCGCCACGTCCCCTCAACCCCGAACGCCCGCCATCGCCAAGCCTGCCAACCGCCGCTCACCGGGCGCGTCACGCCGCGCCACGACGCCTGCGCCACAATCCCCCCGTGCCCTCGTGCATAATCCGGGGTAGCCTCGGCGCAGCGGGGAACCGTTGCGGGAAACGTCATGTCTCAGGCGGCGACGGCGGACCTGATCGACGGTCCGGGCATCGACCTGCGCAACCTGGTCTGGGTGGCGCTGGCCTTCGCCGTGCTCGCCGGGGTGATCGCGCTGGACAACCGCTGGGCGCTGAACTTCGTGCATGTCATGTGCGGCGTGCTGTGGACCGGCATCGACCTGTTCATGGGCTTCGTGGTCGGCCCGATCATGCGCCGCCTGCCGCCGCCGGCGCAGCGCGCCATGATCCTGCGGCTGATGCCGAAAACCCTGTTCCTGCTGCCCACGCTCGCCATCATCACCGGCACCGCCGGCTGGATCCATGCCCGCCAGCTCGGCTTCCTCGACCTGCCCTGGCCCGGCTATGGCTGGGTGCTGGCCGCACTGGTGATCGTCGCGATCCTGACGGTGCAGGGCCTGGGCGTGCTGCTGCCGACCAACCTGCTGGTCTATCTGGAGATGCGCAAGCCGGCGCCCGACCTGCCGCGCGTCGGCCGGCTGATGAAACGGTACGTCTATGCGGTGGCGTTGCAGGGCAGCCTGCAGGTCGCGATCATCGTGGTGATGGCGAAGTTCGCGACCGGGCTTTGAGCCTACTCCGCCCGCACCAGCACGTGGTGCTTGCGCCCCTTGGACAGCTTGATGGCGCCGTCGCGCAGATGCGCGGCTGTTATTATGAACCACTCATCCTGAACTGTGGCGTCATTTACTCGCACGCCGCCTTGACGGATCAGCCGCTTTGCTTCGCTGTTCGATGCGGCAAGGCCGGCATCTACCAGGAGGACGAAAGCGGGGACGCCCTGCTCCAACTCAGTCTCCGCGACACGGACGCTGGGCAGCGTGGCGGCGGCCTCGCCCTCCTCGAACGCCGCGCGCGCGGTCGCGGCGGCCTGATCGGCGGCGGCGCGGCCGTGCGCCAGCGCGGTCGCCTCGGTCGCCAACACTTTCTTCGCCTCGTTGATCTCCGCACCGGCGAGCGATTCCAGCCGCGCGATCTCATCGAGCTTCAGTTCGGTGAACAGGCGCAGGAAGCGGCCCACGTCGGCGTCCTCGGTGTTGCGCCAGAACTGCCAGTATTCATAAGGGCTGAGCCGATCGGCGGTCAGCCACACCGCGCCCTGCGCGGTCTTACCCATCTTGGCGCCCGATGCGGTGGTCAGCAGCGGCGTCGTCAGGCCGAACACCGTCGCACCATCGGTGCGGCGCACCAGCTCGATGCCGGAGACGATGTTGCCCCACTGGTCCGATCCGCCCATCTGCAACGTCACGCCGTGGCGCCGGTACAGCTCGCGGAAATCGTAAGCCTGCAGGATCATGTAGTTGAATTCGAGGAAGGTCAGCGGATGCTCGCGCTCCAGCCGCAGCTTCACCGAATCGAACGTCAGCATCCGGTTGACGGTGAAATGCGTGCCCACCTCGCGCAGCAGGTCGATGTAGCCGAGTTTGTCCAGCCAGTCGGCATTGTTCGGCATCAGCGCCGCCGGCGCGCGGTCGCCGAACGCCAGGAACGGGTCGAACACGCGCCGTATGCCGGCCATGTTGCGCGCGATCTGTGCGTCCGACAGCAACTGGCGCGATTCGTCCTTGCCCGACGGATCGCCGATGCGCGTGGTGCCGCCGCCCATCAGCACCACCGGCCGGTGCCCATGCCGCTGCATCAGCCGCAGCAGCATGATCTGCACCAGCGAGCCGACATGCAGGCTGTCGGCGGTGCAGTCGAAGCCAATATAGCCGCTGACCGTGCCCGCGCACAGCGCCGCGTCCAGCGCCTCGGTGTCGGTGCACTGGTGAACGAAGCCGCGCGCGCTCGCCTCGCGCAGGAAATCGCTGGATGGCATGGTCTCTCCGGCGTCGGACCTCACGTCGCGGGACGCCTAGCATAGCGGGACGGGAGGCTGGAATGCCGCGCGCGATCGGGCTGATGAGCGGGACTTCCCTCGATGGCGTCGATGCCGCGTGGCTGGAGACGGACGGGGAGCGCGTGGCGGCGTTCGGCCCGGCGCTGACGCTGCCCTATGACGACGCCCTGCGCGCCGACCTGCGCCGCCTGCTCGACCGCGCGCCGACGCTGCCGCCCGACGACCCGGCGCTGCTGGACGCGACGGAGCGCCTGACGCTGCGCCATGCCGAGGCGGTGGCGGCGATCGGCCGGGAGACGGACATCGTGGGCTTCCACGGCCAGACCATCCTGCACCGGCCGGCCGAGCGTCGCACCTGGCAGATCGGCGACGCGGCGGCCCTCGCGCGGCTCACCGGCCTGCCGGTCGCGCATGACTTCCGCAGCGCCGACGTGGCTTCGGGTGGGGAGGGCGCGCCGCTCGCGCCGGTGTTTCACGCCGCGCTGGCGGTGGGGCTGGAGCGGCCGCTCGCCGTGCTCAACATCGGCGGGGTCGCCAACGTGACCTTTGTCGGCGCGGCCGGGTCGCTGCTGGCCTGCGACACCGGCCCCGGCAACGGCCCGCTGGACGACTGGGCGCGGCGCCACACCGGCGCGGCCTTCGACCGCGACGGCGCGCTTGCCGCTGCCGGGCGCGCCGATGCCGCCGTGCTCGGGCGGCTGCTGGCGCACCCCTATTTTGCCCGGCCGGCGCCGAAATCGCTCGATCGGCTGGATTTTTCCGCCGCCCTGGCGGCAAGCGGCCTCGATGCGCTGTCGCCGGCGGACGGTGCGGCGACGCTCGCGGCCTTCGTTGCCGAGGCCGTCGGGCGCACGGCCCTGCCGGCGGCGCCACGCCGCTGGCTGGTCTGCGGCGGCGGGCGGCGCAATGCGGCGATCATGGCGGCGCTGGCCGCCCGCCTGCCGGCGCCGGTGGCGGCGGTGGAGGCGGTCGGTTGGGACGGCGACGCGCTGGAGGCGCAGTGCTTTGCCCATCTGGCCGTGCGCGTGGAACGCGGCCTGCCGCTGAGTTTTCCCGGCACGACCGGCGTGCCGCGCCCGCTGCCCGGTGGGCGCGTCGTCCGTCCCTGACCGTGGGCGCTACTTCAGCGCCGCCCGCCAGTCGTGGAAGACGTCGATATCGAGCCCGTCGGGGGAGGCGAGGAAGCCCGGTGCGTGGCCCGGCTTGTCGGTCGTGCCGTACTGCCAGATGATCCGTTTGCTCTGCCGGTCGATCACCAGCACGCGGTGACGCTCGTCGTCGTTCAGCACCACGTCGCGGTTCGGCAGTTCCATCGCCAGCGAGGGATGGTTCAGCATCGCCTCGCCGCTGCGCTCACGATATTCCCACGTCACCTTGCCGCTGTGCGGATCGAAGATCACCACCCCGCCCGGCTTGGCGTAGTCCGCGACGATCACCTGCCCGTCCTGCGTCGGGTAGGCGTCGGAAGGGTAGTGGACGTGCGGCGCGCGGATGCTCCACACCACTTTTCCGTCCGCGGTCAGCCGCGTGATCCAGCTTCCGGGAATCTCCGTCACCATGAAATCGCCGCCCTCGATCGGCGTGACGCCGTTGGGCAGCGCGAAGGCGCGCGGCGGGTCGTGGCGGCAGGAATCGGGGCTGCCCCACTGGTGGCGCAACTGCGACTTGTCCACGTCGATGAACATGATGCGGCAGTTGCGGATGTCCGCCGTCACCACCGACCCGTCCGGCAGCAGGTGCGCGTCGTCGGGAAAGTCGAACTGGTTCGGCCCGCGCCCCCGCACGTCGGCCATGCCGTAGCTCCAGACGATCCCGCGCGTGGCGAAATCGATGATGTGGATGTCGTAATTGTCCTCCTCGTTGACCATCAGGCGGTTGCCGTGGGGTGAGAAGAACACGTCGTCGTTGCCGCGATAGATGCCGAGATCGGGCGAAGCCATTTCCCACAGGATGCGCTTGTCCGGCGCCACCTCGATCAGCCGGTTGTTGCGCCGGTCGGCGATGATGATCGGGTAGGGCAACGGCTTGCCCCAGGACGCCACCGGATGCGCCTGCGTGCCGGTGGCGGGCGGCACCGGCGGCAGCACCGCGCCCGAGGACACCTGGCCGGCGCCGCGCTTGTGCGGCGTGACCTTCACCGGCGTCCCCGTCGCGGGGTCGTTGGCGGCGGCCTGCGCCGTGGCGGCGAGCAGCACGCCGCCGAGCAGGCCGGCGGCGAGGGCGGCGAGAACGCGGGATGCCGGGCTGATCCGCGCGGGCCGGCCGGTTTGCGATGACATGCAGTGCCTCGGGACGGTAATGACCGTCCCACGCTGCACCGGCGTGCCGCGTCGCGCCGTTGATCCGGATCAATTCCCCGCGGCGCCACCCGCCGGCACGGCGGCATCGGACCGCGCCTGCGAGACCATCTGGTCCAACTGCGTCTCCAGCACATGGGCGACCATCTGCACCTGCTGGTCCGGCGGCACCAGATCGG
>JAKADX010000061.1 GCA_021818505.1 Pseudomonadota bacterium
GCCGGGACGCTGAGCGGCAGCGGGGCGATCGGCGCCGGGACGATCGGCGGCGACCTGGCGCTGGGCGACGCGGGCAGCGTCAACGACATCGCCACGCTCGGCAGCCTGCATGTCGGCGGCAACCTCACCCTCGCCGACACTGCGACGGTGACCATCTCGGGGCCGTTCAGCGCGGCGAACGGCACGTTCGACAACATCGCCAGTCTGCTTGAGGCGAAGGGCGCGACATTCAGCCTGACCACGCTCGCCGGCAGCGGCGACGGCAATCTCGATCTCTCGGCGGGCCGCAATACCATCACGGCACTCGGCGCCCTTGCGCTGGGCGGCACGCTCGCCCTTGCCGACGGCGCCGCGCTCGGCGTCAACGGCCCGCTCACGGCAGCCACCGCGACGCTGTCGGCCCCTGCAATCGGTCTCAACGGCGTGGTCGGTCTCGGCAGCGGCGTGCTGGCGCTCGGCAGCACCGGCACAGTGACGCAGACCGGTGGGGCGATCACGGCCGGGCAGGTGATCGGCGACGGCAGCATCGCCGGGGATCTGACGCTCGGCGCACCCGCCAATGCCATCACCAGCATCGGCAGCCTGACAGTCGGCGGCAACGCCATGCTGGCCAATGGAGGACCGCTCACCATCGCTGGTCCCTTCACTGCCGCCAATGCGAGTTTCGCTGCGCCGACACCGACGCTGACGCTGGCCGGGCTGATCCGCCTCGGTGCCGGCACCGGCGGCCTCGCGCTGAACAATGTCGGAACGGTTCAGGAGACCACGGCCGGATCCCTGGTCGCCGGCACGCTGACCGGCACCGCCGGGACGCTCGATCTGGCCCTGGGCGCGAACACCCTCGCGGCACTTGGATCGCTGAGCGTGACCTCCGGCCTGACGGTCGTCGATACCGGCTCGCTGGCGGTCATCGGGGCGGTCTCGGCCAATGCCGTCAGTCTGGACGCGGCAACCCTCGGCGTCGCGGCCAGCGTGCTCGGCGGCGCGATCGGGCTCAACGCCGGCGGCGGCGGCATCGCGCTCGGCCCGGCGGCGCTGGTCGACGCGCCCGCCATCGCGCTGGCGAGCAGCGGGCCGGTGACGCTGGCCGGGGCGGCAAGTCTCGGCGATCCGGCGGCCAACATCACCGTCGCGGTCAGTGCGGGGAGCATTTCGCAGGCCGCCGGCAGCCGCATCGCGGCGGCGACGCTGACGGCCCCGAGCGGTATCGGCGGCACCGCCGACCTGGCGGGCACCGCGAATGCCGTCGCCACGCTGAACGACGTCGTCGCCACCGGCGACCTGGTGCTGGAGGATGGCGGGGCGGCGAGCCTGACGCTCGCCGGTCTGGTCGGCGCGCACGGTCAGGTCAGCATCGGTGCCGCCGCCGCGCCCGGCAGCATCCTGGCCGCGGGCGCGCTCTCCGGCAGCGGCGTGACATTGGTGAGCGGCGGGGGCGGCATCACGCTGGCCGGGCCCGTCACCGCCGGCGTACTCGCCCTCGGTAGCGCCGGCAGCGTGCAGGAAAGCGGCAACCCGGCGCTCGCCATCGGCACCCTGAGCAGCCGCGGCACGATCGTTGGCAACGTGACGCTCGGCGGCACCGCCAACAGCATCGCGACCCTCGGCAATTTCGCCGCCGCTGGCGGCCTGACGATCGACGATGCCTCGGCGCTCGACATCATCGGCGCCGTGGCCGCTCCCGCTCTGACGCTGGATGCTGGCGGCATCTCGCTCGCCGCGGGCGGGCTGCTCGGGCAGGCGGGGGCGCTGGTCGATCTGGGCAGCAGCGCCGGCATCAGCGAGAGCCCGGCGGCCGCGATCGAGGCGGCAACACTGTTCAGCAGCCGTGGCATCATCGGCGCGGTGACGCTCGCGGGCACCGCCAATGCCGTCGGCACGCTCGGGGGCCTCACCGTGCAGGGCGGGCCGCTCACGCTGTTCGATGCTGCCGCACTTCAGATCGCGGGCCCGCTCACCGTCGCCAGCGGCCCAGGCGGCGCAGCCACCGCCATCTCGATCACCGATCCGGCCGGCCTGACCATCGCCGGCAACGTCAGCGCCAGCGGCGACGCTGCCAGCCTCGTGGCCGGCGCCGCGGGCCTGACGCTCGCCGGCTCCGCCCAGCTTGCCGGCAGCGGCAACGTCACGCTGGCCAGCGGCGGGGCGATCACGCTCGCGTCCGGGGCGGGAGTGGCCGCGCCAGGCACCCTCGATGTCTCCGCCGTCGGGCCGCTGGCCGAGGCTGCGGGCGCGCGGATCGACGCGGGTACCCTGGCCAGCGCCGCCGGACTGCAGGCCGGCGCCAGCTTTGCCGGGAGTGCCAACAGCATCGGCACGCTCGGCGCCATGACGGTCGGCGGCGCGCTGGCGCTCACCGATGCCGGGCCGCTCGTCGTCGCCGGTCCGGTCGCGGCCGGCACCGCCAGCCTGTCCACGCCCGGCAGCCTCGGCGTCACCGGCAGCCTTGCTGCGTCGCAGGTGACGCTCGTCGCCGGGACGATCGGCGTCGCATCGGGCGCGGTTCTGGGACAGAATGGCGCCACGCTCGACCTGACCACCACCGCCGGTGGCATCGGCGAGGCCGCCGGGGCGCGGATGATCGGTGGCCTGCTGGTGAGTAACGGCGGCATCGCCGGCGATGCCCTGCTGGCCGGCACCGGCAATGCGATCGGCGTGCTCGGGCCGTTTGCCGTGGCCGGCACGCTGCAACTCGCGGACTCCGCGCTGCTGGCGGTCGCCGGGCCTGTCGCGGCGAGCGTGGTCAATATCGGCGACGCGCTCGGCATCGGCGTCGGCGGCCCGGTGACGGCGGCGAGCCTGATCGACCTCACCACCGGACCGGCGGGGCTGCTGGTGGCCTCCGGCGGTACCCTGGCCGCACCGGCGGTTATCGCTGCCGGTGGCCCGGTGACGATCGCGGCGGGCGGGCTGGTCGGCGAGGCCGGCGCCAACGTCGATCTATCCGCCAGCGGCGGCGGCGTCAGCGAAGCGGCGGGCGGCACGATCCTTGCCGCGCGTCTGGCCAGCAGCGGTGGCATCAACGGCGACGCCCGCTTCAACGGCACCGCCAACGCGGTCGCGACGCTCGCCGACATGGGCGTGACCGGGACGCTGGCGCTGGCGGACAGCGAGCCGGTGACGCTCGCGGGCACGCTCACGGCGCCGTCGTTGCTGCTCGCCACGCCGGGCGACGTGACGGAGGCGTCCGGCGCGGCGCTGTCGCTGGGGACGCTCGGCAGTGTTGGCACGATTGGCGGTGCCGCGACGTTCCTGGCCGGCGACAATGCCATCGGTACGCTCGGCGCTTTTGCCGCCGCCGGCAGCCTGGCGCTCGCCGACGCCGTCGCGCTGACGGTTGCCGGGCCGGTCGGCGCCACGGCAGTCGCCCTCACCGCCCCGGCGCTGGACATCACCGGCGCGCTGGCGGCCGCGGCGGAGATGACGCTGACCGCGCCGACCATCGCGATGGGGCCGGGCGCGTCGGTTTCCGCGCCGTCCGTCGGCCTCGCCGCCAGCAGCGGCATCTCGGAGGCCGCGTCGGCGGTGCTGGCCGCCCGGACCTTGACCGGCCTCGGCACCGTCGGCGGCACGGCGTCGCTCGGCGGCACCGGCAACGCCGTCGGCCAGCTTGCCGGCTTCGCTGCCGGACAAAGCCTGACCCTGACCGACGCGACGGCGCTGACGCTGACCAGCATGATCAGCGCGCCGCGCATCGTCATCGACACGGAGGGTCACATGCTGACCCTTGCCCCTGGCGCCACCATCGCGACCGCCGGCGAGGCGGCGCCGACCGGTATCGCCTTCACCAACGCCCAGTTGCCCAGCGCCACCAATCCCACGGACGCGGGCGCCTTCTTCACGGTCGGTGGGTTGACGCAGACCGGGCGGAGCAACGTGATCGCGCTGGGGGGTGCGACCAGCGTGCTGCGCGTGACCGCGATCAACGGCGGCACGGTCAGCTTCGACCCCAATCTCGGCCTCTACGCGCCGAGCACGTGGCTGGTGATCGACCTCACCACCGGGCCGGGTCAGGGCGGGCACGCCGCGGGCAACGTGTTCCTCAAGGCGCTGACCGTGGTGTATCCGCCCGGCGGCGGCGTCTCGGCCGATCTGTTCGGGACGATCAACGAGTTGGGCGGACAGGCCGCCGCGGGCAGCGGCGATGTCTCGCCCACGCCCGATTCCGCGGTGCGGCTGAACAACTGCCCGATCCACTCGGTTTCCTGTGTGCTGCTGCCGGTGCAGACGATCCCGGCGGCCAGTCCGCTGCTGAATTTCTCGATCGGCTCGATGTTCAACCGCAGCGACGACGACGACCTCCTGCTGCCGATCGTGTCGGACAAGGACTACTAGGCGCGGCGCACACCGATCGGACCGGCCGACGGCGACGCTGTATCCGGACGCGGCGTGGGCGAATCACGGCGCATTTGTGGAGAACCGGCTGCGCCACCTTCCCGCGACCGGAGAGGCGACGGCGCGGATTGGCACGGCCCCCTGGCACGGACGGCGAGGCGCGCCTAAGCCGAACCGTTCGGCCGGGAGGAGACCAGTCTCGGCCGGCTTGCCGTCTTCCGCCACGTGCTCGCCCAGTCGGCCAACCGCAGCGCCAGCCCCGCCGCCGAACGGGCGGAGGCCGCCGTGAGCCAGTAGAGCGGCGTCGCGCCGTCGGCGAGGCTCAGCTTGTAGCGATCCGCACCCGCAAGGAAGTCATACGCGCGCGCACCCTCCGCCGCCGCCTGCCGGATCGCCGCGTGGTGGCAGGTCAGACCCGGTTTGCCGTGTCGGCCCGCGCCCGCGTAGTCAAAGCCGCCCTGGTAGGCGAACACGCGCCCGTTCAGGCGGAAATTGTAGAGATAGCCGATCGGGCCGCGATCGCCGTCGATGCGCAGCAGGTCCGCCTCGCCGCGCGGCACGGCGCGCGTCAGCAGCGCGCGGTGAAAGCGCAGGAACTCCGGGTTGGCGAAGGCGCCGGGCTGGCCGCGCGCGGTCCAGCGCGCCTGATGCAGCGCCGCGAGGGCATCCAGGAACGCCTCCGCCTCCTCGACCGACCCGGCGCGCCGCAGCGTGACACTGCCGTAGCTGCGGTCGGAGCGGCGCAATTGTTGGCGCGTGTTGGCCGAACGGCCGGCGAGGTAGCCGTCGGGCGCCTCCGGCAACGCGGCGAGATCGACGAAAGGGGCAAGGCTCTCGCGCCGTACCCGCACGCCGGCGACCGCGCGCGCCGCATCCAGGTGGGCGGCGTCGACTCCCGAGAGGTGCAGGCGCCCGGCCGCGCCCAGCAGGGTGGCGAGGCAGGACGGCAGCAGGTCGCGTTCGCCACGCGCCAGCAGCACGCCGTTATGCTCGACGAACGGCGCATCGAGCTCCGCCGAACCGCTCTCGTTCAGCCAGAGCCGCCCGTCGCGGCGGTTGAGCAAAGCCAGGCCGACCGACCGGCCGCCGCGCTCCACGCGCAGCAGCCACGGCTCGGGAAAGCGCGTCGCGGCGCGGCAGCCGACCCAGGTCCAGCTCTGGAAGAACGATGGATCGGCGTCACGCTCCAGCCCCCGCCACTCCGCCTTGAGGGAGCGGAGGTCGCGGAGCGAGGCGACGGTGATGCGCGCCGGCGGGGTCACGCCGCGTCTCTGCGCAGGATCGCGCGCCGTTGCAATCCGCCGCTATGCGCGACGATTCGTTTGCGGCATGTCAGGCGGATGCTGCCGCACACCGTCGCCACCGCGCTGCTTGTGCCACCGGTCAATCTGGCGGCCCTGGCGCTCATCGCCGTGCTGCGTGGCTGGCGGCGCGTTGCCGTGGCGGCGCTGACGCTGCTGCTGCTGCTGGCGCTGCCCGGCGTTGCCGGACTGCTGCTGGCCTCGCTGGAGCGCGGACTGCCGGCGCCGTCCGGGATGCCGCCGCAGGCCATCGTCATCCTCGCGGGCGATGTCCACCATATCGTCGGCCCGCTGGCGACGGAGGAGGTGGGCGGGCTGACGCTGGCGCGGTTGCGCGGCGGGGCGGCGCTGGCACGGGCGACCCACCTGCCGATCCTGGTCAGTGGCGGCGCCGTCGGCGGCCCTGACGCGTCGCCGCTCGCGGCATTGATGGCGCGCACCCTGGCCGCGGATTTCGGCGTGCCACCCCGTTGGCAGGAGCCGCGATCACGCACGACCTGGGAGAACGCGCGGCTTTCCGCGGCGATCCTGCACCAGGCCGGCATCCACTCGATCTATCTGGTCACTGATGCTTGGCACATGCGCCGCGCGCTGATCGCCTTCGCCGGCACCGGCCTGCTGGTCAGCCCGGCGCCCCTGCCGGCCGATCCGGTGCCGCGCCTGCGCATCGGCGATTTCATCCCCGTGGCCGGTGCCTGGCGGGAGAGCTATTTCGCGCTGCACGAATGGATCGGCTGCGCCTGGTACGCGCTGCGCCAGGTGATCGGCTGATGCCGGTCGAGACATGCGACGCATTGCCGGCGGATGGCGCTTGCCTGCACGACCCGGCGAGTTCCAGCTTGGCCTGGCGTGGTTCCCGGCGCTGGAGCGGGGCTGGCCCGGCCCTGTCGCCTGCTCGGCGATCCGACGCGGGCCATCGCCGCGCTCGGCGTCGCGGCCAAGACGCGGCTTGAGCAGGGACTGGCCGACATCCTCACTCCGGCGTGACGGCGTAATGCGACCTTGCGCAGCGGCGCCGTCACACGCCGCCGGCCGTGCAAGGAAGCTCATTTTCCCGTGCTCGGGGAAAACATCCCGGCTCCTGGCTTTGTGACGGGTGATGATCCCGCGTGAGCGCCGGGTCACGCGGTTCGCGGGCCGGGGACCTGATTCGATGGATCGCATGGCGACCCAGGCGGAACAGACGGGTCTGTCGCAGGCGCGGGCGGTGCGGCTGTTGCTCGGTGCGGCGGCGCTGGTGATCGCGCTGCTCTCCGGCGCGCTATGGGCCGGCCTGATCTGGCTGCTCGATTCGCTGTTCTGAGTTCTGAACGCTCCCCTCGCCTGGACGCTGTCGCCGGGGCGGACAGCCCTGTCGCGTCGGCGGACGATGCCGTGGCTGCGGCGCGCAAGCCGGCGCCGCCTTGCGCGGGGATCGGCGCCTGGCATACGGGTTGCGATGCTCGACCCGCCGGACGAATGGTGCCTGGCCCGCCGCGCAGCAGCGGCTGAGGGCCCCGAGGTCGCGCATTTCCGGTTAACACCCAATATAGTTGGCCTATGCAGGAGCGCGTCGATCCCACTGATCTGCCGGCCGGGCGTGCCGAGATCGCCACGCGCACGGCACCGGCCACCACGCGGCGCGGCGGTCTGCGGCTCGGCCGGCTGTTGCTCGCGGGGCTGCTGCTGCTGGCGGCCGGTGCGCTGGCGTGGCGTCTGCTCGCTCCGGGCCAGGCCCCGGCGCCGTCGGGACGCGGCGGCCCGGCGGCGCCCCAGCCGGTCGGCGTGGCCACCGCCGTCGCGGGTGACCTGCGCATCCGGCTCTCGGCGCTGGGCACCGTCACCCCGCTCGCCACCGTCACCGTCAAGACGCAGATCGCCGGCGAATTGCAGGAGGTCGGCTTCACCGAGGGCCAGATCGTCCGCAAGGGCGACTTCCTCGCCCAGATCGATCCGCGTCCCTATCAGGCGCTGCTGGAGCAGTACCAGGGGCAGCTTGCCCGCGACCAGGCGTTGCTGGCGCAGGCGCGGACCGATCTGAAGCGCTATCAGACGCTGCTGCGCCAGGACAGCATCGCGCGCCAGCAGGCCGAGGACCAGGTGTTCCTGGTGCAGCAGTACGAGGCGGCGATCCGCTCCGACCAGGCACAGATCGACACGCAAAAACTCAACCTGATCTATTGCCGTATCACTTCACCGGTCGATGGGCGGGTCGGGCTGCGGCTGGTCGATCCCGGCAATTTCGTGCAGCCGAGCGATCCCTCCGGCCTCGTCGTCGTGACCCAGCTGCAGCCGATCTCGGTCATCTTCCCGCTGCCCGAGGACGATCTGCCGCGCGTGCTCGCGCGCTTTCACGCCGGTGCGAAGCTGCCGGTGACCGCCTTCGACCGTTCCAACACGATCGAGCTGGCGACCGGCGAGGTTTCGACCATCGACAACCAGATCGACACCACGACCGGCACCTGGAAGCTGCGGGCGCTGTTCGACAACGCCGACGAGATGCTGTTCCCCAATCAGTTCGTCAACGCGCGCCTGTTGGTGGACACGCTGCGCGACGTGGTCACCGTGCCGGTCGCGGCGGTGCAGCGCGGCGCGCCTGGCGCCTATGTGTATCTGGTCCGTCCCGACAACACCGTGACCGTGCGGCCGGTCAAGACCGGCGCGGTTGACGGTGACCGCGAGCAGATCGTCTCCGGCGTTGTGGTCGGCGACCGTGTGGTCGTGGACGGCACCGACCGTCTGCGCGAGGGCGCCGCGGTAACGGTCCATGTCGTTCCCGACGCCGCCGGGGCGGGTGCTCCGCAACACGGCAGCCACGAGCCGGGTCAGCCGGCGAAGCCGTGAACCCGTCGCGCCTGTTCATCCTGCGCCCCGTCGGCACCACGCTGCTGATGGCGGCGATCCTGCTCGCCGGCGCGCTCGCCTACGGCTTCCTGCCGCTGTCGGCGCTGCCCGAGGTCGATTACCCGACCATCCAGGTGCAGACCTTCTATCCCGGCGCCAGCCCCGAGGTGATGACGACCGCCGTCACCGCGCCGCTGGAGCAGCAGCTCGGCCAGATGCCGGGTCTCAACCAGATGACGTCGAGCAGCTCCGGCGGCGCCTCGGTCATCACGCTGCAATTCGCCTTGTCGCTGGACATCGACGCGGCCGAGCAGGAAGTGCAGGCGGCGATCAACGCGGCCGGTAATTTCCTGCCCGCTGACCTGCCGGCGCCGCCGATCTACGCAAAGGTCAACCCCGCCGACGCGCCGATCATGACCCTCGCCGTCACCTCGGCGACGCTGCCGCTGACGCAGGTGCAGGATCTGGCGAATACGCGGCTGGCGATGAAGATCTCGCAACTTCCGGGGGTGGGGCTGGTCAGCATCGGCGGCGGGCAGCGGCCGGCGGTGCGCATCCGCCTGAGGCCGCAGACACTCGCAGCCTATGGCCTGAACATCGACGACGTGCGCACCACCATCGGCAACTTCAACGTCAACATGCCGAAGGGCGGATTCGACGGGCCGCAGCGTTCGACCACGATCAACGCCAACGATCAGATCAGCGACCCCGCCGATTACGGCAACATCGTGCTGGCGTATCGCAAGGGCGCGCCGGTGCGGCTGAAGGACGTGGCCGACATCGTCAACGGGGCGGAGAACACGCAGCTCGCCGCGTGGGCCGACCGTACGCCGGCGGTGATCCTGAACATCCAGCGCCAGCCGGGGGCCAACGTGATCCGGGTGGTGAACGAGGTGAAGGCGCTGCTGCCGGCGGTGCGCCTGAGCCTGCCGGGTGCGCTGGATGTCGCCGTGCTGTCCGACCGCACCGACACGATCCGCGCCTCCGTCGCCGACGTGCAGTTCGAACTGGCGCTGGCGGTGGTGCTGGTGGTGGCGGTGATCTTCATCTTCCTGCGCAACCTGCCGGCCACCATCATCCCCAGCCTGTCGGCGCCGCTGTCGCTGGTCGGCACGTTTGGGGTGATGTACCTGCTGGGCTTCTCGCTCGACAATCTGTCGCTGATGGCGCTGACCATCTCGACCGGCTTCGTGGTCGACGACGCAATCGTGATGATCGAGAACATCGCCCGCTACGTCGAGGCCGGCGAGCCGCCGGTGGCGGCCGCGCTCAAGGGTGCGGGGCAGATCGGCTTCACCATCATCTCACTGACCGTCTCGCTGATCGCCGTGCTGATCCCGCTGCTGTTCATGGGCGACGTGGTCGGGCGGCTGTTCCACGAATTCGCCATCACGCTCGCGGTCACCATCGTCATCTCCGCGATCGTGTCGCTGACGCTGGTACCGATGATGTGCGCGCGGCTGCTGCGCCACCGCACCGACGCCGAGCGCAGTCGCTTCGACCTCGGCGCCGGGCGCGTCTTCGACTGGACCATCCATCACTACGGCCGCGCGCTCAACTGGGTGCTTGAGCGCCAGCCGGCCACGCTCGCGGTCGCGGTGGCAACGCTCGTCGTCACGCTGGCGCTCTATTGGGTGATCCCGAAGGGCTTCTTTCCCACCCAGGACACCGGCCAGATCCAGGGCATCTCGCAGGCGGCGCAGAGCATCTCCTTCGCCGCGATGGCGGAGCGTCAGCAGGCGCTGGCCGATGCGATCCTGAAGGACCCCGACGTGGTCGGGCTGAGTTCGTTCATCGGCGTGGATGGCACCAACGCCACGCTGAACGCCGGCCGCTTCCTGATCGTGCTCAAGCCGCATGACGAGCGGAGGCGGAGCGCGAGCCAGATCATCCGGCGCCTGCAAAGCGAGGTCGCGCACGTCCGCGGCATTTCGCTCTATATGCAGCCGGTGCAGGACCTGACCATCGACTCGATGGTCAGCCGCACGCAGTACCAGTTCGCGCTGGAGGACGCGAATCCGGCGGAATTCGCGACCTGGGTGCCGCGGCTGATGCAGCGCCTGCAGGCCAGCCCGGCACTGGCCGATGTCGCGAGCGACATGCAGGCCGAGGGCCAGGCGCTTGACATCGTCATCGACCGCGCCACCGCCGCACGCTTCGGCATCACGCCCGCGACGGTGGACAACGCGCTCTATGACCTGTTTGGCCAGCGCATCGTCTCGACCATCTACACGCAGTCCAACCAGTACCGCGTGATCCTGGAGGGCGATCCGCTGGTCCAGAAATCCCTCGACGGGCTGAACCAGATCTACCTGCCGTCGTCGGCGGCGAGCAACGGGCAGGTGCCGCTGTCGGCGATCGTGCATCTTGAGCGGCGCAGCGGCCCGTTGCAGATCACGCATTACGGCCAGTTCCCGGCGACCATGATATCCTTCAACCTCGCCCCAGGCGCATCCCTCGGCGCGGCCGTGCGGGCGATCCACGACGCCGAGGCCGAGGTGGGCCTTCCGGAGAGTTTCATCACCGTCTTCCAGGGCGCGGCGGCGGCGTTCGAGGCGGCGCTGGGCAACGAGGCGCTGCTGCTGCTGGCGGCGGTCGCGACGATGTACATCGTGCTCGGCGTGCTCTACGAGAGCTTCATCCATCCGGTCACGATTCTCTCGACACTGCCGTCGGCCGGCGTCGGCGCGCTGCTGGCGCTGATGGCGGCGGGCGACGACCTCGACGTCATCGCCATCATCGGCATCGTGCTGCTGATCGGCATCGTCAAGAAGAATGCCATCATGATGATCGACTTCGCGCTATCCGCCGAGCGCGAAGAGGGACGCGCGCCGCGCGCCGCGATCTTCGAGGCGTGCATGTTGCGCTTCCGGCCGATCATGATGACGACGATGGCCGCGATCCTGGGCGCGCTGCCGCTGATGCTGGGCAGCGGCTCGGGGTCGGAACTGCGCCGCCCGCTCGGGGTCGCGATCATCGGCGGGCTGATCGTGAGCCAGGTGCTGACGCTGTTCACCACGCCGGTGATCTACCTTGCCTTCGATCGTCTGGCCCAGCGCCTCGGCGGCGCGCGGGGCGCCGTGCCGGAGGCGGGGGAGTGAGGCGCCGCGCCCGATGAACTTCTCCGCACCGTTCGTCGCGCGCCCGGTCGCGACCACGCTGCTGACCATCGGCATCGCGCTGGCGGGCCTGCTTGCCTATCTGCGGCTGCCGGTGGCGCCGCTGCCGCAGGTCGATTTCCCGACCATCCTGGTCACCGCCATGCTGCCCGGCGCCAGTCCCGACACCGTCGCCACGTCGGTCGCCGAGCCGCTGGAGCGGCATCTTGGCCAGATCGCCGACGTGACCGAGATGACGTCGGAGAGTTCGGTGGGGCAGACGCGCATCGTGCTGCAATTCGGGCTCGACCGCAACATCGACGGCGCGGCGCGCGACGTGCAGGCGGCGATCAACGCCGCGCGCGCCGATCTGCCCACCAGCCTGCGCAGCAACCCGACCTATCGCAAGGTCAACCCGGCCGATTCGCCGATCCTGATCCTGGCGCTCACGTCGCGTACGCTCACGCGCGGGCAGCTTTACGACGCCGCCGCCAACGTGCTGCAGCAGCGTCTGTCGCAGATCAGCGGCATCGGCCAGGTGATCCTCGGCGGTGCGGCGCTGCCGGCGGTACGGGTCGAACTGATCCCGTCGGCGCTGTTCCATTATGGCATCGGGCTGGAGGACGTGCGCGCGGCCCTCGCCTCGGCCAACGCCAACAGCCCGAAGGGCACGATCGAGCAGGCCGACCGCCGGCTGCAGATCTACACCAACGACCAGGCGGTGCGCGCCGCCGACTATCGCCCGCTGGTGGTGGCGTGGCGCAACAATGCGCCCGTGCGGCTGACCGATGTCGGCGAGGTCGTCGATTCCGTCGAGGACTTGCGCAACCAGGGACTCTACAACGGCGACGAGGCGGTCATCGCGGTGCTGTTCCGCCAGCCCGGCGCCAACATCATTGACACCATCGACGCGGTCAAGGCGGAGCTGCCGCACCTGCGGGCGGCGCTGCCCAGCGACATCGACGTCTCCCTCGTCGGTGACCGCAGCACGACGATCCGCGCCTCATTGCACGACACGCAGCGCACGCTGATGATCGCGGTCGGGCTGGTGACGCTGGTGGTGTTCATGTTCCTGGGGGACGTGCGCGCGACGCTGATCCCCGCGCTGGCCGTCCCGGTCTCCATCATCGGCACGTTCGGCACGATGTACCTCCTCGGCTACAGCCTCGACAACCTGTCGCTGATGGCTCTGACGATCTCGACCGGCTTCGTGGTGGATGACGCGATCGTGGTGCTGGAGAACATCTCGCGTCATCTGGAAGCCGGCGTGCCGCGTGTGCAGGCCGCGCTGCGTGGCGTGCAGGAGGTGGGCTTCACCGTGCTGTCGATCAGCCTGTCGCTGATCGCGGTGTTCCTGCCGATCCTGCTGATGGGCGGTATCGTCGGCCGCTTCTTCCGCGAATTCGCGATGACGCTGTCGCTGGCGATCCTGGTGTCGCTGCTGATCTCGCTGACCACCACGCCGATGATGTGCGCGCTGCTGCTGCGCCCGCGGCGCGAGGGCGCCCGGCGGCGGGGGCTGCGCCTGTTCGACCGCCTGCAGCTCGGCTACGCGCGCTCGTTGCGCTGGGCGTTGCGCCACGGCGTGCTCGTGATGCTGATGCTGTTCGCGACGGTGGCGCTGAACTTCGTGCTGTTCACGGCGATTCCCAAGGGCTTCATCCCCGATCAGGACACCGGCCGTCTGATCGGCGTGATCACCGCCGACCAGAGCATCTCCTTCCAGCGGATGGAGCGCAAGCTGGCGCAGATGGTGGCCATCGTCCGCAGCGACCCGGCGGTGGAGGGCCTGGTGGGCTTCACCGGCGGCAGCGGCGGCGGGCGCTCGCAGATCAACGTCGCGACCGTCTATGTCGCGCTCAAGCCGCTCTGGCAGCGACGCAGCAGCGCCGAGCAGGTGATCGCGCGGCTGCGCCGGGAACTCGCAAGGGTGCCGGGCGCGACGCTGTTCCTCTTTGCGGCCCAGGATTTCCGCGTCGGCGGGCGGCGGTCGAATGCCGCGTATCAATACACGTTGCAGGGCGACAGCACCGAGGAGCTTTATGCCTGGGCGCCGAAGCTTGTGGCCGCGCTGTCGCATGACAAGCGGCTGGCGGATGTGAATTCCGACCAGCAGCAGAAGGGGCTTCAGACCGACCTGGTGATCGACCGCGACACCATCGCCCGCCTCGGCGTCAGCCCGCAGCAGGTCGATGCCACGCTCTACGATGCGTTCGGCCAGCGGCAGGTCTCCGTGATCTACACCGCGCGCAACCAGTACCACGTCGTCATGGAGGTGGCGCCGCGTTACTGGCAGGACCCGAGCACGCTCAGGGAGATCTGGGTCAGCACCGCCGGCGGACCGGCGAGAGGCACCGAGATGAGCAACGCGCTGCCCGGCACCGTCACGGCCGCCGGACCCGCGCCGTCGGCGGCCGAGTCGGTGTCGGCGGCGTCCGTGCGCAATGCCGCCACCAACGCCATCGCCAATGTCGGCCACGGCACCGCCTCCTCGGCGGCCGCGGTCAGCACGGCGAAGGAGACGATGGTACCGCTCGCGGCCTTCACGCATTACGGCCTTGGCAACACGCCGCTCGTGGTCAACCATCAGGGTCCGTTCGTCGCCACCACGATCTCCTTCAACCTGCCGCCGGGCCGTTCGCTCAGCGACGCGGTGGCGGCCTTCGACGAGGCCGGCCGCACCATCGGGCTGCCCGCCACCATCCACGGCGGCTTCTCCGGCGTCGCGCTGGTGTTCCAGAAATCGCTGAAGAATGAGCCGGTGCTGATCCTGGCCGCGCTGATCGCGGTCTATATCGTGCTCGGCATCCTCTACGAGAGCTTCATCCATCCGGTGACCATCCTCTCCACGCTGCCCTCGGCCGGCGTGGGCGCGGTGCTGGCGCTGATGGCGTTCCACACCGAGTTCTCGCTCATCGCGCTGATCGGCGTCATCCTGCTGATCGGCATCGTCAAGAAGAACGCGATCATGATGATCGACTTCGCCATCGCCGCCGAGCGCGACCGGGGGCTCTCCCCGCGCGAGGCGATCTATCAGGCCTGCCGCCTGCGCTTCCGCCCGATCATGATGACCACGATGGCGGCAATGTTCGGGGCGGTGCCACTGGTGCTGAGTTTCGGCGAAGGCGCAGAGTTGCGGCGGCCGCTCGGCATTTCCATCGTCGGCGGCCTGACGATCAGCCAGGTGCTGACGCTCTACACCACGCCGGTGGTATATCTCTATTTCGACCGGCTGCAGTTGTGGGTCCGGCGCTGGCGCGGCGGCCCGGCGGTCGCGGCGGGCGCGGCGGAATGAGACGGGCCGCGACGCTTCTGCCGCTGCTCCTCGCGGGCTGCATGGTCGGCCCGGACTATCGTGGGCCGGCGCCCGCGCCGGTGCCGGCGGCGTACAAGGAACTCGCCGGCTGGAAGCCCGCGACGCCGGCCGATATGCAGCCCAAGGGGCCGTGGTGGACGGTGTTCCACGATGCGCTGCTCGACGATCTCGAACGGCAGGTCGTCATCACCAATCAGACCGTGAAGCAGGCCGAGGCGGCGTACGCCCAGGCGCGCGCGCTGGTGGCCGAGGCGCAGGCGGG
The DNA here is from genome assembly GCA_021818505.1 of Pseudomonadota bacterium. Classification (GTDB taxonomy): domain Bacteria; phylum Pseudomonadota; class Alphaproteobacteria; order Acetobacterales; family Acetobacteraceae; genus JAFKFJ01. The sequence goes on from JAKADX010000061.1 coordinate 15,136, forward strand.
TCTGTTCCCGACACTCGGCGTCAGCCCGTCGGTGACCCGCAGCAGCGAGAGCGGCGGCGCCTTCGCGGTGTCGGGCGTGCCGCTGAACAAGGCATTCACGCAATACAGCGTCCAGGCCAGCGCCGGCTGGGACATCGACGTCTGGGGCCGCATCCGGCGGCAGATCGAGGCGCAGCAGGCCGCCGCCGAGGTGAGTGCCGCCGACCTCGCTAATGCCGCGCTGTCGGCGCAGGCGGCGCTCGCCACCGACTACTTCGATCTTCGCTTCGAGGATTCACTGACGAAGCTGCTGCAGGACACGGTCGTCGCGTATCGCCGCGCGCTGGAGATCACGCAGAACGAGTACGACGCCGGCACGGCCTCGCGCGCCGACGTGGTCACCGCGGACGCGCAGCTCAAGACCGCGCAGGCGCAACTGGTGGGCGTGGGCGTGCAGCGCGCGGTCTTCGAGCACGCGATCGCGGTGCTGACCGGCCGGCCGCCAGCGGCACTGTCGATCCCGCCCGCACCGCTGCCGCGCGCGGTGCCGGTGGTGCCGGCCGGCCTGCCCTCGACGCTGCTGGAACGCCGGCCCGACATCGCGGCCGCCGAGCGCACGATGGCGCAGCAGAACGCGCTGATCGGCGTCGCGGTCGCCGCCTTCTATCCCGATATCACGCTGAGCGCCGCGTTCGGCTTCGCCGGCGCGCCGATCCAGAACCTGTTCACCGTCGCCAACCGCGTGTGGTCGCTGGGGGCATTGGCGAACGAGCCGTTGCTGGAGGGCGGGCTGCGGATCGCCACCGTGGCCGCCGCGCGTGCCGGCTACGACGCCGCGGTCGCTTCGTACCGGCAGACCGTGCTGACCGCGCTGCAACAGGTGGAGGACCAGTTGTCCTCGTTGCGCGTCCTTCAAGAGCAGGCGGTGGCGGAGGACGCGGCGGTGGCGGCGGCGGCGCGTGCGGTCGAGGTGAGCCTGAATGCCTACCGCGCCGGAACCGTCAACTACACCCAGGTGATCATCGAGCAGACCCTGCTGCTCGCTGACCAGCAGGCGGCGCTGGCGGTGCAGCAGAGCCGGCTGGTGGCCGCGGTCGCGCTGATCCAGGCGCTGGGCGGCGGCTGGCAGATCGCCTACCTGCCGCCCGGCGTGCGGTTCGATCCGGCGGCGGTGCTGAAGCCTTGAGACGGGGAGACGCGGAATGCGCGAAATCGATCCGGCGGCGCGGCGGGAGGCGCTGGCGCGAAGCCCGCTGTTCCGGGTGCTGCAAGCGGACGAGCGCGACGCCGTGCTGGCGCAGTCGAGCGTGCGCCGGGCCGCGCGCGGCACCGTGCTGCTGCATCGCGGCGATGCCGGCGGCGTCGCCTTCGTCATCATCGCCGGGCGCGTGCGCATCGGCCTGACCGCCGAGGACGGGCGGGAAGTCACGCTCGGCATGCTCGGCCCCGGCGAAGTGCTGGGCGAGATGTCGATGCTCGACGGCGGCGAGGTGAGCGCGGACGCGACCGCGATCGAGGACTGCACGCTGCTGGCGATCGACCGCGCGCGCTTCCTGCGGCTGCTGCGGGAGAACGGGGAGATGTGCCTGCGGCTGATGGCGGTGCTGTGCGGGCGGCTGCGCCAGTCCAACGCGGCGCTTGAGGAGATGGCGCTGCTCGACCTGCCGGGGCGGCTGGGACGGGTACTGCTGCGCTTGGCCCGCGACTGGGGCAACCGCACGCCGCAGGGCCTGCGCATCGAGATGCGGCTGTCGCAGCGCGACCTCGCCATCCTGGTCGGCGGCTCGCGCGAGAAGGTCAATCGTCAGTTGCGCGCGTGGGAGGATGCCGGCGCGATTGCGAAGGATATCGGCCGGCTGGTGATCATGCGGCCGGATATGCTGACCGCGGAAACCTGACCGGCTCCGGCTGACCGCCGAGCCGCGACACTGCGCGCGCCCCGAGCGCGATGCCGCGCGCGAGGCAGCGTCCGGGCGGCGCACCGGCCAGCCACGCGGCGAGGAAGCCGGCCAGGAACGCGTCCCCCGCACCGGTGCTGTCGCGCATCGCGGCCGCGCGCGCCGGCCGCGCGAGGCACCGCCCGTCCTGACGCGAAAGTTCCGCCCCCGCCGCGCCGCGCTTGACCACCGCGAGGCCGTACCAGGACGCCAGCCGCGCCATCTGCGTCGCCGGATCGTCGCTGCCCGCCAGTACCGCCGCCTCGTCCGCGTTGGCGAAGCATAGCGCCGCGCCTGCGGTCCAGGTGCGGAACGGCTCCGCGCCCATTGCGCACAGCGGTGCCGCCGAGGCCACATCGACGCTGACCGCGACCCCCCGCCGCGCCGCCGCGTCCATCAGCCGACGCACCGCCGCGCGCGGTCCCGGTGCGAACAGCGCGTAGCCGGAAACATGCAGCAGCGCCGCGCCGTCGAGCAGCCTCGCCGGCAGGTCGCGGTGGTTCAGCGCCGCATTGGCGCCGCGATCGGTCAGGAAGCTGCGCTCGCCGTCGGCATCGAGCAGCGCGATCAGCCGCCCGGTCGGCCGGCGCGCATCGGCTGCCAGCGCCGGACGAACGCCGAAGCCACGCAGCCAGGCGGCGCAGGCTTCGCGATCCGCCGCGCCGACACGGGCGGCCAGCGTGACCCGCACCCCGAGATGGCCGAGCCATGCCGCCTGATTGGCCGCCGATCCGCCCGGCCGTTCTCGGATCGTGGCACTTTGGTCGGAGCCGGGGGCTGGCGGTCCCTGGGGGCGGACGATGATGTCGCGCATCACGTCGCCGACCACCACCACGTGGCCCGGCGGCGCGGTCATCGCGGGGTGAGCCGGCTCAGTTCGAGAGCGATGGCGGCGGCGACGGCGGCGTTGTTGCGCACCAGCGCGATGTTGGCGCGCAGGCTGCGGCCCTCGGTCAGGTCCACGATGCGGGCGAGCAGGAACGGCGTCAGCGCCTTCTGCGCGACCCCCTGCGCCTCCGCCTCGGCCACGGCGGCTGCGATGCGCGCTTCGATCGCCGCTCCGTCCAGCGCGTCGGCTTCGGGGATCGGGTTGGCGATCAGGGTCCCGCCCCGCCCGAGGGCGCGGTGCAGCGCGATCGCGCGTGCCGCCTCGGCGGGGCCGTCGAGCCGATGGTCCAGCCGCAGGCCGCTGCTGCGCGCAAAGAAGGCCGGGAACTCATCGGTGCGGTAGCCGAGCACCGGCACGCCCTGCGTCTCCAGCACCTCCAGGGTCTTCGGCAGGTCGAGGATGGACTTGGCGCCGGCACAGACGACCGCGACCGGCGTGGCGGCCAGTTCAAGCAGGTCGGCCGACACGTCAAAGGTCCGTTCGGCGCCGCGATGCACGCCGCCGATGCCGCCGGTGGCGAACACCGCGATGCCGGCCAGGGCGGCGATGCGGATGGTGGCGGCGACCGTCGTGCCTGCGGTCGCCCCCCTCGCCAGCAGCGGTGCGAGGTCGCGCGCCGACGCCTTGGCCGCGCGTGCGCCCGCCGTGGCCAGCCGCTCCAGTTCCGCGCTGTCGAGCCCGACCGAAAGCCGTCCGTCGATGACGGCGATGGTTGCCGGCACTGCGCCCGCGTCCCGCACCACTTGCTCGACGCCGCGCGCCATCTGAAGGTTCTGCGGGAACGGCATCCCGTGGGTGATGATCGTCGATTCCAGTGCCACCACCGGCCCGCCCGCGGCCAGTGAGGCGGCGACCTCGGCCCCGATGGACAGCCTCTCGTGCGCCATGGCCCCTCCTGTCGCCGTGAGCATTGCCCCCGTCGGCCGGGCGAGTGCAAGCGATCCGCAGATGCGCGTGACCGGATCGTGCCATCGCCGCGCTGATCGCCAGGTAGCGCGCGCAGATCGTACACGTGCATGCGCCGATGCTCACCGCGATCCCGGCCCGCTGCGCCGCGCCGAGGCGGTGGTGACGCTGTGCGAGGCGATGCGGCGCGAAATCGCGGCACGCGGCATTTCGCCAGCGCGCCTCAGCATCGTTGGCAATGGTGTCGATCCGGCGCGCATCCCGACGCGACGCGCAACTGCGCAACGCCGGCACAGTCTGTGCTGGACAACGATCCGACCCGCGTGTACCAGATCACGAAAGCGTCAGGACTGTTTCCTTGTTGCACAATTGCGCATCTGTTTCGCTGCGCCTGAGGCGGTTTCGTCACGACAATGACGCGGACCACGGTGCGGAATGCAGCGCGAACGCATGAGCCGACAGCAGGGATCGACCGATGAACAGCGAAACCGGTCGAATGTCGCAATCAGCGCGGATGAGGGTCGGATGGCAAAGGCCGTGAGGGGCACAAAGGGCGAGGGATCGGCGCTGGAGTCGCCCGACGGGACCGGCGCGCAGGTGGCGGTCGTCGATCCTCCCGTCCCGGCCGGCCCGGCGCGCGTGTTGCAGGGTCACATCGACGCCGCGAGCGCGGGCGGACTCGAAGGCTGGGTCTGGGATCCTGCGATGCCCACCGCGCGCATCCGGCTGGAACTGGCCGAGGGCGGGACCGTGCTGGCCACTGCGGTCGCGGACACCAACCGGCCCGGATTGAGCGAGGCCGGCATCGGCGATGGCCGCCACGCCTTCAGCATTGCGCTCGCGCCGGGGCTGCTGGCGAAGGGGCGGCATGAGCTGGAATTGCGCTGCGCCGACACCGGCGCCGCCGTGCCCGGCTCGCCGTTCATGCTGGAGGCGACGGACGCGCCGCCGCCGCCGGCGTTCCGCTGGCACCTCGATGAGATCACCGACAGCGGCGCCTCCGGCTGGATCATCGCGCGCGCCGAGCCGTCGCGGCACTGCGTGGTCGTGCTGAAGGAGGGTGAGCGCGTGCTGGCCCGCGCCATCGCCTCGCGCTTCCGCGACGATCTGCTGGCCGCCGGTCTCGGCGACGGCTGCTACGCCTTCAACCTGGAGATGCCGCACTCCCTGCTCGACGGGGAGGAGCATCTGCTGGACATCGTCGAGGAAGCGAGCGGCTTCGCCCTGACCGCGGAGCCGCGGCGCTGGCGCTCGGCGGCCGGCACCGCCGGGGCGGCGCTGACCGGCATCGCGGCCGAGGCGCCGGCGGCGAAGCCGGACCACCCGCATCCCCGGGCCGAGGTGGCGGTCCGTCCGTTCGCCGTGCCGGGCACGCGCGCCGCCGCGCACAGCGGCACCCGCGTGCTGGTCGATATCTCCGACCTCGTCTATTACATCTCCGAGCACGCCAACCTCACCGGCATCCAGCGCGTGCAGTCCTCCATCGTGCTGGCGATGATCGACGGGCGGGTGCTCGCGCCGGAGTCGGTGATCTTCCTCAGCTTCAACGCGCGCACCCGCGACTGGGTCGCGGTGCCGACCGGCTTCCTGATCAGCCTGCTGCGCGACCTGTTCCTGCCCGAACCGCAGCGCCTCGTCACCTTCCCCGCGGAGGAGGCGCGGTACGGCATGTTGCCGGGGGCCAAACCGTTCGACGGCACCGGCGTGCTCGACGACGGCAATCCCTCCGTGCTCTGCCTGCTGGGGGCGGCGTGGGTGCATCAGGACTACGTCCATCGCGTGCTGGCGCTCAAGCGGCGGTTCGGCACCCGTTTCGTCATGACGGTCCACGACCTGATCCCGATCTACGCGCGCGAGACCTGCGACCAGGACACCGCCCGCGTGTTCGAGGAGTTCATGCGTCGCGCCCTGCCGCATGTCGATCACGTGCTCGCGGTCTCCGAGAACACCGCGCGCGACGTGCGCCGCTATCTCGCCGCGCTGAAGATCCCCGAGCCGGCGATCACGGTCACCCGCAACGGCTCCTCCTTCGCCGAGTTCCTCGCCGGCGCGCAGGCCGCGGCACCCACGCTGCGCGATTTGCCGGAGCGGTTCGTGCTGTTCGTCGCCACCATCGAGGGGCGCAAGAACCACCAGCTCATCTACGACGTCTGGCAGCGCATGATCGCCGACGGCGACGACCCGCCGCACCTGATCTGCGTCGGCCGGCTGGGGTGGAAGGCGACGCCCTTCATCAGCGCGCTGGTGGAGACCAACTATCT
>JAKADX010000012.1 GCA_021818505.1 Pseudomonadota bacterium
CCGATCAAGGCGGTGACGGCGGCCTCCGCCTCGCTCTCCGGCGGCGGCGGCACCGCACCGCCGAGCAGGCGCGGCCACAGTGCCCGCCATGCCTCAGGCGCCAGCGCCGCGCGCGTGCGCAGCAGCCGCATCCAGACGATCCAGCTTACATCCGCCCCGGCCAGACGCGCTGCCGTGAACAGGTCTGCGAGTGTCCATGGCTCCGGCTGCAGCCCCAGCAGGGCGAATTCCGGCGGTGGCGGTGCGGCGGCCATCACGGCGTTGACGCCGCGCACGAACCCCTCCGCCCAGAGGCGGGTTTCCGGTGCCAGCCCGGCGATGATCGCGGGCACGGCGCGGCCGAAGCCGAACAGCCGCAGCGCGTGGTCGAGATCCACCGCCAGCGGCCCGATCGCCTCCGCCACACGGCCCTGCGACAGCCGCCGCAGCATCTCCATCTGCGCGAGCCGCAGATGCGCGTGCACCGCCCCCACGGCCACCGCGAGGTCGCCGTCACTGTCCGCTTCGATGAACGGAGTCTGGTGCGCGTCCCAGTGGATCGAGACCCGCGCGGCCAGTGGCAGATGGCGCGGCAGGTCGGCGAGGCGCGCGGCCACGTCGCGCGACGGCGGGCGCGGCGTGCGCAGGGCGCGGGCAACCAACCGGAGCGCGACCGCGGCACCTCCGGCCCGGTCGCGGAGCCTGCGGATGCGATGGGCGACCATGGCACCCCGCCATTAGCGGATCGCGCCCGTTCTGCGCCATCGCGTCATCATGTCAGATCGGCAACGCGGCGGCGGGCGCGGCCCTTCGGTGCTCCAGGAATGCGCGCGCCGCCGGGTCCTCGCACAGACCGATGGCGCGCACGAACGCCGCATCCGCCCCCGGCCAGCCGAGCCGGGCCAGCAGGTGCGCGGCCAGCGCCCAATAGGGTTGATAGGCCGCGACCGCGTCCTGCGGCAGCGCCTGCAACAGGGCCAGGCCCGCCTGCGCGCCCTGCGCCTCGGCCACCGCCGCCGCGCGGCCGACCAGGCCACCGATGGTCGGCGCCAGCCGGACCAGCCCTTCGTAGAGCAGCGCCACCGCCGCCCAATCGGTTCTTCCGGTCTCGGCCCGGCGCGCATGGACCGACTGGATCGCCGCCTCTAGCTGAAAGCGCCCAAGCCTGCCGGCGCGCTCGGCGGCCTGGAGCAGGCGGTCCGCCTCGGCGATCATCGGCCGCGACCACAGCGCCGTGTCCTGATCGGTCAACGGCACGTATTCGCCCGCCGGCCCGCGCCGAGCCGGTCGCCGTGCCTCGCAATGCAGCATCAGCGCCAACAGCCCCTGCCCCTCCGGCTCATCGGGCATCAGGTGCAGCAGCAGACGGCCAAGCTCGATCGCCTCAGCGGCGAGGCCGCGTCGGCGCGGGTCGGCGCCGGCCACATCGTCCCAGCCGGTGCCATAGGCGGCGTAGATCGCCTCCAGGACTGTGTGCAGGCGCGGCGGCAGGTCAGCGGGGCCGGGCAGCGTGAAGCCAATGCCGGCGTCGCGGATCTTGGCCTTGGCGCGGCTGAGGCGCTGGCCCATCGTGGTCGGCCTGACCAGGAAGGCCGAGGCGATGCGCGCGGCATCGAGGCCGAGCACGGCCTGCAGCATCAAGGGCGTGCGCGCCCCGGCGTCGATCGCCGGATGGGCGCAGACGAACAGCAGTTTCAGCCGCTCGTCGGGGAACGCCGTGCCGCTGCTCGCCACTTCCTCGGCCTCTTCGGCCACCGCGCGCAAGGTCGGCACGGCATCCTGCTGCACCTGAGCGCGCCGCGCCGCGTCGATCAGGCGGCGGCGCGCTGCCGTCAGCAGCCACGCCTCCGGCCGCGCCGGCACACCGTCGTCCGGCCAGGTTTCGAGCGCGGCGCGGAAGGCATCGGCCAGCGCATCCTCGGCCGCCGCCACGTCGCGCGAACGGGCAGCGAGGAACGCAACCAAACGGGCGCGGGAGTCGCGCGCCGCCTGCGCAACGGCGCGGCGCGCGTCCCCCGCCATGCTCAACGCGGCGACGGCGGCATGAGATTGGGCCGGACTTCCAGCACGCGTCCCGGTGCCCGCGGCGCGCGCGCTGCCCAGTCAAGGGCCGCGTCCAGGTCCGGCACATCCAGAACCACGAAGCCGCCGATCTGCTCCTTGGTGTCGGCGTACGGACCGTCCTGCACGATCCGCTCGTTGCCCTGAAAGCGCAGCGTGGTCGCCGTGGTCGGTGGCTGCAATCCGCCGCCAGCCGCGAACACGCCGGCCGCGCGCAGCGCCTCGATATAGGGCGGCCATGCCGCCATGTCGGTAGCCCGGGTTTGCTGGTCGTAGGGCGGCTGGAAGATCAGCATCGTGTAGAGCATCGGTGTCTCCCTCAGGAGCGCGAGGCATTCGCGCTCGTGCCCATGACGGGCGAGGGTGCCGCATTTCGACAGCGCGGCGGAGAAATTTCCGTCAGAGCACAAGGGCCGCCAGCAGCGCATCGAGCCGCTTGCGCCCCTCCGGTGTCGCGCGCAGGCCACGTGCGTCGCGTTCGAGGTATCCGGCATCGATCCCGCGCGCGAGTGTGTCGGCATCCAGCGTGGCATCGAGCGTGCAGCCGGTGCGGGCGGCGAAGCGCGCCGCGTCCACGCCCTCCGTGAGCCGCAGTCCCATCAGCAGCATCTCGCGCGCGCGGTCCCCGGGGCCGACCGGCGCTTCGTCCGTGGTCCCGTGGCCGTCGCGCTCCACCCGCTCGGCCCAGGGCTCCGGCGCGCGGTGCCGCCGAGTCGCCAGCAACGCGCCGTCCAGAGTGACGCGCCCATGCGCCCCCGGTCCGATGCCGGCATAGTCGCCGTAGTGCCAGTAGGCGAGGTTGTGCCGGCTCTCCCCGCCTGGTCGCGCATAGTTAGACACCTCGTAGGGCAGCAGCCCGAACCGCGCCGCCTCCTGTGCCGTCGCGTCATACAGCGCTGCGGCGGTGTCCTCATCGGGCAGCACGATCTGCCCGCGCCGGTACAGCGCTTCATAGGCGGTGCCGGGTTCGATCGTGAGTTGGTAGAGCGACAGATGATCGGCGGCGAGGACAAGCGCCTCGCGCAGCTCCGCCTGCCACGCCGCGATGCCCTGTTCCGGGCGGGCATAGATCAGGTCGAACGAGGTGCGCGGAAACAGCGATTGCGACAACGCCAGCGCCGCCCGTGCCTCGTCCGCCGAGTGCCGCCGCCCGAGACGTTGCAGCGCCGCGTCGTCCAGGCTCTGCACGCCGAGCGAGACCCGGTTCACGCCGGCATCGCGGAACGCGGCCAGCCGCCCGGCCTCCACGCTGGTCGGGTTCGCCTCCAGCGTGATCTCGATATCCGGCAGCGGTGCGAACAGCCGCCGCGCGTCGTCGATCAACGAGGCGACCGTCTCCGGGGCCATTAGGCTCGGCGTGCCGCCGCCGAAGAAAATCGAGGCGAGCGGGCGCCGTCCGAGCCGCGCCGCCTCCCACGCCAGTTCGCGTCGCAGCGCGGCGAAGAAGCGCGCCTGGTCGATCCGCTCGCGCACATGGCTGTTGAAGTCGCAATACGGGCACTTGGCCAGGCAGAACGGCCAGTGGATATAGAGTGCCAGGGGCTGCATCGGCCCGATCATACAGGGAGCGGGAGATGGCGGCCAAAACCTCGGTCGAACGGGTGCGCGAGGCACTGCTGGCGGCGGGGCACGCGGACACCATCACGGAATTTCCGGCCACCACGCGCACCGCCGCCGACGCGGCGGCGGCGATCGGCTGTTCGGTGGCGCAGATCGCCAAGTCGATCGTGTTTCGTGCCGGCGACCGAGCGGTGCTGGTGATCGCCTCCGGCGTCAACCGCGTTGATATGGCCAAGGTCGCTGCCGTGCTGGGCGTCGCGCTCAAGCGCGCCGACGGGGAGTGGGTGCGCGAGCGGACCGGCTTCGCGATCGGCGGCGTCTCGCCGGTCGGGCATCTCGCCCAGCCGCTGCTGGTGTTCGACCGGGACCTGCTGGCGCTGCACCCGATCTGGGCAGCGGCCGGCACGCCGCATCACGTCTTCCGCACCGAGGCGGAAACGCTCGCGCGCCTCACCGGGGCGCCAGTGGCGGAGGTGCGGGAGGGGTAAGTGGCGCCGCCCTGGCGTGTCAGGTGGGGGCTACTCGCCGAGCCACACCTCCAGCACGCCCGGCGGTTGGGAAGCGCCGCGCTCGGTCCAGTCCTGCACCCGGAAGCCGCCGGCCACATCCCCCAGCAGCGCGGCAAGACGTTCCGCGGCCGGCCGATCCTCCGCGTGGAAAAACCTGATCTCCGACTGGTGCGGGCCGTTCGACGAGGAACGCGTGTCGGCGAACTGGAAGTCCGAGAACAGCAGGTGTTGCGCGACGTTCGTCGTCTGCCCCAGCGCCGCGCGCGAGGAGCGCGGGTAGAAGATGAGGACGCGCGGGCGATCGGCCGGCGCGGGCTTCTTGATCTCCGGCGGCAGATCAGGGGGCGGGACTGCGAGTGAGGCGATGACGTTGGGGTTGACCGGGCGCGGCGGTGGCCGCGGTTGTGGCGAGGAGGTGCGGTCCACGGATGGGGCCTGCCGCGCAGGCGCCGGGCCGCTCGGTTCCTGAACCTCCGGCCGCGCGCCCACCGGCCCGGCGCCGATCGGCGGAACGACCGGGGTCGGCACGCCGGGAGCAGGCGGCGGGATGCCGCCGATCCGCACCTTCCCCGGCGAGTCCACGGATCGTCCGCTGCTCGTCGGTGTCGGTTCCGCCTTGGATGGCCCGACCTCTGGCGTGCCGGTCGGTTGCTGCTCGGTCGCGGTCGCGGCAGTCGCCACACTCGGCACTGCCGGCGGCGATGGAGGCGAGCGAGCAGGCGGCGCGGACCGCGTGAACCAGAACACGGCGCCCGCCGCGAGTGCCATGCCGACCCCGGCCATGACCGGCAGACCGGCATTGCCGCGCGGGCTGCGGGCGTCGCCCGGTCGCGACACGGCCAGCCTGTCAGCGCGGCGCGGGGCGGGGGGCATCGCCGCCGCCCCGCGCGCCGCACCACGCTCGCTCGCCGCTGCCACCGCGCCGTCGAGCGCGCTGGCAAACTGCTCCGCCGACGGGTAGCGGGCGTTGCGGTCTTTAGCCATCGCGCGCCGCACGATCGGATCGAACGCGCCCGCAAGTCCCGGAACCACCTGCGACGGCGGCGGCGGTTCCGTGGTCAGGACCTTGTGCGCGATCGTCGCCACGCCGCCTTCGAACGGGCGATGGCCGGTGAGCATCTGATAGAGCACCACGCCCGTCGAATAGATGTCGGTGCGCGGATCGACCGGATCGCCTCGAAACTGCTCGGGCGACATGTAGGCCGGCGTGCCGATGATCGTGCCGGTCTGCGTGATGTTGTTATGCTCGATCCGGGCGACGCCGAAATCCATGATCTTGGCACGCCCGCTGGGCAGGATCATGATGTTCGCGGGCTTGATGTCGCGATGCACGACCCCGTGCTGGTGGCTGTACGCAAGGCCCGCCAGGACATCCGCGATCACCGACCGGACCCCCTGAAGGGGCATTCTGTCCGAGCGGTCCAGCACCGCCTTGAGCGTCGCGCCCTCGACGAATTCCATCACCAGATAGGCGCTGTCATCCGTCTCCCCGTAGTCGTGGACCGCGACGATGCAGGGATGGATGAGCATCCCCGCGGCCTGCGCGCCACGGCTGAAACGCATCAGGATTTCTCGCGTTTCCGGATCGTCCCTGTCCAGAACCGGCATGATCTTGACCGCCACCTTGCGCGCGATCAGTGCGTCCCAGCCCTCGAAGACCGTGCTCGTCGGCGTCCGTGCCAGCATCGAACGCAGTTCGTATCTGCCGACTTTGGTGACGCTCATCGCCTCTCCCCGCGGTCGAGCGCCGAGGCGCGGCGTTCGAACCAACTCCCGGACGTGGCCGGGATGATGGTCCTGAACCCGAAAAACCGTCAAATACCGTGTTCGTTGGCGAGGAGGCCGCGCGGGTGGGCGCGCTCTGCCCGCCCGCCGGTGCGCTCAGGCCCGCATCGCTGTGGCGATGTCTTCCGGCGCCGTGCGCGCCCGCTTGACCAGCAGCTTGTTGAGCGCGTGGACATACGCGCGCGCCGAGGCGACGATGGTGTCGGTGTCCGCCCCCTGCCCGTCCACCATCTTGCCGTCCTCCTCCAGCCGCACCGTCACGCGCGCCTGCGCGTCCGTTCCCTCGGTCACCGCGCCGACCGAGAACAGGCGCAGCACCGCCTCGTGCGGGAAGATCTTGCGCAGCGCGTTGAACGTCGCGTCCACCGGCCCGTCGCCGGTGGCGCTTGCCTGTTTCGCCGTGCCGTCGATCTCCAGCTCCAGTTCGGCCCGCGCCGGCCCGCGCGAGCCGGCATGGACGTCGAGGGCGACGAAGCGGATGCGGTTGTGCCCGCGCAGCACCTCGTCATCGACCAGGGCGGCGATATCCTCGTCGTACACGACCTTCTTGCGGTCGGCGAGATCCTTGAAACGGCGGAAGGCGTCGTTGAGCTGGTTGTCGCCGACCTCGCCGTAACCCAGCGCGCGCAGCTTGTCGCGGAATGCGGCGCGGCCGGAATGCTTGCCCATCACCAGCGAGGATCGCGACCAGCCCACGCTCTCGGGCGTCATGATCTCGTAGGTCGCGGCGTTCTTCAGCACGCCGTCCTGATGTATGCCGCTCTCGTGGGCAAAGGCGTTGCGCCCGACGATCGCCTTGTTCGGCTGCACGTCGAATCCGGTGATGGCGGCAAGCAGTTTCGAGGTCTTCAGGATGTTCGGCGTGACCACGCCGGTGGTGCAGCCGATCGCGTCGTGGCGGGTCCGGATCGCCATGACGACTTCTTCGAGCGAGGCGTTGCCGGCGCGCTCGCCGATCCCGTTGATCGTACACTCGATCTGCCGCACGCCGGCGGCGACGGCGGCCAGCGTGTTGGCGACGGCCAGCCCCAGGTCGTTGTGGTTGTGCGTGGAGAAGATCACGCCGTCCGCACCCGGCACGCGCTCGCGCAGCATGGCGAAGATCGCGTGCATGTCCGCCGGCACCGCGTAGCCGACAGTGTCGGGGATGTTGATGGTGGTGGCACCGGCCTTGATCGCCGCCTCGACGCAGCGGCAGAGGAAGTCGCGATCGGTACGGCTGCCGTCTTCGGCCGACCATTCCACGTCGTCGGTGTGCTGGCGCGCGAGCGAGACGCTGTCGGTGACGGCGGCCAGCACCTCGTCCGGCTCCATGCGCAGCTTGTGCTTCATGTGCAGCGCGCTGGTGCTGATGAAGGTGTGGATGCGGCGTCGCTCGGCTGGTGCCACTGCCTCGGCGGCGCGCAGGATGTCGGCGCGCGCGGCGCGGGCGAGGCCGGCGATCACGGGGCCACGGATGTTCTCGGCGATCAGCCGCACACTCTCGAAGTCGCCGGGCGAGGCGATCGGGAATCCGGCCTCGATGACATCGACGCCGAGTTCGGCCAGCGCCTCCGCCATGCGCAGCTTCTCCTGGAGGTTCATGGAGAAGCCGGGCGACTGCTCGCCGTCGCGCAGCGTGGTATCGAAGATGATGATGCGGTCTTCCGGCAGGGCGCCGAAGCTCGGGTGCTGGATGGGCATTGGGTGCGGCCTTTGCGGACGGATCGACGGTTACCACGACGCGCGGTGCCGGCGCGACCGCGCGCCGCGCCCGGTTGTGTCCCCTGAGCGACGGCGGCGCGTTGCTATCGGCCGCGCGGCGCTACGCCCAGGGGCGGGTAAGTCGAAGGAGCAGTCCGAGCGGGCGGCGCGCGCCAAGCCACGCAGCAGCGTGGAGGTGGGCCGACAGGACGGTCGCGCGCGGGCTCATGACTTGACGACCCTAACCGGGGGCGCGGGCGCGGCGCAAGGGGTGCTCATGGCGTCGCGCGCCACATCCGCGCCAGGATCGGGAGCCCTTTTCGGTGGTGATGCACCGCCATCGCCGCATGCCCGGCGGCCAGCGCCACCAGCAGGATCGCCAACGCCCGGTGGACCACGCGCAGCACGCCGAAGGCGGCCGGGTCCGCGCCGACGGCGTGCGGCACCGGGATGACGAGCAGGAACAGAGTGGGCACCTGCGCGGGCGCCGTCGCCGCGGTGAAATAGCCCAGGACCGGCACGACCAGCATCAGCGCGTACAGCGCCAGATGCACTGCCCCCGCGAGCCGCGCCTGCCCGGGCGGCAGCCCTGCGTCCCACGCCGGGCGCCCGCGCCGCAGCCGCAATGCCCCCCGCCACAGCAACAGAGCCAGGACGGTCAGCCCAATCGTCTTGTGCGCCTGGTAGAGCAAAAACTTTGCCAGCAACTGGTCGAGCGGCAGCGCCACCATCGGCCAGGCGATCGCGAAGCCGCCCAGGATCAGCCCGGCGCTCCACCAGTGCAGCCGGCGCTGCGCACGCGACCAGCCGGCCGGCGCCTCAGCCAGCACGCGCCGCCACGTACAGCCGCAGCCGCGCGTCGATGCGCAAATCGACCGCGTCGGAGATGAAGGCGGGATCGGCGGTCATGCCGAACATCGAGCGCCGCAGCCGCCCGGTCACCACGAAATCCGCGATCTCCTGCCCCGCCACGCCGGACGGCCGCTGGCCGACCAGGGCGGCGTGCAGCACGAGCGAATGCGTGACGCCGCGCAGTTCCAGCAGCCCCTCGACGTCGTAACGGTCGGGTCCGCGCGGAATCACGCGCGTGCTGGTGAAGCGCGCGTCGGGGTAGCGCGCCACGTCGAAATATGGCGCCGAGCGCAGCATGGAAGCGGCGTTCTCCCAGTCCATCGCCACCGACGCCGTCCTGATGACGACCGCGACGCGCGTGTTCTCGGGGTGTGTCTGGTCGATGGTGATGCGGCCGGTGAAGCGGCGGAACGTGCCGGCGGAGCTGAACAGGCCGAGATGGTGGACCTTGAAACCGATATCGCCGTAGGTCTGGTCGATGTCATAGGTTTCGCCCGCGCGTGCCGGCACGCCGCCGCCCAGCAGCAGCGCCAGCAAGCCGAGCATGGCGACAGCCCGGCGCATCCTCCCTCCTCCAGCGACCGCGTCGCAGAGGTGAGGTGCGCGCGGCGCAGTGCAAGGGGCCAGGGCGCCCGCGTCCAGGCAAATGAAGGCTTGCCCCCTCCCCGGGCGCCGAACATGATACCACCTACCGAGCGGAAAGCCGCCATGGCCCAATGCGCCGAACGCCAGGACGACCTGCCGATCGGGATGCCGTTGCGTCCCGGTCCGCCCGCGTTTGCCGCGCTCGACCTCGGCACCAACAATTGCCGGCTGCTGGTGGGCGTGCCGGCCGGCGACGGGTTCCGCGTCCTCGACAGCTTCAGCCGCATCGTGCGTCTTGGCGAGGGGCTGCACCACACCGGCCGGCTCAGCCCCCCGGCGATGGAGCGGGCGTTGAGCGCGCTGCACGGCTGCGCGGCGCGGCTGGCACGTCGCCCCCTGCGCGGCCTGCGCGCGATCGCCACCGAGGCGTGCCGCCGCGCCGCCAACGGCCCGGAGTTCCTCGCCCGCGTGCGGCGAGAGACCGGCCTGCCGATCGACGTCATCTCCACCCGCGAGGAGGCGGAACTGGCGCTGGAATCCTGCGCCCCGTTACTGGCCGGCGGGGCGCGGCGGGCGCTGCTGTTCGATATCGGCGGCGGCTCGACGGAGCTTGCCTGGGTGCGCGCCTCATCCTGCGCCGGCGACCGACCGGAACTGGCGGGCTATGTGTCGGTGCCGGTGGGTGTGGTGACGCTGGCCGAGCGGTTCGCCGCGCGCGCCGGCGATCCCGGCTATTTCGAGGATATGGTCGATGACGTGCGGACGCGGCTGGAGCCGTTCGACCGTGTTCACTGTATCGGCCACGAGATCCGCCGCGGCGGCGTGCATCTGCTCGGCACTTCGGGAACGGTCACGACGCTGGCCGGGCTGGCGCTGGACCTGCCGCGCTACTGCCGCAGCCAGGTGGACGGCACGGTGCTGTCGCGCCGGCAGGCAGAGGACGCCGTGGACCGGCTGCGGGCCATGGGGCGCGACGGGCTGGCGCGTCATCCCTGCGTCGGGCCGGAGCGGGCGGAGTTCGTGCTGCCCGGGTGCGCCATCTTCGTCGCCATCCACGCTCTCTGGCCCGCGCCGGAGGTGATGGTGGCCGATCGCGGGTTGCGCGAGGGGATGTTGCTGCGCCTGATCCGCGCCGAGCGCGCCCGGCGTCCGCACGCACCAAGGCCGCACGCCCCCATCTGATGGCACGCGACTGATGGCACGCCGCCCGCCCGCCGGCCCGCGCACGCTCGGGGTGCGGCTGCGCACGGCCGCCGGCCGCAGCCCGGCAAGCCAGCGCTGGTTGGCCCGGCAACTGAACGACCCCTACGTCGCCGCGGCGCGCGCTCAGGGCTGGCGCTCGCGTGCCGCCTTCAAGCTGATCGAACTGGACGACCGCTTCCACCTGCTGCGCCCGGGGATACGGGTGCTCGACCTCGGCGCCGCCCCCGGCGGCTGGAGCCAGGTGGCGGTGCGGCGGGGTGCTTCGGCGGTGGTCGGCGTCGATGTCCTGCCGATCGACCCGGTGCCGGGTGCCGTCTTCGTGCAGGCCGACATCGCCGACCCCTCCCTGCCGCTGCGGCTGGCGGACCTGCTCGGCGGCAAGGCGGGGCTGGTGCTGTCCGACATGGCCCCAAACACCACCGGCCACGCCACCACCGATCATCTGCGGATCGTGGCGCTGGCGGAACTGGCGCTGACGGTCGCGATGGAGATGCTGGCGCCGGGTGGCGCCTTCGTCGCCAAGGTATTCCAGGGCGGCGCCGAGCGGGAGATGTTGGCCAGGCTGAAAGCCGCTTTCACGAACGTCCGCCACGCCAAGCCGCCGGCCAGCCGCAAGGAGAGCAGCGAGCTTTACGTGGTCGCCACCGGCTTCCGCGGCCCGCCGGCGGTCAGCGACGCGTGAGCGCGCTCCGGCGCCCGATCCGCACTGCGGCGAGGATCAAGACCACCCCGATTGCATAAGCCAGCACCAGTTCGGCGCCGCCGCCCAGCCCCAGCGTTGGCCCGAGGCGCTGCCACGCGATGGTCGGCCCGTGCCACACCGAGCCGGCGAAACCGCCGGCGATCGCGGTGAAAATCGTTCCGGCCACCACACCGCCGACGACGCCGGCAATGGCGTCGCCGCGGAATTCGGCCAGCCCGATCGGCAGCGTGCCCGGACAGAAACCCAGGATCGCCACCCCGATGCCGAACACGACCCCGCCGAGCGCGATGCCGACGGGATAAAACGGCTTGACGTGGAACTGCACGATGCCGAGCGCGTGCGCGGAATAGATCAGGATGACCCCGACCCCGACCGCCATCAGCAGCGCGCGCGGCAACGCCGACTGCCGCCACGGCGTGCCGTCGAGGGCGCAGTCACAGCGCCAGGTCAGGCCGGCCTGCATGACCGCGCCGAACACCAGACCGACAAGAAGCGCCGGCAACATCATGACATCATGACCCGGCGCAGCAGCCGGATCGCCAGCACCCCGGCGACGATGGTGCAGACCGCGAACCAGAGCGAACTGATCGCAAGCTGCACGCCGCCGGTCAGGATGTGCCCACTGGTGCAGCCGCCGGCGACGCGGGCCCCGAAGATCAGCAGGAAGCCGCCCGCGAACGCCGCCGCGACGCGGCCTGGCCTCGGCGGCACCGTGCGCGGCGCCTCGCCCACGCGCGAACGGATCCGGGTCATCAGCCAAGCGCCGAGGAAGCCGCCGAGCAGAAACCACTCCTCCCACGACGCTGCGTTCGCGATGCCGCTCCAGGAGGCGTTGCGCAGGGTCGGCCAGACCACGCCGACGATATGGGCATAGGCCGTCGAGGCGCCGATCCCGCGGTCCTGGGTCACGAACACGACCAGTTCCAGCACCGCCAGCGCGACACCGACCGCCCACCACGGCAGCAGCGGCCGCACCGATCCAACCGGATTGTCAGTCGCGATTGGAGTCTGCATCGCCCCTCCGTTCCGGTTATCGTGATGCGCGCACGCGGATCATCATATCTGATGCGTCAGAACACTTGCGTCAATTGGAATATATTTTCGCGATTCGGACGTGGCCTGCCGCAGAGACAGTTTCGCACCGTGCTCGGCTTGCGTCAGGCGGCGGATGCGGCTATGCGGGCGCGCCAAGGTTGCGGAAAGGCGCGCCGATGGCATCCCAGGACACCAGCGATCCGACCCTGCGCATCAGCGAGGCGCTGGCTTTTGACGACGTGTTGCTGGTGCCCGACTATTCGCAGGTCCTGCCGTCCGCGACCGACATCGCCACCCGCTTCACCCGCGAGATCCGGCTGAATATCCCGTTGATCTCCTCGGCCATGGACACCGTGACCGAGGGGGCGATGGCGATCGCCATGGCGCAGCACGGCGGCATCGGCGTGATCCACAAGAACCTCTCGCCCGCCGATCAGGCCGCGCAGGTCCGCAGCGTCAAGAAGTTCGAATCGGGCATGGTCATCAACCCGGTGACCATCCACCCCGACCAGACGCTCGCCGACGCGCGTGCGCTGATGGCGGCCCACCGCATCAGCGGCATCCCGGTGGTCGAACGCGGCACCGGGCGGCTGGTCGGCATCCTGACGCATCGCGACGTGCGCTTCGCCACCGATCCCGACGTGAAGGTGTACGAACTGATGACGCGGGAAAACCTCGTCACCGTCACCGCCGATGTCGATCCCCAGGCGGCACGGCGGCTGCTGCACCGTCACCGCATCGAAAAGCTGCTGGTGGTGGACGACGCGTTCCGCTGCATCGGCCTGATCACCGTCAAGGACATGGACAAGGCGGAGAGCCATCCGCTCGCCAACAAGGACGAACTCGGCCGCCTGCGCGTCGCCGCCGCGACCGGCGTGGGCGAGGACGGGCAGACGCGCGCGGCGGCGCTGGTCGAGGCCGGCGTCGATGTGATCGTGGTCGATACCGCGCACGGCCACTCGTCCGGCGTGCTCGTGGCCGTCGAGCGCATCAAGCGGATGTCGAACGCGGTGCAGGTCGTTGCGGGGAACGTCGCGACGCCGGAGGGTGCGGCGGCGCTGATCGCGGCGGGGGCGGATGCGGTGAAGATCGGCATCGGGCCGGGCAGCATCTGCACCACGCGCGTCGTCGCCGGCGTCGGCGTGCCGCAGTTCTCCGCCGTGCTGGAAACCGCCGCCGCGTGCCGGGAGGGCGGCGTGCCGGCGATCGCCGATGGCGGCATCCGCACCTCGGGCGATATCGTCAAGGCGATTGGGGCGGGCGCCGACTGCGTCATGGTCGGCAGCCTGTTCGCCGGCACCGACGAGGCGCCGGGCGAGGTGTTCCTCTATCAGGGCCGCTCGTACAAATCCTATCGCGGCATGGGCAGCATCGGTGCGATGGCGCGCGGCTCGGCCGACCGCTACTTCCAGCAGGAAATCCGCGACACGCTGAAGCTGGTGCCGGAGGGCATCGAAGGCCGCGTCGGCTACAAGGGGCCGGTCTCCGGCGTGGTTCACCAGCTTGTGGGAGGACTCCGCGCCGGAATGGGCTATACCGGCAGCGCGACAATCGCCGAGCTGCAGCGTCGCGCCCGCTTCCGCCGCGTCACCGGCGCGGGATTGCGGGAAAGTCACGTGCATGACGTGGCGATCACGCGCGAGGCGCCGAACTACCGCCAGGAGGGCTGATGGCCGCCCCGGTCGTCGCCGCGATTTTCGACGCCTACGGCACACTGCTCGACATCGACGCGGCGATGGCACGGCACGCGGCGCGACTGGGACCGGAATGGCGCGCGCTGTCGCGGGAATGGCGCGCCAAGCAGACCGAATACAGCTGGGTGCGCACGCTTGCCGGGCCGGCGCAGCATCGCGACTTCGCCCGCATCACCGACGACGCGCTCGCTTACGTCGCGGCGCGTCACGGCATCGCGGATCCCGGATTGCTCGCCGATCTGCGCGAGGCCTATCGCCGGCTCGAAGCCTATTCCGACGCCCGCCCGGTGCTGGCGGCGCTGCGCGCGGGGGGGACAGCGTGCGCGATCCTGTCGAACGGCACACCGGAGATGCTGCGCGAAGCGACGGTGGCGGCGGCGATCGACACGCTGCTCGACGACATCCTGAGCATTGAATCGGTCGGCGTGTTCAAGCCCGATCCGCGCGTCTATCGTCTCGCCACCGAACGCTTCGCGACGGTGCCGGCGCGGCTCATGTTTGTCTCCTCGAACCCCTGGGATGCGTTCGGGGCGCTGCAATTCGGCTTCCGCGTCGCATGGATCAACCGTTATGGCCTGCCGGACGAGTACGGGCTGCGCGGCAATGTGACCGAACTGGCGGACCTGGCGGCGCTGCCGGCGCATCTGGCGCAGTGACCCCAGCGGCCCGCCTGTCCGCCGCGATCGAGCTTTTGGCCGCGATCGAGACCGATCCGCGCCGTCCTGCCGATGCGCTTGCCAATGACTTCTTCCGCCAGCGCCGCTTCATCGGCGGCTCTGACCGCCGCGCCGTGGGCGAGCGCGTCTGGGACGTGCTGCGCAGCCGCCGCCGGCTGGCCTGGTGGCTCGCCCGCGCCGCGGCACCCGTCACCCCCCGCCTGCTGGTCGCCGCCGCGTTGGTGTTGCAGGGCTGGACGCTGGACGGCGTCGCCAAATCGTTCTCGGGAGGCAAATTCGGCCCGACCGCCCTGCGCGCTGAGGAGGCGGCCGCGCTGCGCACGCTGGAGGGCCACTCGCTCGACCACCCCGACATGCCCGAGGCGGTGCGGCTGGAGGTGCCGGACTGGCTGCTGCCCTCGCTGGAGGCACGCTTCGGCCCGGCGCTGGCCGAGGAACTGGCGGCGCTGGCCGAGCCGGCGCCGCTCGACCTGCGCGCCAATCTGCTCAAGGCGACGCGTGAACAGGTACAGGAATCGCTGGCCGCCGAAGGGGTGGAGGCGAAGCCCACGCCATTCTCGCCCTGGGGGTTACGCGTGCCGGGGCGGCGGCCGGTGACGGCGGGGCGGACTTTTCAGCAGGGGCTGGTCGAGATCCAGGACGAGGGCAGTCAGTTGGTCGCCGCCCTGGTCGGCGCGGCGCCGGAGATGCGCGTGGTGGACTGGTGCGCCGGCGCCGGCGGCAAGACGTTGGCGATGGCGATGACGATGCAGAATCGTGGCCACATCGCTGCCTGTGACGTCTCTGCCGCCCGGCTCGACGGGGCGGTGCGGCGGCTGCGACGGGCGGGGGTGCACAATGTCGAGCGCCACGTGGTCGAGCCGGGCGACAAATGGGCCAAGCGCCGGGCCGGCGGCTTCGACCGGGTGCTGGTGGACGCGCCCTGCACCGGCATCGGCACCTGGCGACGCAACCCGGACGCGCGGTTGCGGTTGTCGGCACGAGACCTCGCCGAACTGCAGGGCAAGCAGGCGGCGATTCTGGGGCAGGCCGCCCGGCTGGTTCGCAGCGGCGGCCGTCTCGTGTACGCTACCTGCTCGCTGCTCACCGAGGAGAACGAGGCTCAGGTGCAGAGCTTCCTCGCCGCCCATCCGGACTTCGCCGTGGTGCCGCTGGCGCGCGTCTGGACGCTGCCGGGCGATCCGCCCTGCCCTGGCCCGTTCCTGATGCTCACGCCGCGGCGGCACGGCACCGACGGGTTCTTCGCCGCGGTGCTGGAGCGGGTCGCGTGATCACCGTCCGCCGTGCGCGGCCGGGCGATGCCGCCGCGATCGGCGCGGTGCATGTCGCCGCCTGGCGCAGCGCCTATCCCGGCATCCTGCCCGACGGCTATCTCGCACGCCTCTCGGCGCCACGACAGGCGGCGTATTACGAGAGCGCGGTGCGCTCGGGCGTGGGCGTGCATGTCGCGACCGCTTCGGGCGCCGATCTCGGCGCGCTCGGCGGCGCGGCCCGTGTGGTCGGCTTCGTCACCGGCAGCCCGGCGCGCGAGGGCCGCTGGAGCGACCCGCCGGCCGAGGGCGAGATCGAGACGCTGTACGTGCTCGACGACTGGCGCGAGCGGGGGCTCGGCCGGCGGCTGATGCGCGCGGCGGCGGCGCATCTGGCGGCTTGCGGCTGCCAGTCGGCCTTCGTCTGGGTGCTGCGTGCCAATCCGAGCCGCTGGTTCTACGAGCGGCTAGGCGGGCGGGCGACGGCGGAGGCGACGATTCAGGTCGCGGGCGTTGCGGTGGTGCAGACCGCCTATGTCTGGTCGCCGATCGAGAAGCTGGTGCAGGCAACGTCGCTGGCACCGTGACAACTTCGCCGATCGGGCGAACAGTTCCAGCGTAATCATCGCGGGCCGCGCATGTTTTCGTCGCCGCCACTTATCTCACGCAATTGTTCGGTGCGCGGCGCGAAGATTTGCCCATTCTGCCGCCCAAGACGCTGCCGACTACGGCGGCGCGCCGGTGAAGGGGCCAGGCCGCATGTGGGCAGGATTGCTGCACAAACTGCAGGTGCACTTCTGGTCATTCGACGCAGCGGTGATGTTCGCAACCTGGCTGAGCGCGCTGATCGGCGCGGCGATCGCCTACGTCGTGCAGTTCGAGGAGTCGCCCAAGAGTTTGCGCGGCTATCTGCGTTACTGCTTCCCCTCGATCATCCTTCGCCATCCGTCCTGCCGGCTCGATGTGATGTTCACCGCCGTGATGCATTACCTGAGTTTCCCCGCCTACATCATGGTCAGCAACCTCATCACGGCCGAACTCTCCTACGCCGGCCTGTCAGCATTGTTCGGCGCGCACGCGCAGCACCATGAGTCGATGTGGCTGTGGGTCATCATCCTGTGCATCTGCGTCGTGGTGCAGGACTTCGGCACGTTCGTCGCCCATGTCTGGCAGCACCGCGTCGGCTTCCTGTGGGAGCTGCACAAGGTGCATCATTCCGCCGAGTTCCTCATCCCGGTCAGCAACAACCGCTTCCACCCGCTGCAGGCGATCATGGACAACGCCTTCACCATGATCCCGGTGGGACTGATCCTCGGCGTCACGTCCTACGTGTTCTCGCTGCCGGTCCATGACAACAGCGTCATCGGAATCGATGCGCTGTTCGTGCTCAACATGCTGAGTTTCTATCATCTGCGTCATTCCCACGTCGCGCTGCGCTACGGCTGGTTCGAGCGGCACATGATCAGCCCCGCTCAGCACCAGCTTCATCACAGCCGCGAGGAGCGGCACTGGGACAAGAACTTCGGCCTGTGCTTCTCCTGGTGGGATCGGATGATCGGCACCCTCGTCTATGCGACGCCGAAGGAGCAATTCGTGCGCGGCGACTTCGCGCTCGGCCTGCCGCTCGACATCCAGGACGAGTACCGCAACCCGTTCGCGCTGTTGTGGGTGCCGGTGCGCAACATCGCGCTGATGACCGCGCGCGGGGCGCTGCGGCTGCTGCCCGCCGGCACGCTCGCCAACGACACTGAGCCGCGCATCCGCGACGCGGCATAGCGCCGGCGCACGACTCGCCGCCGCCTGCCATCATGGCGGCATGAGCCTCACCCTCGATCCACCGCCTGCGCTGCTGAACGACGCCGGCATCAGCGGAGCGCCAACCGAGACGGTGACGGAGGGCGGGTTGCGCTACTTCGTCAACGAGTTCTGGACCGCCGGACAGCGGCAGGCGCACCGGCTGCACGAGGTCAGCTATCGTGCCTGTTTCAAGCCGCAACTTCCGGCCTTCTTCATCGCGCGGCTGACCGCGCCGGGAGCCACGGTGTACGATCCGTTCTCCGGCCGGGGCACCACCGCGTTACAGGCGGCGCTGATGGGACGGCGGCCGGCGGCCAACGACATCAATCCGCTCGGTGCGATGCTGCTGGCGCCGCGGCTCGTGCCCCCGACGATGGATGAAGTGCGCGCGCGGCTCGACACGCTCGATCTGCCGCACCGCCCGGGGCCCATGCAGACACCGGACCTGCTGGCCTTCTTTCATCCCGGCACGCTGCGCCAGATCGCGGCCCTGCGCGCGCATCTGCTGGAGCGCGTGGCGCGCGGTCCTTTGGACAGAGTGGATGCGTGGCTGCGCATGGTGGCGCTGAACCGGCTGACCGGGCACTCGCCGGGATTCTTCTCGGTCTATACGCTGCCGCCGAACCAGGCGACCTCGGCAGCGGCGCAGCTTCGCATCAACGCCGCGCGGGGCCAGTCGCCGCCGCCGCGCGACGTGGCGGCACTGATTCTGCGCAAGAGTGCGTCCCTGCTCGCCGACGGCCCCCCGCCGCCGCATCCCCCCGCCTTGCTGATGACGCGCCCGGCGCATGACACGCCGGCACTCGCGGCGGGCAGCGTCGATCTGATCGTCACCTCGCCGCCGTTTCTCGACATCGTGGACTATCGCGGCGACAACTGGCTGCGCTGCTGGTTCGCCGGCATCGACCCGGACGGCGTGGCGCTGGCGCGGCATCGTGATGTCGCGGCGTGGGAGGGATTCGTGCGCGGCGCCTTCGCCGAGTTCGCGCGCGTGCTGCGGCCGGGCGGGATGGTGGCGTTCGAGGTCGGCGAGGTTCGGCGTGGCCGCGTGCTGCTGGAGCGACATGTGGCGGCAGCGATCGCGGGCTTGCCGTTCCGCCTGCTCGGGGTGATGCTGAACCGCCAGCGTTTCACCAAGACCGCGCAATGCTGGGGCGTTGCCAACAATCGCGGTGGCACCAACAGCAACCGCATCGTGCTGGCCGAACGCGTGGCGTGAGCGAGGGAGAACGAGATCATGGCGGAGCGACCGAAAGCCGTTGCCACGGTGAGGATCAATGAGCCTCATGTCCGCGTCACCGAGTGGCGTTTCGCGCCCGATGCCGAGACCGGATGGCATATCCATGGCCATGACTACGTGGTCGTGCCGATGATGGACGGCGCGCTGCTGCTGGAGGAGCCGGGCGGGATGTCGCACACCGCACCGATGCGCGCCCACGCGCCCTATGCCCGCCGTGCCGGGGTGGAGCACAACGTCGTCAACGCGTCGGGCCACGAATACGCCTTTCTGGAGGTCGAGCTGCTGCGCTGATCGGCACGTGCTGAAGGCGTTTTCGGTCCAGGCCGCGGCGGCGGGTCTGCTTGCCGCGGTGGTGGGGTTCGCCAGTTCTTTCGCCGTCATCCTGCGCGGCCTCGCCGCCATGGGGGCGACCCAGCAACAGGCGGCCTCGGGCCTAATGGCGGCGGCGATCGCGATGGGGCTGGGCGGCGTGGTGCTGAGCCTGCTCCGCCGCCAGCCGATCAGCGTCGCGTGGTCCACGCCGGGGGCGGCGCTGCTGGCGAGCACCGGCGGTGTGGCCGGCGGGTTTTCCGCCGCGGTGGGAGCGTTCCTGGTCGCCAACGCGCTGATCGTGGCGGCCGGGCTGTGGCGCCCGCTCGGCCGTGCGGTGGCGGCGATCCCCCCGGCGCTCGCCAACGCCATGCTGGCCGGCGTGCTGCTGGGGCTGTGCCTCGCGCCAGTGCGGGCGGTCGCCGAGATGCCGATGCTGGCCCTGCCGGTCGTGCTGGCCTGGGCGTTCGTGGCACGCATCAAGCGCCTCTATGCCGTGCCGGCTGCGGTGCTAGTGGCGCTGGTCCTGCTGATCGCCACATCGCATGGCGGCGGCGCGGCCGGGTCGCTGTGGCCGGTCCCGGTGCTGCCGGTGCCGCATTTCCCACTGGCCGCGCTGCTCGGCGTGGCGCTGCCGCTGTTCATCGTCACCATGGCCTCGCAGAACATCCCCGGCATCGCGGTGCTGCACGCCAACGGCTATCGGCCCGCGCCCGGACCGCTGTTCTGGATCACCGGGCTGTTCGGGCTGGGCGCCGCGCCGTTCGGCGGCCCGGCGGTCAACCTCGCCGCGATCACGGCGGCGATGTGCGCCGGCGAGGACGCGCATTCCGACCCGGCGCGCCGCTATTGGGCGGCAACGGTCGCCGGGCTGGCCTATATCGGCTTCGGGCTGGCGGCGGGCGCAGTGACGGCCGCCGCCGCCGCCTCCCCGCCGCTGCTGGTCGAGGCGGTCGCGGGCCTCGCGCTGCTGGGTGCGTTCGGCGGCGCGCTGATGGCGGCGTTTCACGATCCGGCCTCGCGGGAGGCGGCGGTGATCTGCTTTCTGGTCACCGGCTCGGGCGTGACCTTCATGGGCATCGGCGGCGCGGCCTGGGGGCTGCTGGCGGGTGGGGCGATGCTGGCGCTGGGGCGGTGGCGCACCTGATACGGCCGAGCGACGACCACCCCGGCGGCCGGTGCAGTGCCTGGCCGCCGGGCGGATCTCGGTGCGCTACAACGCCGCGTCGCAGGCGTTCAGGACGGATTTGATGTGGTTGACCAGCTCGTGCGATTTGACGACGGAACTGCTGAACTTGAGCATGAAGGTCGTGACCAGTTTGTCTTCGGCCATTCCGGATTTTTCCATCAGGGCTTTCAGCGTCGCTGCGCCCTTCTGATCGGCGATCTCGGGAAAGCCCGGCAGGCTGTAATAGTCGTTCATCGCCGAGCCGCTGTAGATCTTTCCCGCAGTTGTCGGGAACTTCTTGATCAGCACCTGATCCCAGAACTTGGCCGCCGTGGTGATGCCGCGCGCGTTGTTGTCCCCTGCAAAGACCTTGTCCACGGTTGCGATTTTCGGGTCGGCCTCGACCTGCTTGATGTCGCCGAGAAGGGCCTTCCACTTCGTCTCGACCTTGGCGCAGGAGTCCTTGAGCGCCTTGTAGAACGGGTCGCCCGCAAGCTTCTTCTTGAAGTCGTCGGTCAGCGACGTGACGATCTTGTCCGGCTGCGCCTTGATCTCGTCGCCGAACTTGCCGAGCGCCGCGATCATCGTGGAGAGGTATTTCGGGACCGACGCCGGCACTTTCGAGTTGCCCTTCATCTCGCCGGCCGCTTGCGACGCGACCTTGATGGCATCCGCGGCCTTGGTGGCGATGTCAGTGGCCTGTTTGTCGAGCCCAGTCTTCACCGACTTGATGAACACCTTGAACTCCGTCGGATCGGAATTATCGAATGGTGCGGCAGCCTTGGCGAAGTCGGACTTCTTGAACGCGGTTTCGAGCGCCGTCAGATTCGCGCCGACATCGGTCTTGCCGACCACGATCTTGGCGATCAATCCCTTGCTTTTCTGCCATTCCTTGTTGGTGAGAACGGCCGGATAGTCCATCGCATCACTCATGATCCACGGTTACTCCCACGGGCCGGCGGCGCCGCAACATGCGGCGTGTCCTGATCTCCAGTCCCGTACAAGAATGTATACGTGCACGTTCCGTTCCACAATGGCATTCTTATCCGCCTCGCAAACCGGCCGCCCAGGCACGGGCGCGGCGTTGACGGCGGGTGACGTGCTGGCGGACGGACGATGGCGTACACTACCCTCGGCGCGGACCGGGAGGACTCTCGCATGACCGATGGGCTGGTGTTCTATACCAACCCGATGTCGCGCGGGCGCATCGCGCGCTGGATGCTGGAAGAGGTCGGCCAGCCCTATCGCACCGAGCTGCTGTCCTTTGGCCCGCAGATGAAGGCGCCCGCCTATCGCGCCATCAACCCGATGGGCAAGGTGCCGGCGATCCGCCACGGCGATGTCGTGGTCAGCGAATGCGCAGCGATCTGCGCCTATCTGGCCGATGCGTTCCCTGAGGCCGAGCTGGCACCGCCGCCGGGCAGCCGGGAGCGCGGTCCCTATTACCGCTGGCTGTTCTTCGCCGCCGGCCCGGTGGAGGCGGCGGCGGCCAACGCGGCGCTGAAGCTGGACGCGGCGGTGCCGGAGGAGCGGCGCGGCACGCTCGGCTACGGCCGGATGGCGGATGTGCTGGACATGCTGGAGCACGCGGTCGGTGGGGGCAACTACGTGGCCGGCCACAGATTCACGGCGGCCGACGTCTATCTCGGCTCGCAGATCGGCTGGGGCATGCGGTTCGGCACGATCGAGAAGCGCCCGGCGTTCGAGGCGTACTGGGCGCGCATCGCCGACCGCCCCGCGGCGGTGCGGGCTCGGCAGATCGACGACGCGCTGCTGCCGCCGCCGGCCCCGCCCGCCTAAGCACCTCGCCGCTTCCCCGAGGCGGCGGACCGCTCGGCGGCGCGGCCGGGGCTGCGGCGGCATGGTTCGGCGCGGTCCGGGGCCGGCTGCGGCGCGGCGCCGGGGCCAGCGCGGGCGGCGGTTGCACCCCGAGCATCCGGCAGAGCGGGCGCAAGAGCCGCCCGGCCTGCGGTGCGGCGGCCAGGATGTCCGCCATCTCCGGATCGGCCAGCAAGTGCCGCAACTGCGACCCGGCCGCCGCCGCCGCCTCCCGCTCCAGCCGAAGCAGCCAGCCGAAGCGCCGTGGCAGGCGGGCATAAGGCTTGCGGGGCCGGGCGCCGGCCGGACGGGGTAAGGTCCGCTGGCGCGGCGTCGCGGTGCCGGCGGCGACCCGTGCCGCCAGGGAGGCGAAGCGGGCGGCAAGGCGGTTGAGCCGTGGCCAGAGCAGCAGGATCAGCGGTGCCGCCGCCCGGTTCTTCACCGCCGCCGCCGCGAGGGAACGGTTCAGCCAAGCAAGGATGCCGGCGAAGCGTTCGGCGGGGGTGCGGGGGTCGGCGGGGTCCATGAACACAACAAGAACACGAATCCCCCGACCTGGGCAACAGCAATCATCGGCCGGTGCTCGGATGTCGCTGCGCAGCCCGCGCCGCGCGTGTCCGCCCAGCGCTGCCGGCGGATGATCAAGCCCCGGCTCACACGCCACGTCGCGCATCCGACAGATCGCCGTGCTTCCCTCGTCCGCAAACGCGACGCCGGCGTCTGGCAGATTCGGCATCTGGACCACACGATCCGCGATGACGGCGATCATGCTGCCCACATCGACGACATCCACTTCAACCCGGTGAAGCACGGTCCCGCCGAACATCCTGCCGCGTGGCCGTTTTCGAGCGTCCGCCGGTGCGTGGGGCGGGGCTTGTACCTGGAGGATTGGACTGGGGCGGACGTGGGCCTGGGTGATACGGACGAGCGGGCACACGAGGGAGCAGTGGGCTGAAGCCCAACCGAGGTTGCTCTACCCGGACGATTGGTCGGGGCGGGCGTGAGCCGGGATGATACGGGCGAGCGGGCGCACGGGGGCATGGTAGGCTGAAGCCCACCGACGCTTGCTACGCGTCGCGGATTGGTTTGAGGTCAGCGAAAAAGTTTGACGTCACCAAAGTTCCCGGCTATGATCCTTTTATGATCAGTCCAGAACAATGTCGGGCAGCTCGCGCGTGGCTTAGTTGGAGTCAAGAAGAACTCGCTAGGTCAGCCGAGGTCGCTCTTAGCACCGTACGCGATTTCGAGCGCGGCGAGCGCGAACCCATCGCCCACAACATGCAAGCGATCCAGCGCGCATTGGAGGCCGGCGGCATCCATTTTGAGTCCGGGGCGCATAGCCTAAGCGGCATTACCTACGATCCGCGCATCCGGGAGGCGGATACCTACATCCCGATCTTACGGCTACTGGATGATGCCGCGGACGGCTTCATGAAAACGGCCGATCTGATCAAAGCCCTTGAGATGGTCATGGACCCACGCGGCGAGGATGCAGAAATCCTCGCCGGCCGGTCAGACACGAAATTTTCTCAGATCGTTCGTAACGTGATCTCTCACCGGACCACATCAAGCAATCTGATTGGCATGGGCCACGTCGAATATGACAAGCTGAAGCGAGGCCTCAGGATTACAACGAGCGGCCGGTGGGCGCTCGTTGACGCGGAGAAGAACGAGAAAACCGTGCTTTAAAGCCGGGCTTGAACCACGCTAGTTCTGTCGGACCTGCGTGGTCTTTGTCCCATACAAACCATGCGTAAGCCGTCGTGCCACTTCCAGCCACAACAGCATTTTTCGGGTAAAAGGTGATCCGCTCACTAAAGACCCATACTCGGCTCGGTGGATTGCGGTGAAAGATCGTATTTGCTCTGTTAGCACCCTCAAGGAACGCGAGACGCAGCAACAGTGCAAACTTCCTGCCAGCCCCTTCCAGCCCGCGCGCGACGAACCCTTCGGCGCTGTTGTAGGGGGGATTGGTGATGATGTTGGGCGCGCGCCGCTGTGTCGTCAGATAGTCGAGGCCAGCCTCTCCGTAACCACGGTTGTATAGGTCTGAACTGATCACTCGGTTTCCCGTCTCAGCCAGCACTTCCGACATAGCGCCGTCCCCGCATGCACACTCCCAAATGTCGCCAGCGAACTTCTCGCTTTCGATTAGCGCGAATGTCGCCCAACGAGGCGTGGGATAGAAATCTGGTCCATCCAGATCGGCAAACCGTTTGGTGGTTGGCTTGAAGCCGCCATTGAGGTTGTATGTCGTGTCCATCGCCGGATCCTCCTGTTCGGCGACGAGAGTCGCATTTGTTCAAACGGTTTCGCAAGAGTCCTGAGAATCAAAATCAACAAACAACGAAAACCCTCTCGCGGCGTTTGCTGCCGAATGCCGCAGAATTCGCCCGGCGCAAAGCGGGTCGCCTCACCTCGAAACCCCCGCCAGCACCCGCTGGCGCAGCGCCGCCGTGCCGCCCTCGCCCATCACCGCCGCCTCGATCGCCGCCACCGTCGCGGCGTCCCAGGCACCCGCGCTGCCGGCGCGGAACTTGGCGCGCAGGGCGGCGTCGTCGAGCGGGCGCTCGGGATCGCCCACCGTCGTGGTCGGCCCGCTTTCCAGGACCGTCCCGTCGGCCTGCGTGACGGTCACGTCGGCCCAGCGTTCGGCCGGGAAGCGGGCCGAATATGACGGCGCCTCGATCAGCCGGGCGTCGCGGCTCAACGCCAGCACCGCCGGGTCGCGCAACGCGGGGCCGTCGATCTCGGCGGCGGTGAGCCGGCCATGCACCAGGGTCGCGGCGACCGCGAAGGGCAGGCTGTACTGCGCCGCGTCGGTGCCCTCGGGGTCGCGACAATCGAGGCTGACGGCCTCGCGGAAGCTGCGGACTTCGATGCCGCGCACCTGCGTTGCGTCCAGGTGCGGATGCGCCGCGCGCAGCGCCAGCACTGCCTGCGCCGCCGGCTGCGCCCAGCGGCAGACCGGCATCGGCTTGACGTATTGCTCCATGATCCGCCAGCGCGCGCCGAGATCGCGCCACAGGCCGGGATCGGCGGCGAACTGTTCGATGGTCTCGGCCGGCGCGCCGGTGAAACCCTCGGCGGCCAGCAGCGCGGCGGACGCGCCGGCGAAGCCGCCCATGGTCGAGCCGTCCTTGAGCATCGTCGGATGCGCGATGACCCGCATCATCATGCTGCGCGGCCCGTAATATTCGGCGATGCCGAGCGCCTGCCGCGCCGCCTCGGCATCCAGCCCGACCGCGCGCGCCCCGATCGCGGCCACGGCGAGCGCGTTCCAGGCGCCGGAGGTGTGATAGGCGGCGGCGGACGCATGCAGCGCGATGCCGGCGCGCGTGCCGATCTCGTAGCCCAGGACGAGCCAGGTCAGCAGGTCTTCCATGCCCCCTGCCCCGTATGCCTCATCGAAGGCGAGGCAGGCGGGGATCACGGCAACGCCGACATGGCCCTTGCAGAGCACGTGGCCGTCATGGGCGTCGAGCGCGTCGATGCCGCCGGCCCCGGCCATGCAGGCGCCGGGGACGGAGACGCGCCGCCCGTCCATCAGCAGTCGCGCGCCGCGATCGGAGGCACCGAGGTGGCGGGCGGCGAAATCGCGGAGGATGCGCGCGGCCGGCAGTTGCGCGCCGCCGGCCGCGACGCCCAGCGTGTCGAGCAGGCAGCGGCGCGCCTGATGGCGCACCGGGTCGGGCACGTCGGCCCAGGACAGGTCGCGGATGAAGCCGAGGACGTGGTGGATCGAATTGATGGGCGTCATGTGCCGGCCTTTGCCCCCTTCGCCAGACGCTAACGAGACGCGAACAGCAGGAGCGCGACCAGGAGCGCCCCGTTCAGCGCGAGAAAGACAAGATTGGTCTGACGATGCCGCATCACTCAGCCTCTAATCATAGCCGAACCGCTCATAGACGATCCGATGCCGGGGAATTCCGATCTCCGCGAGGTGCCGCTCGGCCGCCAGCATCATGGGGGTCGGTCCGCACAGCAAGGCAAGGCAGCGTCGCGGCTGCCGGCAACGGGCCGCGGAGCGTATCGTCGCGAGATCCGGCATTCCGACCGCGCCCTGCCATCCGTCCGTCCGCTGCTCGACCGTGCAGGTGACGTGCAGGTCGAGAACGTCGGTCATCCGTTCGATCTCGTCGCGGAAGACAAGATCATGCGCGGTCCGGGCGGCGAAGATCAGGGCGATCGGCCGGCGCTCGCGACGGGCGTGAAGTTCGCGAAGCAGGCGCGCGCCCGGCGCGATGCCAATGCCGCCGGCAACCAGGCACAGGCTGTCCCAGGTGCGCCCCGCGAGCGTGAAGTTGCCGTGCGGACCGTCGATGTAGGCGGGCGCATCCAGGGGCAGATCGCCGATCGTGCGCGTGAAGTCGCCGCTTTCCTTGACCAGAAGGCGCACCGTCGGGAGTTCCGCCGGAGACGACGCGATCGAGAACGGATGGTCCAGTCCGGGCCAGGGCCACCGGCCCAGCGAGAACCATGCGAACTGACCGGCGGCGAAGCCGACGCGCGTCTCCCGCACAGGCTCCAGGATGATTTCCCGGATGCCGTCCGCCACTGCAAGGTTGCCGCGAATGCGGTATGGCGATCGGCTCAGCATCAGCGGCTTGACGATGTAGATGAAGGCAAACATGCCGGTTGCCACCAGCAACAACAGAATCCAGCAGATACGGACGGCGGGGTCGTTCGCGTACAGGCCGACGTGGAATGCGTGATGCGCGATCAGCAGGACAGCGAGCACGCCGCCGACCGCGTGCGTCACCCGCCAGACCTCGTAGCGGACCGCGATTCGGTGCCGCAACAACCCCGCGGCGATCAGTGCCAGGACGATCAGCCAGCCCGCGACGCCCGATGCGTAGGCCCGCAACGTGAGCAGCGCGACCAGCCGGTGCATCGCCGTCGTCAAGGGCTGCAGGCCGGGGGCAAGCCGTGACGACGCCGCGTAAAGGAGGGGATGCAGGACGACAAGGACGCCGAGGGAGCGGGCCGCGAGTTGATGCCAGCGCATCGTCAGGTCGATCCCGACGCGGCCGGACAGCGTCCGCAGGCGCCCCGACAACACAAACTGCATGGCCAGCAGCGCGAACGCGACCAACCCGGCGCCGGTGCTGAACTCCCGCCAGAAGCCTTGCCGGCGCGCCGCCGACAGAGCGACGGCCGCAAGCGGCGCGATCAGCGCCGCGCCGTAGAGCGCCAGCAGCGCCGGTGCCGGCAGGGCAAACCCTCGCCGAAGCGGCGACGGAGGGCGGGATTGCGCGTCGAGTGTCATCGCCGGATGCGCGGGACGCGGCGCGCGCCGCCAGGGGATGGCGATTGCCGGTCTGCGCGGGGTCGCCAAGAACGCATCGCGAGGCCCTTCCGCCTCAACCCGCCGCGGCGAGTCGACCGACCTCGACGAGGACCGCATCCCGCTCGGCGGCGGGCGCGGTCGATCCGGCATAGTACGCCGTCACGACGATCGGCGCACGCGCGGGCGGCCAGAAGATCGCCACGTCGTTCGCTTCGCCGCGCGGGCCGGAGCCGGTCTTGTCCCCTGCGCGCCAAGTGTCAGGAACCGCGGCCCGCAGGCGCGACCGTCCGGTCGTGCAGGCGGCGAGCCACGCTGCCAGTTGCGCGCAGGATGCCCCGGACAGCGCCGTGCCGAGCACGATCCGGCGCAGCGTTTCGAGCATGGCGAGCGGTGTGGTGGTATCGCGCCTGTCGCCCGGCGCGACATCGTTCAGCGCGGGCTCGCGGCGATCGAGCCGCGTCACGCCGTCGCCGAGCGATCGAACATACGCCGTCAGCCGCGCCGGCCCGCCGAAGCTGTCGAGCAGCAGATTGGCGGCCGTGTTGTCGCTGACGGTGAGCGCGCCTGCGCAGAGTTCGCCGATGGTCATGCCGTCCGCGACATGCCTGGCAGTGACCGGCGAGTAGCTGACCAGTTCATCCTTTCGGTAAAAGAGACGGCGCTCGAGGCTCTCCTGCCCGCTGTCCACGCGCGCCAGCACGAAGGCAACGGCGAGCAGCTTATGCGTGCTGCACAGTGCAAACCGCTCGTCGCCGCGATGCGCGACCGGCACCGCCCGCGCGGTGTCGAGGACCGCGACACCGAGCCGGCCGCCGTGGCGGCGTTCGAGGTCGGCGAGCCCGCGCCGCAGTGCCTCGCCCCGGTCATCGGCGGCGACCGCCCGGCTTGACGGGGCCAGTGCGGCGCACAGGGAACTCATCAGCACGGTTCGTCGGGACTTCATGTCGTTTTCCACCTCATCCGGCCGCCAGCGGCTCGCGGCTCACCCGCACGTGCTCGACGCGGCGGCCGTCCATCGCCGTGACCTCGAACATCCAGCCGGCAAAGGCGATCCGGTCGCCCGCGCGCGGCACCCGGCGCAGCAGCGCGAGCATCAGGCCGGCCAGGGTGTGATAGCTGCCCTCCGCCGGAAGATCAGGGAGTTGCAGGCGCTCCTTCAACTCGTCGATCGGGGTCATGCCGTCCAGCAGCAGTACCCCCTCCGGCGCGGCGGGGGCGCCCGGCGGCGGGGCTTCGGCAGCCTCGCCGACGATGGCGCCGAGCACGTCGGCCTCGGTCACCACGCCCTCGAAGCTGCCGTATTCGTCCAGCACCAGCGCCAGGCCCATCGGGTCGGCCTTCAGCCGCTCCATCGCGTCCAGCGCCGTCACCGTGTCGGGCATCACGATCGGCTGGCGCAGGGCGGCGGCGATGTTCAGCTCCTTGCCGTCGAGGATGCGGTCCAGCAGGTCCTTGGCCTGCACCACGCCGACGATGTTGTCCACCGTGCCGTCGCACACCACGAAGCGGGAATGCGGTGCGCTCTTCAGCGCCAGCGCGATCTCGCGCGCCGGATCGGTGCGGTCGATCCAGGCGATCTCCGTGCGCGGCGTCATGATCGCGCGCACCGGCTTGTCGGCCAGCCGCAGCACGCGCTCGATCATGTCGCGCTCCTCGCTCTCCAGCACGCCGGTCTGCTCGCCCTCGGCCAACAGCGCCTTCAGCTCCTCCTCGGTCACCGTCTGCGGCAGCGGGCGGTGCGCGCCGAACAGGCGCAGCACCAGCGCCGAAGACTGGCCGAGCACGAACACGAACGGGGCGACGACGCGCGACGCGGCGGCGAGCGGGGGCGCGACCAGTGCGGCCGCCCGCTCCGGCTGGCGCAAGGCGAGCTGCTTGGGCACCAGTTCACCCAGCACCAGCGTCAGATAGGTGATCGTCACCACCACCACGCCCAGCGCCAGGCTGCCGGCGAGCGGGGCGAGCAGCGGCACGCCGGCGATCAGCGGGCGCAGCGACGCGGCGACCTGGGCGCCGCCGAACACGCCGGTCAGGATGCCGACCAGCGTGATGCCGACCTGCACCGTCGGCAGGAAGCGTTGCGGCTCCTCCGCCAGTGCCCGCGCCCGCGCCGCGCCGGCCACGCCCTTGCGCTCCAGCACGGCGAGCCGGGCGCGGTTGGCCGAGACCAGCGCCAGCTCGCTCAGCGCGAAGGCGCCGTTGACCAGGATCAACACCACGATGACGAGCAGTTCGACGGCAATATGCATGGAGTCGTTTCGGTCCCCGGACACGCGCCGGCCAGCATAGCGGGGACAGGCCTGTTCGGCGCGCTGCTTTGCGGTAAGGAGGGGTGCAGGTCCGCCCGGAGCCCCGCATGTCCTCCCGCCTCCATCCCGCCGCGATCGCGCTCGGCATCGCCGGGCTGATCCCATTCGTGCTGCTCGGCATCGCCGCGGTGGCCGCCACCAATATCGGCGCGGCCAACCGGTATCTGTTCGCGCTGGTTGCCTATGGTGGCCTGGTGCTGGCGTTCTCGGGCGGCGTGCACTGGGGGTTCGTGCTGCATCCGACCCTGCCGGAAGGCATGACGTCCGACCTGCGGCGCGACGCGACCCGGCTGGGGCTGGGCGTGCTGCCGTCGCTGATCGGCTGGGCCGCCATCCTGATCCCGGCCTACGGCGTGCCCTGGATCGGGCTGGTGGTGCTGATCGCTGGCTATCTCGCCACCGTGATCGGCGAGCACCACATGCGCCGGCGCGGGCTGGTGATGCCGTCGGGCTACATGACGCTGCGCTGGGTATTTTCGATCGTGGTGCTGGTGGTGCTGATCACCGTGCTGGCGCTGCGGCTGATCGGGGCGAGCATAACCTTCCTTTGACCGGCGCGGCATGCGAGCATCCGCAGCATGAACGACACCTCCATGATCGACCGACTGCGCGCGGTGCGCGTCGTGCCGGTGGTGCGCACGCGGCGCGCCGACCTTGCCGCGACCGGCATCCTGTGGCTGCGGGAGGCTGGGATGACCGTGTTCGAGGTGACCATGACCATCCCCGACGCGCCGGCGCTGATTCGCGACCTGGCGCGCGACCCCGCGCTGCTGGTCGGCGCCGGCACCGTCGCCGATGCCGCGACCGCGCGGGCGTGCCTTGAGGCCGGCGCGCGCTTCATCGTCGCCCCTTGGGTCGATGCGGCGCTGGCCGAACCGTGCCGGGCGCATGGGGCGCTGCTGATGCTGGGCGCGATCACGCCGACCGAGGTGCGGGCAGCGCGCGCGGCCGGGGCGGACGTGGTCAAGATCTTTCCGGCATCCTCTGCCGGCGGTCCGGCCCACATCAAGGCGCTGGCGAGCGTGTTCCCCGGCGTGCCGTTCTGCCCGACCGGCGGGGTCGAGCCGGGCAATGTCGCCGCCTATCTGGCGGCCGGCGCCGCCTTCGTCGGCATGGGCGGCAATCTGGTGGACGAGCAACGGATCGCGGCCGGCGACCGCGACGCGATCACGCGGGCCGCGCGGCAGGTGCTCGTCGCCTGACACGACAGCCGAGGGAACCGCATCGGCCTGCGGTCCGTTCTGGTGTCAGACGATCCAGGAGACCTCGGTCATGGCTGGACAGACAGACCACAGCGCGCATCACGGCGGCAGGCAGGGCTTCGCGTCGATGGACCCGGCCAAGCAGCGCGCCATCGCATCCAAGGGCGGCAGCGCGGTGCCGCCGGAAAAGCGGCCGTTCGCCCGCAACGCCGAACTCGCGGCATCGGCCGGGCGCAAGGGCGGCAAGGCATCGCACGGGGCGCGGCGGCGCGTCGCGCAGTAGCGTCAGCTTCTGCCCGGCACGCCTTTCGTCGTCGAATACTCGAAATGCAGGGCGGTGCCGGGCCGCGCGATCGGATGGATGGCGTGGGCGGCCATCGCTGCCTCGGAGAACCCTTGCAGGATCAGCTTGAGCTTGCCCGGATAGTGCGCCACGTCGCCGATTGCGAACACACCGGGCAGGCTGGTTTCGCAGGTGGCGGGCGTGACCGCGAGATGATGCCGCTCCAGCGCCAGCCCCCACTGCGCGATGGCGCCGAGGTCGGTCGATAGGCCGAAGAACGGCAGCAGCACGTCGGCCGGCAGCCTCCGCGTCGCCCCGTCCAGATCGGCGACCTCGACCGAGGCGAGGACGCCCGCCTCGCCGTGCAGCGCGTGCAACTGATAGGGGATCACCAGGTCCACCTCGCCGCGCGCGGCGGCGGCATCGAGTTGCGCAGCACTTTCGGGGGCCGCGCGGAATTTGCCGCGCCGATGCACGACCGCGATCGAGGCGGCGATGCCGCGCAACGCCAGTGCCCAATCGACCGCCGAATCGCCGCCCCCGGCGATCACCACGCGCTTGCCCCGCAGATCCTCACGCCGGCGCACGTAATACTGCACCGCGCCGCTGGCCTCGTATCCCTCCAGCCCATCGAGCGGCGGCCGATTCGGCCCGAACGCGCCCGCTCCGGCGGCGATGACGACGGCGCGCGCGCTGATCGTGTCGCCCTGGTCAGTGCCCAGCGTGAAGGCGCCAGCGCTGCCCGCCAGGCGATCGACGCGCCGCCCCATCAACATCCGCGCGCCGAACGGGGCGATCTGGCGTTCCAGTTGCCCGATCAGGTCGCTCGCCTCGATCGCCGGGATCGCCGGGATGTCGTAGATCGGCTTCTCGGGATACAGCGCGGTGCATTGCCCGCCCGGCTCGCCCAGCGCGTCGATCACAACGCAGGAAAGCTGCAGCATCCCGCACTCGAAAACGGCGAACAGCCCGACGGGGCCGGCGCCGATGATGGCCACGTCGGCAGAAATCGTCTCGGTCATGGCGCGCAGGGTAACGGCGCCGACGTGGCGGGGGAAGCCGGCGGCTCAGGGCGGTGACGGCGCGGGCGCGACATGCGCGACCGGGAAGGACCGCAGGTCGCGCTGCGCCGCGCGGAACACCGCGTCCTGGTTGAAGTGCCTGCGCAGCGCCAGTTCGCCGACGCGGCGGGAGACGTATTCGCCCAGCGTCAGCGCACCCACATCGCCCTCCGCATCCACGCCCGCGCGCCCGGCCAGCGCCTCGCGCAGCGCATAGACGAACACGCCGTTGTGCTGGTCATAGCTGTCCAGCGCCTCCTGCACCGACTCGGTCGCCGCGAGCAGATAACGGCCGGTGGCGTGGCCGACATTGGCGAGGCTGTCGGTGGACAGGCTGCCGGCATGGCAGGTGTCGAGCATCAGCAGCGCGTCGCGCGCGCCGATCTGCGCCAGCGCGGCGATCAGCGTGTCGTCGTCGATGGATTGCGCCGCCAGCGCGGCGAACGATGAGGCGTCGCTGGCATCCGCCGGCACCAGAATGAAGCGGCGGCCGGTCGCGTCGATCACGCCGTGGCTCGCGATGTAGAGCAGGAACGTGTCGCGCGGGCGCACCACCCGCGCCAGCCGCCGCAGCGCGTTGAGAATCCCCGCCCGCGTCGCCTGCTCGTCCGTCAGCACCGTCACGTCCGGCGCGGCGTAGATCGCCGGCGCGCCGGCGCGCAGCCCGTCGGCAACCGTCCGGGCATCGGCGACCGCGTAGCGCAGCGTGAACGCGGGGTTGGCGAAGTGGTCGATGCCGATCGCGAGCACGAACAGCCGTCCCGGCGCGTCGGCGGGCCCGCCGGCGGTGCGCACCACGTCCAGCGGCGCGGTCTCGCTGTACACGTTGCCGGCCTGGTCATAGACTCGCACCTGCACGACGTTGTCGCCGGGATCGAGTGCCACCGGCAGCGCGATTTCGCCGCCCGCGGGCGGGCCGGCGATCCGGCCGGTGTTGCGGCCGTTGACGAACACATCGACCGGCCCGA
Source organism: Pseudomonadota bacterium (assembly GCA_021818505.1). GTDB lineage: Bacteria > Pseudomonadota > Alphaproteobacteria > Acetobacterales > Acetobacteraceae > JAFKFJ01. Next base: position 33,022 of record JAKADX010000012.1, read on the forward strand.
CGCCCAGCCCGCGCTCGCGCAGGGCGAGCGTCAGCCGCAGCCCCTCAGCGCTCGCCGGCAGCGCGGCGGCGATCCCGCGCGCCACGGGCACCGGCGCACAGCCGCCGTCGGGCTGCGTCACGCAAACGCCGGCCACGTGCGCCTCCGGCTGGCGGGCGAAGCGCGCGCGCAGATCGCCGAGTTCGGCCAGCCGCGCGGCCCCGGCGCCGGCATCGCCCAGCGCCGCCGCGCGCACGGCGTCGGGGGCGAACAGCACGCGATAGGCGCGGGCGAAGCTGACCCAGTCGGGCTGCTGGTTGCGGGCACGATTGAGATGCACGCCGACCAGTTCGCTGCCGCCGCGATCGGCATCGTCGAACAGTCCGGCCGGCGTGAACAGGACCCAGCGCACCCCGTCGGAATGGGCGAACAGCGCCGCGCGCTCCTGCAGATGCGGGTTCAGCCCGTACCAGCGCAGCGTGCCGTCCAGCAGCGCCGCGACCGCCACATCGCCGCCGGCAGCGACGCCGACCGCCCAGGCGGCGGCGGGCACCTCCACCACGTCCAGCGTCGCACCGTGCGCGTCGAACCGCCGCAGATGCGTGTCGGTGCCGAGCAGCACGCCGCCGTCGCGCAGCATCGCCGCGCTGCGGCTGAACTCCGCCCGGTCCAGGGCCAGCCGGTGGCCGTCGAGCAGCGGCGCGCTGCTGTCGCGCCAGTCGGCGAGTCGCGCGGCGGGCGCGCCCTGCGGCGGCAGCGCCGGCCCCGCTCCGGCCGCCGGGGCGAGCGTGCGCGCTGCGAGGACGAAGCGCATCATCCCGGCGCCGCTGGCGAACTCCACGCTGCCGCCATCGGCCGCGACGGCGAGGTGACCGCGCGCCGGCCGCAGATCGAGCAGCGGCGGGGACGGCCGCGCGACGATCTGTCCGGTGCCGTCGATGCGCCCCCAGCCCGGGTCCTCGGCGGCATAGGCCTCGCCGCCGCCGGGCAGCGCGATCAGGTGGCGGATGGTGTCGTGCGACGCCGGCAGGTCGGTGAAGGTGCCGAAGCCGAAGTCCGCCCAGCGCCGCACCACGTAGCCGCCCGCGTCACGCGCGTAGCCGGCGGCGAGCAATTGCACCCCGCCCTGCCCGTCCGCCGCCCAGGAGACGGTCAGCAGTCCCTCGCCATGCAGTCCGGCGGTGTCGGGCGCGAACACGCGGGCGAGTGTCGCGGCGGCGAGGATATCCACATGCAGGCGGCCGTCACGGTCCGCGCCGGCGCTGGTGACGGCGAGCAGGTCGCCGTCGGGCGAGACCGCCAGCCCCCAGGGCGCCAGGCCGGAGGGTGCCACGGCATCGGCGAAGCGGGCTCCGTCCGCGCCATAGCCGCGCACATGACCGTCGGCGGCGGTGCTGAACAGCCGGCCGTGCCGGTCGAAGGCGACCGCGCGGACCGGGCCGCGATAGTCGCGGTCGGCGAACAGCGGCTTGCCGTTGGCGGCGTCCCAGACGCGGACACCCTCCGCGGCCAACCCGGCGGCGAAGCGCGCGCCGTCGGGGCTGACCGCCAGGTCGTTGACCGGCGCCGGCAGGCCGGGCAGCAGCGCGGTGAGCGTCGCCTTCGCGGTGTCGAACACATAGACGCAGAACGTGCCGTCCCACTGGCCGCAGGTGGCGCCGGCGGCGAACAGGCGCTTGCCATCCGGCGTCAGGGCAACGGCGTAGATCTCACCCTCCTCGGCGGTGCCGATGGGCGGGCGCAGCACGGCGCGCTCGACGCCGTCGGGCAGCGACCAGAGGCGGATGGTCTTGTCGTAACTGCCGCTGGCCAGCAGGTGCCCGGCCGCATCGACCGCCAGATGCGCCACGGCGCCGGTATGGCCGCCGGCCTCGATGCGCAGGAACGGGCGCTGCGGCGGCTCGCCAGCCGCGCCGAGCACTACCGCGAGAAACAGCGCCGCCGCGCCGCGCCACATGGTCAGTCCACGGATTCGAAGCCGCTGCTGGCGGCGGCCTCCGCCACCGCGACGCTCTGCTCGAAGGCGTCGCGCCGCGCGGCATTGCTGCCGGCGAGCGAGCGCACCGCCGCCGGCGTGTCCGCCCCGCCGGCCGCCGCGGCCGGCGTCGCGAGCCCGCTCGGTGGCGGACCGACGCTGCCCTTCAACGCCGCCGTCTCGACATAGCCGCGCTGGCCGCTGCCCGTCTCCACCAGCGCGTAGTCGCCGCCGGCCGGGGTGGCGGAGACCGGCTGGCCGGCCGGCACCTGGCCGATATCTGGCGCGCCGGCCTGCGGGTTGAGCTTGAGGTCGGCGGTCCGGCGCACCGTCACCTGCCGGGGGGCCGGTGCCTGAGCGGCGGCGGTGCTGGTGCCGGGCGCGACCTTGTCGGCGGCGAGGTCGAACCGGGCGCCACGGTCGCGGATATTGGTGTCGATCTCGCGCGCCAGCGCGAGATCGCGCTGCGCCCAGGCTTTCACCTTGGCCATGCGGGCGAGCGCGGTCTGCCGGTCGATGACATGGGTGCGATAGTCGGCGCGGATCGCGCGCGCCTGCTCGAAGCGGCAGTCCATCAGGGCGTTGAAGGCCTGTTGCGTGTCGGCGATGTGCTGGTTCTCGGCGAGGAGGTGCTGGTGCATGTCCACGGCATAGGCGGACAGGCCGCCCGCCGCGGCGCCCGCGCCGGCGCCGATCAGCGCGCCCTGCCAGTCGTGCCCGCCGAGCACGTAACCCAGTACGCCACCGGCCACGCTGCCGATCGCCGCGCCCTTGAGGATGTCGCGGCCGAAGAACTGGCCGGTGTTGTCCAGCCCGACCACGCGCGGCCGGCACGAGTCGGTGCCGTCATCCGGCCCGATGCGCGATTCCTGCGTCGAGAAGTACTGCTGCGTGGCGGGCGTGCAGCCGGCAAGTGTCGCGGCTGTCAGGAGAAGCACCGCCGCCAGGGAAGGACGCCGAAGGTCGCTCACGTTGATCATTGTTACGCCAGCCGCGTACACTATCACGCGCTTCATATGTTGCATTATTGCAGCCCGTTGCACAACAGGTTTGGCGGTGCGCCCGACGACCGCCGCCCGCCCGGTTGTGCCGGCGGCGTCCGCTGCGGCAGGATGGGGCGGTGCCCTCGATCGACCTTCCGACCCTCGCCGCCACCGAATCGCTCGCCGCGCGCGTCGCGGGCCTTGCCCGTGCCGGCGACGCGATCCTGCTGGAGGGGCCGCTCGGCGCCGGCAAATCCGCCTTTGCCCGCGCCTTCCTGCGCGCCGCCAGCGGCGATCCCGTGCTCGACGTGCCCAGCCCGAGCTACACGCTGGTGCAGAGTTACGACACCCGGCACTTCCGCGCGCATCATTTCGACCTGTGGCGGCTCGACGGGCCGCAGGCACTGGCCGAACTCGGCTGGGATGATGCGCGCGCGGACGTGGTGCTGGTGGAGTGGCCCGACCGGCTGGGCGCGCTGCGGCCGGACGATGCGCTGACCGTGACCTTCGCCCCCGGCGCCACGCAGGACGCACGCCGCGCCACGCTCACCGGCTGGCCGGACCGCATCGGTGCGCTCTGCTGATGCGCCCGCGTGCCGCGATGGTGCTCGCCGCCGGGCTGGGGATGCGGATGCGGCCGCTGACCGCGCATACCGCCAAGCCGCTGCTGCCGCTCGGCGGCCGGCCGCTGCTCGATCACGCGCTCGACCGGCTGGCCGCCGCCGGGGTCGAAACCGTGGTGGTCAACGCGCACTGGCAGGCCGAGCAGGTCGCGGCGCATCTGTCCGCCCGGCCGCCCGATGGGCTGCGCATCGTGCTGCGCACCGAGGGCAGGCTGCTCGACACCGGCGGCGCGGTGCGGGCCGCGCTCGACCTGCTGGGGCCGGCGCCGTTCTATGTCGTCAACGGTGACTCGTTCTGGCTCGACGGGCCGACCCCGGCGCTGGAGCGGCTGGCCGGCGCCTGGAGCGATGCGGCCGACTCGGTCCTGCTGGTCCACCGCACGTTCCAGATCCCCGGCGGACGGGATGCCGGGGATTTCGCGCTCGACCAGATGGGTCAGGTGCGCCGCCCGGAAGCGCAGGAGATCGTGCCGTACATCTATGCCGGCGTGCAGCTTGCGTCCCCCGTACTGTTCGCCGCCGCACCCGCGCCGCCATTCAGCTTCAACGTGTTGTGGGACCGCGCGATCGCGGCCGGGCGGCTGTTCGCCGTGGTGCATGACGGGCTGTGGTTCCACCTCTCCACCCCGCCCGATCTGGCGGAGGCGGAGTCCGACCTGCAGGCCCGCGCCGGCGGCGAAACCGAATGAGGCTCGCCTCGATCCCACCCAACGTGCCGTTCCTCGACACGCTGGCGGCGCGGTGGACCGAGGCCGGGGACGACCCCTCGCGGGGCCTGATCCTGCTGCCGACGCGGCGCGCCGCGCGCGCGCTCGCCGAGGCATTCCTGCGCGGCGCCGGGGGGCGGCCGATGCTGCTGCCGCGCATCGCCGCGATCGGCGCGCTGGACGAGGCGCCGCTGGCACTGGCCGGCGCCCTCGACCTGCCGCCCGCAGTCGAACCGGCGGAGCGGCTGGCGGTGCTGGCGCGGCTGGTGATGGCGCTGCCGGAAAGCGAGGGCGGGGCCACGACCGCCGATCGGGCGTGGCGACTCGCGGCGGCGCTGGCCGACCTGATGGACGAGGCGGACTGGGCCGAGGTGGCGCTGGAGCGTGCGCTGGAGGGCGCCGCGGACGCCGCGCACGCCGAACACTGGCAGATCACCCTGCGCTTTCTGCGCATCGTCACCCGCGCCTGGCCGGACTGGCTCGCGGAACGGCAGTTGCTGAATCCGGTGGCGCGACAGGTGGCGCTGCTGAAAGCGCAGGCGCTGGCCTGGGACGCCGCGCCGCCCGCCGAGCCGGTCTGGGTCGCCGGCACCGCCGGAGCGCTGCCCGCCGTGGCCGGCCTGCTGCGTACGGTGGCGCGACTGCCGAACGGGCTGGTGGTGCTGCCGGGGCTGGACATGGCGATGAGCGATGCCGCCTGGGAGGCGATCGACACGCCGCACCCGCAGGGGGCGCTGCGGACGCTGCTGGCAAGCCTTGGCGCCGTGCGCGGCGACGTCGCGTCCTGGACCGCGCCGACCGAGGTGCCGGCGGGCCGCGTGGCGACGCTCGCCACCGCGCTGCTGCCCGCCCCCGCGCTCGCCGCGTGGCGGGACGCCCAGACCCCGGCGGCGGCCGGGCTGACGCGCCTGGAACCTGCTGACCAGCAGGAAGAAGCGGTCGCCATCGCACTGATCCTGCGGGATTCGCTCCAGGCTCCCGGACGCCGGGCGGCGCTCGTGACCCCGGATCGGGCACTGGCCGTCCGGGTTTCGGCCGAACTGCTGCGCTGGGGCATCGTGGCCGATGACAGCGCCGGCGAGGCGCTGGGCCAGACGCCGCCGGCGGTGTTGCTGCGGCTGCTGGCCGCCGCCGTGGCGGACGGGCTTGGGCCGGTGGCGCTGCTGTCGCTGCTGAAGCACCCGCTCGCCGCCGCCGGCCTGACGCCGGCGGCCTGCCGGGAGGCGGCACGGGCGCTGGAGCGCGCGGTCCTGCGCGGCCCGCGTCCGCCGGCCGGGCTGGGCGCGCTGCGTGAACTGGTCGGGCGTGCCAGGAACGTGCCCGCCATCGTTCCCGACCTGCTGGACCGGCTGGAGGGCTGCCTGGCGCCGCTGCTGCGCGTCACGGCAGGACAGGCGGCGCCGGCCGACCTGCTTGCCGCGCTGGTCGAGGTGGCCGAGGCGCTGGCCGCGACCGATGAGGTGCCCGGCCCGGCGCGGCTGTGGGCGCAGGAGGAGGGTGAGGCGCTGGCGGCGACACTGGCTGCGGCGCTGGCGGCGCTGCCGCACCTGCCGGACCAGCCGCCCGCGGTACTGCCCGGCCTGATCGACGCTCTCCTGGAGGGCGTCGCGGTGCGCAGCCGCCGGGCGCTGCGCGGGCGCGACCAGGATGCCGAGCATCCGCGCGTGTTCATCTGGGGGCTGCTGGAAGCGCGGCTGCAGGCGGTCGATGTCGTGGTGCTCGGCGGGCTGGCCGAGGGGGCCTGGCCGCCCGCGACCGATCCTGGCCCGTGGCTCAGCCGGCCCATGCGTGTGGCGGCCGGATTGCGCAGCCCGGAGGAAGCGGTGGGCGCGGCGGCGCATGACTTCGTCATGGCCGCGTGCAGCGCGCCGGTCACGGTGCTGTCCTGCCCGCGCCGCCGTGATAGCGCGCCGGCCGTGCCGTCGCGCTGGCTCGCGCGGCTGGAAGCCTTCCTCTCCGGCCAGGGCGCCGCGCTGCCGCGCCACCCGGCGGTGGCCTGGGCGCGCGCGCTCGACCGACCGGCGACGGAGCGCCGCCGCCTCGACCCGCCGTCGCCGCGCCCGCCGGTGGGGCTGCGCCCGCGCAGGCTCAACGTCACCGACATCGCGACCTGGATCGCCGACCCCTACGCGATCTACGCCCGGCACGTTCTGAAGCTGGAGATGCTGGACCCGCTGGAGCAGCCGACCGACGCCATCGACTACGGAATGTTGGTCCACAAGGCGTTGGAATTCTTTCTTTCCGAAGTCGGCTACGCCTGGCCCGCCGACGCGCTGGAGCGCCTGATGGCTGCCATGGACCGCGCGCTGCTGGCGCAGCGGGTGCGGCCGGCGCTGGCGGCATGGTGGGCACCGCGCCTTTATCGCATCGCCGACTGGGTGGCCGGGCAGGAGATCGCCCGCCGCGCCGCCTCGCCGCCGGTGCGCATCGCCGCCGAGCGCCGCGGCGAGTGGTCGCTCGACGTGCCGGGCGGGTTCCTGCTGCGCGGGCGCGCCGACCGTATCGAACAGCGTACGGACGGACGGCTTGCCATCCTCGACTACAAGACCGGCACCATGCCAACGCAGGCGGCGGCGGAGGCCGGTGACGCGCCGCAGCTGCTGCTTGAGGCGGCGATGGCGCTGGCCGGCGCGTTCGGGGAGGACGTGCGCGCGACGACGGCGGAACTCACCTACTGGCGCGTCACCGGCGGCGGGAAGCCGGGCGAGGCGTACTCGCTGTTCGAGGGTGACGGCGACGCCCTGGACCGCGCCGTGCGCGACGCCGAGGCGCGGCTGCGCGCCCTGATCGAAGCCTTCGACGACCCTGAGCGCCCCTATCTCAGCGCCCCGCATCCGGGTCGGGCGACGCGCCTGGACGCTTACGCGCAACTGGCGCGGCGGTCCGAGTGGGCGGGCGGGGGTGACGAGGGATGAGCAGCGCCCGGGACCGCGCCAACGACGCGCAGCGCCGCGCCGCCGATCCCACGGTCTCGGCCTTCGTGGCCGCCTCCGCCGGGTCGGGCAAGACCAAGCTGCTGACCGACCGTCTGCTGCGGCTGATGCTGGCCGGCGCCGAGCCGTCGCGCATCCAGTGCCTGACCTTCACCAAGGCTGCGGCGGCGGAGATGGCGGTGCGCCTGCAACGGCGGCTCGGCGCATGGGTGACGCTGCCGGATGCGAAGCTGGACGAGGAACTCGACAGGCTCGACGTCACACCTACGGCGGAAGCGCGCGAGAAAGCGCGCGCGCTGTTCGCGCGCGTGCTCGACCTGCCGGGCGGCATGCGGATCGGCACCATCCATGCCTTCTGCCAGTCGCTGCTGCGCCGTTTCCCGCTGGAGGCGCGGCTGTCGCCGCATTTCGCCCTGCTCGATGACGCCGACGCGGCAGCGGCGCTCGTGGCGGCGCAGGAGGCCGTGCTGGCGCGGGCGGATGACGTGGCACGGCGCGGCGATCTGGGCGCGCTCGCCGGGCTGGTGTCGCTCGCCGAGTTCGGTGAACTGGCGGACCGCCTGCGCACCAGCCGCCACTGGCCCGACTTCTCCCGCCGGCCGCAAGCCGACATCGCCGCGGCACTCACCGCGGCTCTGGGCGGCGAGCCCAACGAGGCGGCGCTGCGGGCGCGCGCCATAGCCTGGCCGCAGGAGGGCAAACTGCGCGCCGCCGCACGCACCATCGCCGAGCGCGGGTCGCCGAAGGTCGCGGAGCGAGCGCGGCGGATGCTGGACTGGCTCGGCCTCGGCCCCGCTGACCGAGGCGAGAATTGGGACGCCTGGCACGGTGAGTTCCTGCGCGGGCCCGGCGAGCCACGCGGCCTGGGCGCGCTGCTCAATGCCAAGTTGGCGCAAGCACAGCCGGACCTGGCCGGGACGCTGGCGGCCGAACAGCAGCGCATCCTCGGGATCGACGACGCCCGCGCCGCCGCACGGGTCGCGGCGCTGACCGCGGCGCTGATCCGGCTCGCCGAGCCGGTCGCCGCCGGCTTCGCGCGGCAGAAGGATCTGGCCGGGCGGCTCGACTATGACGACCTGATCCAGCGTGCCTCGGCCCTGCTGGTCGATCCCGGTGCGGCCTGGGTGCTCTACAAGCTCGATGGCGGGCTCGATCACCTGCTGCTGGACGAAGTGCAGGACACGGCGCCGGGGCAATGGGCGATCACGGGTGCGCTGACTGCGGAGTTCTTCGCCGGCAGCGGCGCGCGCGAGGGCGTGCGGCGCACCGTGTTCGCCGTCGGCGACCGCAAGCAGTCGATCTTCGCCTTCCAGGGTGCCGACCCCGACGGGTTCGACGACTGGCGCGAGCGACTGCGCAGGCAGGTCGAAGCTGCCGGCGAGCGGTTCACGGAGGTGACGCTCGACGTGTCCTTCCGCTCCACCGCCCCGGTACTGGCGCTGGTCGATGCGGTGTTCACCGCCCCGGAGGCCGCCGCCGGCGTCTGCGCGCCGGGCGAACTGCATCACCACGCCGACCGCGCGGGCCATGCCGGCAGCGTGGAGCTGTGGCCGCTGGCGCCGGTGCAGGATGTCGAGCCGCCGCAGCCGTGGCAGGTGCCCGACCGCAATCTGCACGCCCCCAGCGCCATGCAGCGACTGGCGGACGCGCTGGCCGGCTGGATCGCGCGCGAAACCGGCGGCGGGACGATGTTGCAGAGTCGCGCGCGGCCGCTGGGGCCGGGCGACGTGCTGGTGCTGGTGCGGCGGCGCAACGCCTTCGTGCACGCGCTGGTGCGCGCACTCAAGCGGCATGGCGTGCCGGTCGCCGGGCTGGATCGCATGATGCTGACCGAGCAGCCGGCGGTCGCCGATCTGCTGGCGCTGGCCGACGCGCTGCTGCTGCCGCAGGACGACCTGGCGGTCGCCTGCGTGCTGACCAGCCCACTCGGCGGCCTGAGCGACGAGTCGCTGATGGCGCTGGCGGCGCCGCGCGAGGGCACGCTGTGGGAGGCGTTGCGCGCGCGGGCGCGGGAGCAGGCGGATTGGGAGTTCGCCTGGACATTCCTGCGCACGCTGTTTGCGCGCGTCGATTACGCCACCCCGCACGCGCTGTTCGCCGAGGCGCTGGGGCCACTGGGCGGGCGGGCGCGGCTGCTGGCGCGGCTCGGTCACGAGGCGGCGGAGCCGATCGACGAACTGCTCAACGCCGCGCTGACCTATGCGGCCGCGCATCCGCCCTCCCTGCAGGGTTTCGTGCAATGGCTGCGCGCCTCGGCCGCGGAGGTGAAGCGCGAGGCCGAGGGCGCGGGGGCGTTCGTGCGCATCATGACCGTGCATGGGGCCAAGGGGTTGCAGGCGCCACTGGTGATCCTGCCCGACACCACCGCGCTGCCGCAGGAGCACGACCGGCTGGCATGGATGGAGGACGCCGGGCAGAAGCTGCCGGTGTGGGTGCCGCGCAAGGACCTGTCCTGTGCGGTTGCGGGCCGCCTGTTTGACGCAGCGGCGCGCCGGCGGGCCGAGGAGCAGAACCGCCTGCTCTACGTGGCGCTGACCCGCGCCGAGGACCGGCTGGTCGTGTGCGGCTGGGAGCCGCGGAGGGCGCCGCCGGACACAAGCTGGTATCGCCTGGTCGAACGCGGCTTTGCCGCCCTGGGCGCCTCACCGGTGCCGCTCGCCCTGCCCTGGGCCGGGCAGGGCCTGCGCCTCGCCGCGCCGCAGGAGCGCGCGCCGGAGGCTGCCACCTCCCCGGCCGAGCCGGACGCCCGCACCCCCCTGCCCGCCTGGGTCGGTGGCGCGCCGGACTGGCGGCCCGTGCCGCCGCCGCCGGAGCCGCCGCTGCCGACACCACTGGCGCCGAGCCGGCCGGAGGACGCGACACCGGGGATGGTGCCGCTGGCCGCCTCACCGCTCGCCGCGCGCGACGCGACCGGCACGCGGTTCCGGCGCGGCAGGCTGGTCCATACGCTGCTGCAACACCTGCCGGCGCTGCCGCCGGCCGAGCGCGCCGCCGCGGCGCGGCGCTTCCTCACCCGGCCCGGCCACGCGCTGACGCCGGGCGAGGCCGAGGCGATCGCCGAGGATACGCTTGCAGTGCTGACGCATCCGCTGCTGGCCCCGCTGTTCGGGCCGGAGGGACGGGCCGAGGTACCGCTGACCGGCGTGATCGCCGGGCGCGTCGTGGGCGGGCTGGTCGATCGGCTGGCGGTGCTGCCCGATCGCGTGCTGATCGCCGACTACAAGACCAGCCGCCTGCCGCCGGCCGACCTGACCGCCGTCCCGGTCCTCTATCTGCGGCAGATGTCGGCGTATCGGGCCGTTCTGCGGGCCATCCATCCGGGGCGCGATGCGCAGTGCGCCCTGATATGGACCACCGGCGCGCGGGTGATGGCGCTGCCCGACACGCTGCTCGACCCTTACGATCCCGGTGCGATCGCGCCTGCTTGATCGCTTCCGCTGCTCGCCCCATGTTACGGAATATGTCACTTTCGGGATGCTGAAGATGAGCGCGAACACGAAACCGGTCACCGACGAAAGCTTCGCCACCGAGGTGCTCGGCGCACCGGGCACCGTGCTGGTCGATTTTTGGGCGGAATGGTGCGGTCCGTGCCGCGCGATCGCCCCGGCGCTGGAGGAGATCGGTGCGGAGTTCGCGGACAAGCTGACAATCGCCAAGGTGAACGTGGACGACAACCCGCGCACGCCCAGCGAGTACCATGTCCGCGGTATCCCGACGCTGGTGCTGTTCAGGGACGGCAAGCCGGTCGCCACCAAGGTCGGCGCCGCGCCCAAGAGCGTGCTGCGCGACTGGATCGCCGCCGCGCTCTGATGCCGCAACCCGGCCCCTCCGGCGACAGGTCGGAGGGGCGGATGGTTCACATCCGTTAATTTCCGTCTGGCAATCGTACTTGCAAGAATTTCACGCCTGAGTCAGTCTGTTTCAGTCCGTGAGGGTCCAGGATGGTCCATCAGGCTGCGATTGACCCGCTGTATTCGCTGTCCGGCCTTGCCGTGGGACTGCTGGTCGGGCTGACCGGCGTGGGAGGCGGTTCGCTGATGACGCCGCTGCTGGTGGTGCTGTTCGGCGTCCACCCCGCCGTCGCGGTGGGCACCGACCTGCTGTATGCGGCGGCGACCAAGAGCGTGGGGACCGCGGTCCACGGCTTCAGCGGCACGGTCGATTGGCGGCTGGTGCGACGGCTGGCCGCCGGCAGCGTGCCGGCCACGGCGGCGACGGTCGCGGTGCTGGATCTGCTCGGCGGTATCGGCAGCGCGCATGGCGGGGCCGCCTCCGGGCTGATTTCCTTCGTGCTCGGGCTGGCGGTGCTGATGACGGCGGTGCTGCTGTTGTCGCGGCCATGGCTGCTGCGCGCGATCGGGCCGCGGCTGGGCGCCGACGGGCCACGCAATGCGGCGGCACTGACCGTACTGACCGGCGCGGTGCTGGGCGTGCTGGTCTCGCTCTCCTCGGTCGGTGCCGGCGCGCTCGGCACGACGGTCCTGTTCCTGCTCTATCCGCGTATGGCCACGGCCCGCATCGTCGGCTCCGACATCGCGCATGCGGTGCCGCTGACCTTGCTGGCCGGGTTCGGGCACTGGATGCTTGGCTCGGTGGACTGGCACCTGCTGTTGTCGCTCCTGACCGGCTCGATCCCGGGCATCGTCATCGGCAGCCTGATCGCAGTGCGGGTGCCCGACGGGCTGATCCGTCCGGCACTGGCCTGCGTGCTGCTCCTGGTAGGCTCGCGGCTGGTGTTCTGAGTCAGACCGCGTCGGCCTTCAGCACCTCGCCGGCCAGATAGAGACTGCCACAAATCAGCACGCGTGCCGGCGCGCTGCCGCGCGGCAGAGCGGCCAGCGCCTCGGCAACCGTCGGGCCGGGGCGCGCCAGACCGTCCGAGGCCGCCACGATCTGCTCGACGGGTTGCGCCAGATGCTGCCCCGGCTCGGCCACGGCCCAGAGCGTGTCCGCCCGTCCCAGCAGGGGACGGAGGAAGCCGGCGGCGTCCTTCGACCGCTTCATGCCGACCAGCAGATGCAACGGCCGGTCGGTCCAGCCGGCCAGATGCTCGGCCAGCGCCTCGCCGGCGCCGGCATTGTGGCCGCCGTCGAGCCAAAGCTCCCACCCGTCCGGCAATGCGCGCGCCAGCCGCCCGGTCAGGCGCTGCAACCGCGCCGGCCACTCCGCCGCCGCCAGACCGCGCGCCAGCGCCGCGTCCGACACGCCGAGGCCGCTGGCCCGCATCGCGGCCAGCGCGACGCCGGCATTGTCGATCTGGTGCGGCCCCGGCAGCGACGGCGGCGGCAGGTCGAGCGCGCCCGCCGCGTCCTGAAAGTGCAGGCCGCCCGGCGCCGGTGCGATGTGCCAGTGTCGTCCGCGCGCCAGCAGCGGCGCGCCGCAGGCCGCCGCCCGGCTCTCCAGCACCGCCATCGCCGCCGGAACCTGTGCGCCGGTTGCGACCGGCACGCCGGGCTTGATGATGCCGGCCTTCTCGGCGGCGATCCCGGCGAGCGAATCGCCCAGCCAGTCGCGATGGTCGATCGAGATCGAGGTGATCGCGGCGGCCGCCGGCGGCGGAATGACATTGGTCGCGTCCAGCCGCCCGCCCAGCCCGACCTCCAGCACCGTCAGGTCGGCCGGCACCTCGGCGAACAGCACGAAGGCCACCGCCGTCATCACCTCGAACACCGTCACCGCGCCGCCCTGGTTGGCGCGCTCCACGCGCTCCAGCGCCTCGGCCAGCGCCGCGTCCTCGACCAGCGTTCCGGCGAGCCGGATGCGCTCATTGAAGCGAACCAGATGCGGCGAAGTATAGACATGCACGCGCCGGCCGTCGGCCTCGGCAAAGGCGCGCAGGAAGGCGCAGGTGCTGCCCTTGCCGTTCGTGCCGGCGACATGGATCACCGGCGGCAGGCGGCGCTCGGGATTGCCGAGCGCGACCAGCAGCCGCTCCAGCCGGTGCAGGCTGAGGTCGATCTGGCGGGGATGCAGGCGGTGCAGCCGCTCGACGATGGCGTCGAACCGGCCGCCGCGGGGTGCGTCCGCCGCCGCGACGCGGCCGGACATTGCTACAGCCGGACCAGCGCCGACCCCCAGGTGAGACCGCCGCCAAGCGCCTCCAGCAGCAGCAACTGGCCCGGAAGCAGCGCACCGCGTGCATGGGCGTCGGCCAGCGCCAGCGGCACCGAGGCGGCCGAGGTATTGGCGTGCCGCGCGACGGTCAGCACGACACGCTCGGGCGGCAGGTCGAGGCGCTTGCGAATGGCGTCGATGATGCGGGCATTGGCCTGATGGGGCACCAGCCAGTCCACCGCCTCGCGCCCCAGCCCGTTCGCCGCCAGCGCCTCATCGACCGCCTCGGCGAGACGGAGCACGGCGTGGCGATAAACTTCCTTGCCGTTCATCACCAGATGGCCGGTCCGTTCCGGCTGACCGACAGCGCCATCAACATAGAGGATGTCGGCAAGCCGCCCGTCGGCATGCAGATGCGTGGACAGCACACCGCGGTCGCTGCCCCCGCCCGTGCCTTCGCCCGCGCGCAGGAAAACGGCTCCGGCGCCGTCGCCGAACAGCACGCAGGTGTTGCGGTCCTGCCAGTTGAGGATTCGCGAATAGACTTCGCTGCCGATCACCAGCAGGCCCCGCGCCTGGCCGGTGCGGATCATCGCGTCGGCCACCGACAGCGCGTAGATGAACCCCGAGCAGGCCGCCGACAGGTCAAAGCCGAAGCCGCGCGCACCGAGCGCGGCCTGTACCCGCAGTGCGGTGGCCGGGAACGCCTCGTCGGGGGTCGCGGTGGCGAGGATGATGCCGTCCACCTCTTCGGCGCTCGCCCCGGCGTCCGCCAGCGCCGCGGCGGCCGCGCGCGTGCCCATGAAGGCGCAGGTCTCGTGGCGCTGGGCGATGTGGCGCTGGGCGATGCCGGTGCGCTCGCGGATCCAGGCGTCCGAGGTCTCGACCGTGCGGGCAAGCTCGTCGTTGCTCACCACCGTCTCCGGCAGATAGCCGCCGATGCCGGCGAGCAGGGCGCGGACCACGCGCGGTTCCTGCTTCTGCTCAATGGGCGCCGTGCGCTCAGCGGGCGGCCGCAAGCCGGGGGCCATGTCCATTGCGAGGTCCATCCGTGGGTCCCACCCCTGGTTGCGGCACGACGATGCGCCCGAGTCCTTCACGCATGCGATCGTTGAAGTGATGCACGACCATGTCCATGGCGACGTCGATCGCATGGGCGAATCCGGCGGCATCCGTGCCGCCATGCGATTTCACCACCACACCGTTCAGCCCGAGCATGACCGCGCCGTTGTAACGGCGCGGGTCGAGCCATTCGCGCAGGCGGTCCAGTCCGGGCCGCGCCAGCAGATAGCCGAGCCGCGCGGAGAGCGAGGAGGAGAAGACCTGCCGCAGCAATCCGCCGACCAGTTTCAGCGCGCCCTCGGCAGTCTTGAGCGCGACATTGCCGGTGAAGCCGTCGGTGACGATCACGTCGGTGGTGCCGGCAGCGATGTCGTGGCCCTCGACGAAGCCGTGGAACTGCGGGCCGAGATAACTCTCGCGCAGCGCGTCGGCGGCCTGGCGAAGCTGCTCGTCGCCCTTCATCTCCTCGGCGCCGACATTGAGCAGGCCGATGGTCGGTTGCGGCAGGCCGAGCACGGTGCGCGCGAACACGTCGCCCATCACCGCGAACTCCACCAGGTTGCGCACGTCGCAGGCGACATTGGCACCGAGGTCGAGCATCACCACGTCGCCGCGCGCCGATGGACCGATCGCCGCCATTGCCGGGCGGTCAATGCCTGGCAGCGTCTTGAGAACGATCTTGGCCAGCGCCATCAGCGCGCCGGTGTTGCCGGCGCTGACCACGCCCATTGCCTCGCCGCTCGCCACCGCGTCGATCGCCAGCCGCATCGACGCACCACGCAGCCGCAGGGCTGCGGTGGGTTTCATGTCGCCCGGAATCGCCTCGGGCGCGTGCCGGACCACCGAGTGCGACGCGGCGCGCCGGTGACGGCGCAGCAGCGCGGTCAGCCGCGCCTCGTCGCCAAACAGCAGGAAGCGCGCGGCGGGATGCCGCTCGGCGGCCAGCGATACGCCGGCAATGACTATGTCGGGCGCGCGGTCACCGCCCATCGCGTCCACGGCGAGGGTGAAGTGCTCGCTCACCGCGCCCCCACGCCGCGCGTGCCCGTCAGATGCGGACGGCAGCCTTCAGGGGTTTACCGGCAGCCACCACTTCGCGCCCATCATAGTGGCCGCAATGGCCGCAGACATGGTGCGGGCGGCGCAGTTCGCCGCAATTGGGGCACTCGGCATAGGCTTCGCGCGGCAGCGCCTCATGGCTGCGCCGCATCCCGCGCCGCGACGGGGAGGTCTTTCGCTTGGGGACGGCCATCGGGCTGCACTCCGCACATGGGTGACGCGCCCGGCCGCGCCGGAGCTGTCACAAAACTGGCATTACTTGCGCGGCGATTAGCAGAGGTACCGGGGTCCGGCAAGGCGGCGCTTGCATGGCGCACGCGCCGCGACGTCGCCCCGGCCGGCGGATGGGCACGCCACGAAGCCCTTGAAATCGCGCGCTGCCCGTCACATTTCGGATCCGTCCGAGGCGCCATAATGGGTCTCGGGGCCTGACCGCGGGCCGGCCCATTCGGGCGGCCCTTCGCGTGACCTTGCTCTAGAAGGAGGTTTCTGATGAACGCTTTCGACTTTGCGCCGCTGTTCCGCACGGCGATCGGTTTCGACCGTCTGGCCCGACTGGTGGACGCAGCCGCGGCGGGCGATGCCAGCTATCCCCCGTACAACATCGAGAAGACCGGGGAAGACAGCTATCGCCTGACCATGGCGGTGGCCGGCTTCGGTCCCGATGACATCGAGATCACGAGCAAGGACAACACCCTTGTCGTGAGCGGCCGCGTCAACGCCGAGGCGCCGAAGGCCGAGGTGCTGTACCGCGGCATCGCCGGCCGCCCGTTCGAGCGGCGGTTCGTGCTCGCAGACCGCATCACGGTCGAGGGTGCGTCGCTGCAGAACGGTCTGCTGCATGTCGGGCTGAAGCGCGTGGTGCCGGAGGCGCTGAAGCCGCGCCGCATCCCGATCGCCGGCCAGGCCGCGCAGCCGACACTCGCCGGCGACGCCGCCGTCAAGGCCGCCGCGTAACGCGGACAATCCCGGAGGGGGCCGTGAGGCCCCCTTCCCCATTGTGCTAGCCGCGCCGGAAGATCGCGTCGGCGGCGCTGCGATGGCCGTGCTTGCGGCCGATCTCCGCCTCGACCCGCGCGATCTCGGCGCGGAGTTCGGCGATGTAGGATTCGAGTTCCTCGACGCCGAGACCGTCGAGCTTGAGATCCGCGAGCCGGCGCGGCTTGGGGCGCGGCAGGTCGTCTTCCATCATCATCGCCGGCATCCTAGCCTGCACCGACATGCCGTGTCACCGGGACGCGGCGCTTGACCCTGTGCGGCGCTGCGTCCATATGCGCCGCTCTCCATACCGTATCGGCACGCTGCCCCAGGTCGCGCGCCGCCCGCGCGAGGCGTGAAGGTTGATCGCCATGACCCTGCCCCTGATGCCGAAGGCCACCGCCGTGTGGCTCATCGAAAAGACCGCGCTCACCTTCACCCAGATTGCCGAGTTCTGCGGGATGCACCCGCTGGAGGTGCAGGCGATCGCGGACGGCGAAGTGGCACAGGGCATCGTCGGCTACGACCCGGTCGCCAACGGCCAGCTCTCGCCGGAGGAAATCCGCCGCTGCGAAGCCGACCCGGCGCTGCGCCTGAGGCTCCTGCCGAGCACGCTGCCGGCGCCCAAGCGCGTGCGCGGCGCCCGCTATACGCCGGTGGCGCGGCGCAACGACCGGCCGGACGGCATCGCCTTCCTGCTGCGCAATTACCCGCAGCTGACCGAGGCGCAGATCGCCAAGCTGATGGGCACGACCAAGGAGACGATCCAGAAGGTGCGCGAGCGCACACACTGGAACTCGGCCAACATCAAGCCGCGCGACCCGGTGATCCTGGGCCTGTGCAGCCAAACCGACCTCAATGCGATGGTGGCCCAGGCCAATGAGCGGCTGACGCGCGAGGGCCAGGCCGTGCCCACGCCGCCGCCACCCTCGGACGCCGACGAGGCTGCCTGAGCCGCCCCGTCGTGTCGGTCGCCGATTCTCCGCTCAGGCGTGTCAGGCGTGCTCGGCAGTTCGCAGTCGCTCCAGCTCCTCCTTCAGACGCAGCTTCTCCCGCTTCAGCCGCATCATCACGTCGGCATCCGGCCGCGGACGCTGATCCTCATCGGCGATCCGGCTTTCCAGCTCCGCGTGCCGGGATTTCAGGCTCTCGATGCGGGACTCCAGGGTCATGAGACCTCCTGATCTGCTGGATGCGATCGCCGGAGCCGGCGTGACCCGGCCCGGCGACAAAAACGTAATACCGATATGGGGCGCCGCGCCACGGTTATCAGCCGGTGCTGCGCAAACAGCCGCGTTCGTGCTATAGGTCGGACATGTTGAGCGACCGTGACTCGCTGCTGCGCAAGCTGCACGAACTGCGCAGCGAGCATCGCGACCTGGACACGGTGATCGCCCGCCTGTCCGACCAGGGGGCGCTCGATCAGTTGCAGCTTGTCAGGCTGAAGAAGCGAAAATTGCTGCTCAAGGACGAGATCGCCTGGCTGGAGTCGCGGCTGATCCCGGACTCGATCGCGTGAGCGCGCCCGCGCCGCTGGTCGGCATCATCATGGGCAGCGTCTCCGACTGGACGACGTTGCAGCACGCCGGCGAGACGCTGGCGGGGCTTGAGGTGCCGCACGAGGTCCGCGTGGTCTCCGCCCATCGCACCCCCGACCGGCTGCGCGCCTATGCCGCCGGGGCGCGGGCACGAGGATTGCGTGTCATCATCGCCGGCGCCGGCGGAGCGGCGCATCTGCCGGGCATGTGCGCGGCCTGGACGGCGCTGCCGGTGCTCGGCGTGCCGGTGGAAAGCGCGGCGCTCAAAGGTCTGGATTCGCTGCTGTCGATCGTGCAGATGCCGGCCGGCGTGCCGGTCGGCACGCTGGCCATCGGACGGTCGGGCGCGATCAACGCGGCCCTACTCGCGGCCGCGATCCTGGCCGGCACCGACGCGGCGCTGGGGGCGCGGCTGGACGCGTGGCGGGCAGCGCAGACCGATGCGGTTCCGGACCAGCCGCCACCCGCATGACGCTCCGACCGCTGCCGCCCAACGCGACCATCGGCATCGTCGGCGGCGGCCAGCTTGGGCGCATGTCGGCGATGGCGGCGGCGCGGCTCGGCTATCGCTGCCACATCCTCACCCCCGAACCCGACAGCCCGGCCGGCCAGGTCGCCGCCGGCGTCACGCTCGGCGAGTACGAGGATCCCGCGGCGCTGCGCGATTTCGCGCTGCATGCCGACGTCGTCAGCTTCGAATTCGAGAATGTCAGCGCCGAAGGTCTTGATCTTCTGGCATCCATCAAGCCCGTGCATCCCTCACCAACGGTGCTGCGGATCAGCCAGGACCGAAGCGCCGAAAAGAGCTTCCTGAATCGGGCCGGCGTGGCGACGGCGCCCTGGGCGCCGGTTGAGACTTATGAACAGCTCCAGGAGGCGGTGGCGCGCATCGGCCTGCCGGCGATCCTCAAGACCACGCGGCTCGGCTATGACGGCCGCGGCCAGGCGCGGCTGGCGCGGCCGGAGGACGTGGAGGCGGCGTTCCATCGGCTGCTTCCGCATCCGCTGATCCTCGAAGGCGTGGTCGATTTTTCCTGCGAGATCAGCGTGGTGTGCGCCCGTGGCGCGGATGGCGGCTACGCCGCTTTCGACGTGGTGGAGAATCGCCACCGCGATCACATCCTCGACCTCACGCTCGCCCCCGCGCGAATCGCGCCAGAGACGGCCGGGGCCGCCCAGGCGATCGCGCGTAAAGTCGCGGATGCACTTGATCTCGTGGGATTGCTGGCGGTCGAGATGTTCGTGGCCGGCGACGGTCGGGTGTTGGTCAACGAGATCGCGCCGCGGCCGCACAATTCCGGCCACTGGACCATCGACGCCTGCCCGGCGAGCCAGTTCGAGATGCACATCCGCGCCATCGCCGGCCTGCCCTTGCCGCCGGCGGTGCGGCACTCGGATGCAGTGATGAAGAACCTTGTCGGCCCGCGCGAGGCGGCGCTGTGGCCGCGCATCCTGGCCACCCCTGGCCTGATCCCGCATCTCTACGGCAAGACCGAAGCCCGGCCCGGCCGGAAAATGGGCCATGTCACGCGGCTGTTTGCGAAAGGCGCGCTCCCGGGGGAGTTCGGGATCAGAGCGGCGCTGGACGGACTGGCGCCGAATTAAGTCGCGAGCGGCCGGGCAGTGACCACCGAGCGGATGTAGAAGTCGAGCATCGCGTTCAGCGAGGCAGGATCGCGCCGCAGCCGGCTGCGTAGCGCCGCCCCCTCCCAGCAGTTGACCAACAGGTCCGCCATCTGCCGCGCATCGCACGCGGATGGAATCTGGCCTCTCTCGCGGGCCTCCTCCAGGCAAGCGGCCATGCGCTCGGCGATTGCGGAAAAGCACTCCTCGATCTTGCGCCGAAACAGCTCGCTGATGCCCGATAGTTCCTGTCCGAGCCCGCCCAGGAGGCAGCCCATGTACCCCTCCTCGCGGTAACTCTGCTCGGTCAACTCGAAAAAACGCCGTACCCGCGCGAGAGGAGGTCGCTCCTGGTCTCGGAGGCAGGCGTCAAGACCGGCATGGACTTGCTTCATATATGCGTCGATGACTTGTAGTGCGAAATCTTCCTTACTGGTGAAATGATGGTAAAATGAACCTTTTGGGATCCCCGTGGCCACAAGCAGGGTCTGGATGCCTAGGTGGTTGTAGCCGTGCTTCAGAAGCATGCGGAGGCCCGCATCGATAAGGCGCTCCTTGGTGGAATCCGTCATTGCAACCTTTATTCCATCATGCTGCGGGGATCGGACCACCTGCGGCCCTGGCACCCGGAAGACGAGTCTTCCGGGTGCAGCCGAGCGAGTCTAGCCCTTCGTCTTTGCAATCATGTGGTTGATGACGTCGCTGTGCTCGTGCTGAGGGCTGAACATGATGATCTCCGCGTCAGCGTTGACCCTCACGTTGTGCCCTGGTGGCCAATAGAACAGATCATTGGCGCCGACGGTCTCCTGCCGACCGGCCGCATCGGTCGTGGTGATCTGGCCGCGCAGCACGAACCCCCAATGGGGACATTGACAGAGGTTTCCCTCCAGGCCCTGAAAGAGGGGGGTGGTGTCCACGCCCGCGGAAAGAGTGAAGTACTCCGCGCTAATCTTTCCGTATCCGCTCACATCGCCGAAGTCCGTACGCTGGCGCAGAGTGGCCCCAGGAATCGCCATCCTGGTTTCTACTTGTTCTTTGATAACGTGCATGCTCCCTACTCCGTTATTGTTTGCCGACTAGACCAGTCGGTCTAGTCAAGATACTTGAAACTATCTAACGCTGTCAAGCGCGCAGGCTCCCCGAAGCGCGCGTATTTTCCCCGCTGCATCCAGCTTCGCCATGCGCGCCGCCCCTGGTCCGGCGCACGGGGCCAGACCCCGGCTGCGTGGCAGCCTCTTCTCACGCGCAAGCCATTTGCCTCGGCCGATCCCTGGGCATAGCCTTCCTAAACTCTCTTTCACTAATCGCGCGCCGTGCCCGTCGTGACCGCCCAGCGGTCAAGAAAAGGAGGATCCGATGACAGATGGCACGAATAAATGGCAGATCAGCGGAGAGTACTTCGAGAATTGCAGTTGCGCCATTGTCTGTCCCTGTCTCGTCTCGACCCATGAGCCGCTGACCGCGCGGCCGACCGAGGGGCACTGCGACGTGATCTTCGCCATCCATATTGACAAGGGCCGCCACGGTGAGACGTCGCTCGATGGGCTGAACGTGGCGATGATCGCCTACACGCCGGGACCGATGGCAGAGGGCAAGTGGAAGACCGCCGCCTATATCGACGCGCGCGCCAACGAGGCACAGATGAAGGCGCTGGGCGACATCTTCGGCGGTGGCAACGGCGGTCCGATGGCCGCCTTCGCGCCGCTGATCGGCGAGCAACTCGGCGTCAGGCAAGTGCCGATCGACTATCGCATCGAGGGCAAGAAACGGTCCGTGGAAATTCCCAACCTGATGCACGCGGCGGTGCGGCCCCTGCCCAGTCTGCACGGGGACGGCGAGACGTGGATTGCCGCGGGCCATCCGTTCAACCCCGACAAGCTGGCGATGGCGATTGGCGAGCCGGGCAGCACGTTCCAGGATTACGGGATGCACTGGAACAATGCGGGGCGCAACGGCCATTATGCAGCGATCGCCTGGAGCAACTGAGCCGCTTGCGCGCGAGCAGGCGACGATCCTCGGCCTGCTCGCCATCCTGACCGTCGCCTGCTGGGTGGTGCTGATCCGTCAGGCGTCCGGCATGGGCATGGTCATGGGCCTGACCATGGGGATGACCGCGTGGCTGTTCCTGGCCATGTGGATCACCATGATGGTCGCCATGATGCTTCCGGCGTCGGGCCCCATGATCCTCACTTTCCATCAGATCCAGGTGGCCCGGCGGCGGCGCGGCGAGGCGTTCGTGGCGACCTGGGTGTTCGTCGCGGCTTATCTCGCGGTGTGGGCCGCCGCGGGCGCGGCGGCCTGGCTGGGCGCCGTCGCGGCCGATCGACTCGGCGACGCGCTCGGCCTGTCGCCGCGACTGGTGGCCCGGATCGGTGGCGGCGTCATCATCCTCGCGGGGCTGTACCAGGTCTCGCCGCTCAAGAATGTCTGCCTGACCAAGTGCCGCACGCCGATGAGTTTCATCATGACCTCCTGGCGCGAGGGCATCGGCGGGGCGGTGCGCATGGGCGTGGCGCATGGCGCCTATTGTCTCGGCTGCTGCTGGCTGCTGTTCGTGATCCTGTTCCCGCTCGGGATCATGAACGTCGCGGCGATGGCGGTGCTCACGCTGCTTGTCGTGGCCGAGAAGAGCCTGCCCGGTGGCCGTGTCACGGCGCGGCTCGCGGCCGGGGCGCTGGTGCTCTACGGGCTGGCGGTGCTGGCGGAACCGACGCTGCTGCCGACCTTCATGGACATGGGCACGATGCCGGCCACGGCCGGCCAGCCGGCAATGCCGCTTATGCCCGCCACGCGCTGACCGGGGCGCCGCCGCGCCGCGTTGGCACCCACGCGCCGGCGTGCCAAGGAGGGCGATGTGGTCCGAACACACGATTCTGCATCTCGTCGAGCGTTACGGCCCCGGCCTGGTCGGGGCATTCGCGGCGCTGGAGGCGACCGGGGTGCCGCTGCCGGCGGAGACCATCCTGGTCGCGACCGCGGTCTATGCCGGCACCAGCGGCAGGCTTTCGATCGCGGCCGTGGTCGCCGCCGCGGCGGCCGGCGCGATCCTGGGCGACAATATCGGCTACGCGATCGGCCGCACGCTCGGCTATCGCGCGCTGCACCGCTGGGGCGGCGCTTTTGGGCTCACCGATGCGCGGCTGACGCTCGGGCGCTACCTGTTCCGCCGGCACGGCGCGAAAGTGGTGTTCGCTGGGCGCTTCGTCGCGCTGCTGCGCACCTTCGTGTCGCTGCTGGCCGGCGCCAACCGCATGGAATGGCCGCATTTCCTGGCCAGCAACGCCGCCGGCGGCATCCTCTGGGCTTCGGCCTACGGCTTCGGCGCCTATGCGCTCGGCAACGAGGTGAAGCGCATCAGCGGCCCGGCCGCGACCGTGCTCGGGATCGCTGCGGTCATCGCCGTGGTGGTCGGCGTCTTCTACCTCCGCCGCCACGAAGCCGAGCTGATCGCGCAATCACAGCGGGCCATGGCCGAGGACTGATCCGTCACGCGACACGCAGCAGCCGCGGGTCGAAGTGGAATGGCTCGACGGCGGCGATCCGCGCCGCCCGCGCCGCCGGGTGCAATGGGTCGAGCAGCAGGTTCATTGCCTGCGGCACGATCACCGAGGGGACGCGCAGCAAGGGCACCGCGCGGCGGGCGAGCCATGCGTCGCCGACCTCGCGCGGATCGGCCAGACCCGCCGGCCCAGCGTGTTCGGGCGGCGGATCGTCGGGCAGGTCGGCGCGCAGCATCACGTAATCGTCGGGCAGCGTCTCCGGGGTAAGGTCGAGATGCACGAGCACCTCGACCAACGCCAGCGCGGGGTGTTCGGCCAGATAGACGACCGGCCGGCCGGGACTGTTCCACCGCCCGCCGAACTGCCGCGCTCCGTCGCCGTCCAGGGTCGCATACGGCGCCCGGCACAGACGCCAGGCCTCGATCAAGCGGCGATGCCGTGGTCGATCCAGCCAAGCACGCGCCCGACCCGCTGCGCGCCGAGATCGGTGTCGAGCAGATCCAGTGGCGCCGCCCCGTCCAGCACGCGCGTCGGCCGCCGCAGCCAGCGTGCCGCCTTCTCCATGCCACCGAACGTGTCGCGGGCCTGGGCGATCACGCGCAGCAGGCGCATCAGCCGGTCGGACTGCTCCGGCGACAGGCGGCCCAGGCCGCGCCGATGCGCCAGCGTCTTGCGGGACACCGCCAGCCGGTCGAGTTCGGCCGCGCTGACCAGCCCCTCCGCCACCACCTCATCGACCAGCGAGACCGGCAGCCCGGCCCGCACCGCCGCCGCCAGCCGCGCCGCCCCGGCATCCTCGCGCACTTCGTCGAGCAATTTCAGTGCGGCGCTCATGGTCCCTCTTCGGCGATATGCACGTCGCTCACGGAGATATCGCCCTCCCCGCCCCGCGTTGCAAGCACGGCAGCGGCGCGGACGACGCAGCGTTCGAACAGGCCGAGATCGGTCCAGCGCCGCTCTGGTGGCAGGTCGTCCACCTCCAGCGTGCCGCCCGAGGCCAGCACCGCGCCGTCGATCATCAGGTTGTCGTTGCAGCCGAACGACTCCACCGTCAGTTCCTCAGCGTCGCGCCACACGCTCCCGTCCCGGTGCGTCGGGTACAGCCGGCGCGTGCGGTCCGCGAACGGCTCGGCGGTGGCCGACCAGCCGAACACCGGGCGGCCGAGCGCGCGCATGAAGCCGAGTTCGAACACCGTGCCGACATCGGCACTCGGGCCGCGGAACGGGGTGAGGTTGGCGATCAGCGCGTCGCAGGCGCGGATATGTGCCTCGTTGCAGAGCGCGATGCGCCGCCACTCCGGCAGTCCCGCCCAGGAGGCGGGCTGGACGGCCGGCACGTCGAGCGGAAACACGCCGGTCAGGCCGTGGCGGGCGCAGATCGCCTTCAGCGCCACGCCGCGGGCGACCGGGTCGGGGAGGAAGACGTCAGGGCCGGCGAGATAGACGCGCATGACGCAACCCTGCCCCATTCCGCCGGGAGGATGGAAGCCGGCCCCGGCGGCCAGCCTCGGCTTGATGCGGCGCAGCAGAGGTGACAGAACGCCCCCGGCGCGCTGTTGGGCAAGAGGACGGCATGGCGAAGATCAAGGTGGCGACCCCGCTCGTGGAACTCGACGGGGATGAGATGACCCGGATCATCTGGGGCTTCATCAAGGAAAAGCTGATCCTGCCGTATCTCGATGTCGATCTGAAGTATTACGACCTCGGCATCGAGCATCGCGACGCCACCGACGACCAGGTGACGGTCGATGCCGCCTACGCGATCAAGCAGTATGGCGTCGGCGTCAAGTGCGCCACCATCACGCCAGACGAGGCGCGCGTCGAGGAATTCAAGCTCAAGAAGATGTGGCGCAGCCCCAACGGCACCATCCGCAACATCCTCGACGGCACCATCTTCCGCGAGCCGATCATCTGCCGCAACGTGCCCCGCCTGGTGCCGCACTGGTCGCAGCCGATCGTGATCGGCCGCCACGCCTACGGCGATGTCTATCGCGCCGCCGAGACCAAGATCCCCGGCCCCGGCCGAGTCACCCTGACCTATGCGCCGGCCGACGGCAGCAAGCCGACGGTGCTCGAAGTCCACGACTTCAAGGGTCCCGGTGTCACACTCGGGATGCACAACACCCGCGCCTCGATCGAGGGATTCGCGCGCGCCAGCTTCAACTATGGCCTTGCGCGGAAATATCCCGTGTATCTCTCAACCAAGAACACGATCCTGAAAGCCTATGACGGCATGTTCAAGGACGTGTTCGCCGAGATCTTCGCCGCCGAGTTCAAGACGGCGTTCGACGCGCAGGGCCTGACCTACGAGCACCGCTTGATCGACGACATGGTGGCCTGCGCGCTGAAATGGAGCGGCGGCTATGTCTGGGCCTGCAAGAACTATGACGGCGACGTGCAGAGCGACATCGTGGCACAGGGCTTCGGCTCGCTCGGGCTGATGACCAGCGTACTGATGTCGCCCGACGGCCGCACGGTTGAGAGCGAGGCAGCGCACGGCACGGTGACGCGCCACTACCGCGACCATCAGAAAGGGCGCGAGACCAGCACCAACCCAATCGCCTCGATCTTCGCATGGACGCGCGGGCTGGCCTATCGTGGGCGGTTCGACAACACGCCGGACGTGACGCGCTTCGCCGAGACGCTTGAGCGGGTGTGCGTGGAGACCGTCGAGTCGGGGCACATGACGAAGGACCTGGCCCTGCTCATCAGCAAGGACCAGCCCTGGCTGAACACCCAGGCGTTCCTGGCCAAGATCGACGAGAACCTGCGCGCGGCGATGGCCTGATCCATCCGCGCGGCGCGGATGCGTGCCGTGATGCTCGCCGCCGCGCTGCTGGCCATGCTTGTGACCCCGAGCGCGGCGCAGTCGGTCGAGGACGCTGCGCCCGCGATGCCGCCCCTGCCCGATGCGCCGCCGGCCCCGCCCAGGCTCGCACCGGCGGTAGGCAGCCCGGGGACGCTGCTGCTGCGCGGCGACGGCGTGACTGATGCGCTGGACTGCACCGGGCGCAACGTGATGATCGAGGGCAACGGCGCCAGCTACACGCTGCGCGGCGGTTGCCGCTCGGTCACCGTGCAGGGGCGCGACAACACCGTGGAGGTTGAATTGGAGCCGGGCGGCCGCATCGCCATCGCGGGCGACGGCGACACGGTGCGCTACGCGCCGACCCAACCCGGGCCGCCGCCGGTGATTTCGGTGACCGGCGCGGCCAGCCGCGTGCTGGCACGGGACAGCGGCCAGGCCCGATAGCTGGCCGTTGCGCGGCCACGGGCGCGCGCCTAACTCGGCAACGCGGAGTGCGGGAGGGCGGACGATGGACGAGGCAGCAATCGGCCGGCGGGGCATCGTGATGACCGGCCTGATCGCCGGGCTGACGCTGGCGACCACGCGAGTCGAGGCGCAGGTGATCCACACCGACGCCACCGGGCTGGTGACCGGCGAAATCCGACTTCCGGTCGCCGACGGCGCGATCCCCGCCTATTACGCGCGCCCCGAGGGCGCCGGGCCGTTTCCGATCGTGCTGGTGATCGAGGAGATTTTCGGCGTCCACGAATACATCCGCGACGTGTGCCGCCGGCTGGCGCATCAGGGCTATCTGGCGGTGGCGCCCGAACTCTACGCGCGCATCGCCGATCTTTCAAAGATGTCCGATGTGCGCAGGATCATCCAGGACGTGATCATGAAGGCACCGGACGCGCAGGTGCTCTCCGACCTCGATGCCGCCGCCGCCTGGGCGGCGGCGCATGGCGGAGACGCGGCGCGCCTGGCGGTCACCGGGTTCTGCCGCGGCGGGCGCGATGTCTGGCTGTATGCCGCGCACAATCCGGCGCTGCGTGCGGCGGTCGCGTGGTACGGCCCGATCGCCGGTGCCACCAACGCGATTCAGCCGCGCACCGCGGGGGATGTCGCCGCCGAGCTGAAATGCCCGCTGCTGGGCCTCTATGGCGGGCAGGACCAGAGCATCAAGGTGGCGGACGTGGAGGCGGCGGCGGCGCGGGCGCGCGCGGCGGGACGCGACGTGCAGATCGTCGTCTATCCAGACGCGCCGCATGGATTCCACGCCGACTACCGCCCGAGCTATCGCGCGGCGGACGCGAAGGACGGGTGGCGGCGGATGCTGGCGTTCTTCGCCGCGGACGGCGTCGCGGGCGGGTGACACGCCGGTGGGCCCGCGCCGGCGACGCGGTGCTCAGGAACGCCCGTACATCACCGACTGACGCCGCAGCAGTTCGCTGAACACGCGTTCCAGCTCGAACTTGGCCGCGTCGCGCCGTTCCTCGGCATCGATGAAGAACAGTTGGGCAAGAGCGAGTTGTGCTCGCTTCGTCTCGGACTTGGGGGCTTTCAGGACGGCTTCGCGACGACGCATCACATCGCTGTTGCAGCCTCGCGCTTCCATTTCGAGGCCGAGGCGCATGCGCTCCAGCGCACGAATTGCATGGGTCAGGGCTTCCGACGTGCGCGGCAGTGACGCGAGTGCCGAAGAATACGGCCGCAGCCAGTTCGCACCGGCGTCCTTGCGCTGGCATTGGTACTTGTGCGCCACGGCGTTGACGTGCTTCGCGAGCAACACATCGTAGGATGGGTCCAATGATTCGTCCCCAATCACATCGACCAGGTCATCGAAGCAGTTCGGGCTCTTGCCGGGATGCCTTGTTGTGAAGTGCCCAATGTAGTGGTGAACGACTTTGTCGGAAACCACCGCGTGGTTCGCTTTCTGTTCAAGATCGTGATGCGGATGCACGTCGCGTACCGCCTCCGCGACTTTCGAGTCCTCCTCGATCAGAACGCGGTCTGTTATGTCAACAAGATCAGGACACTTCAAAAATTCCTGCGGCAGAAATTTCTCTGGCGGCACATTGCTGAGCGTCACGCCGGCCTGCCTGAATACGTGCGCGACCAGCATGGAGCAGAAATACGGCTGTCGGCTCTCCCACTCGGTCAGCGGTTCGGTCGTCTGTTCGCCTTCCTTCGCGTTCACGCGGCTCGGCACCGCTGGACTGCTGTGCTCCTCGTGCCCTTCGCCGCTCCTGGCACCAGCCGGTTGCTCCGGGACTGCTGCAGGAACAGCGTCGCCGCTGCCGGGCGTCCTGCCTGGCCCCTGCTCCAGGCCAGCCTTGAATACGTCCCACGCGAAAGGAAAGCCGATCAGTTGCTCGGCTGCCCAGGCAGCTTTCGCGACCTGCTCGCCGCGATCCTTCTTGTTGTCCCGATCCTTCTCGTTTTCTTTGAGGCGCCGCACGCCCAGCCACTCGCGCTTCTTACCGGTCCTGTCCATCACGCTGCGGCGGCGCACACCGGTCAGGGCGGCTTCCACCAGCCCGATGCCCGTGTAGATGGCGACGTGGCTGAAATCCATAGCATAGGCTTCTCTGGTTCTGACGCTGTTCTCGTCGTCGCTCGTGCTGAGCACGATGTCGCCGATCTCGAGTTTCGCGGGATCCAGAACCCAGACGATCCTGGCGCCAGCTAGAGCGTCGCTTTTGTCAGCGGCCATGTCGTTTCCTCCATCATTCGCTTCCTGGTGGGACGACGGTACGGCGTGGTCTGCGACGACGTGGAGCGCGCCGGTTGTCGCTGTCGGGATCAGGCTGTTTCCAGGCGCTCGAACAACGCTGCGAGATTGGACACGCCGAGTTTCGCATAGATGCTGCGGCGGTGCGCGATCGCGGTGTGCTCGCTGATGCCCATGGCGCGCGCCGCGTCGGCGGTGTCGTGGCCGCGCACGACCAGCAGGCAGAACTGCTTTTCGCGGTCGCTCAGCGGCAACGACTCGATGCGGCGCTGCAAGGCGAGCACGCGTGGCTCGCGCCGTTCGATGGTGATGCCGACAAAGGGCGACACATCTCCTCCATGCGCGCCGAACCAATAGCCGCGCAGCACGAATTCGCCCCAGGCATTGCGCCGCCGCAGCAGCGGCGGGGCCGCGGGCAGACGGCCGGAGAATGCTGCCGCGAGCGTGCGGCACAGCCACGCGATTTCGGGCGGATTGTCCAGGCGCATCTGTTCGACCGTGGCCGTGGCCCACCGCGGCACAAGCGCCAACAGCAACAGTCGCCGGGCCTGTGTGCTCAGATGCTGCATCCTGCCCTTGACGTCGGCGATGATCAGCGCGCGATCCTCTGTATCGACGAAGCTGTCGCCCTGGGGATCAGGACCGGGTCGCAAACCGTGCGCGACGAAGCCTGACAGGGCTTCAAGGAGCGCGTAGTCGCGGCGGTTGAACGACGGTTCGCGGGCGGTGCGCCACAGGCACAGTGTTGCCGGGTTCGGACCGCCCCCCAGCATCACGTTGACGCCCTGGATCATTCCAGCCGGGGCCATGATGACGTTGTGGAAGTCGCTGCGCAGCCACTCTGACCGCTGCACCTGCGAAAAGCGCTGCATCGCATCGGCCACCGCGGTGCCGTCGTGGCGGCGCACCACCTCGCTGATCCGCGCGATCTCGCGCACCTGCGGCCCGTGCCCGTAGAACTGGCTCAGATAGCGCTGAGCCACATCGACACAGGGACCTTCCAGGTAGAGGTTGGAAAGCCGGACATGATCATCGAACTGCCACAACTGCCGGTTAGAATTAGGAACGAGAAATTGCAACTCCTGCATCAATGCCGGCAGTCCCGACTGACCGACGCCAAGACAGCAAAGCCGTTGCATCCGGCCCACTGCGTCGCGCAACTCGGCGTTCCCTGACCGTGCCATGCGCGACCACCCGGAATGTGCCGCAATACTGCGGAAGATTGCCGGAGTGCGTCACTTTATTCAAAGAATTAATCAATAAAAGTTAATTTAATGAGCGGACCGTACGAGCTCGGACGTCGCAGCGGCCAGCCGCCGCGACGCCCGTGCAACCGCTTCAATCCGTCGGAACGACGTCGTTTCCGCCATCCAGCACGATCCGGTCGCCAACGCGGCGGATCAGCACCTCGGACGGCTGGGTCCCTGCTGCGTGCGCGACGGACAAGGTCAATGACTGACCCGGACGCAGGGTCGCCACGAAACGCACCGGCGAGATCTGCGGCGCCTCGGAGACGGTCGCGACCACGCGCAGGCCGTCCGGCTCGACCGTGTAGTACACCGAGCCCCAGTCGCTGCCGAGCTGTAGGGTGCCCCCCTGCAACGCAGCCAGTTCGCCGGCGCGCGCGGCACACGGCAGGATGAGGATGGCGCCCAGAGCGCAGAAAGCGGCGCGGCGGGCG
Source organism: Pseudomonadota bacterium (assembly GCA_021818505.1). Taxonomy (GTDB): domain Bacteria; phylum Pseudomonadota; class Alphaproteobacteria; order Acetobacterales; family Acetobacteraceae; genus JAFKFJ01. The sequence goes on from JAKADX010000012.1 coordinate 63,236, forward strand.
GTGACGGCTGACACCATGCGCATGAGTCTGTCTCCTTCGGCCAATTGCTGCGAATGAAAGCCGCGCGGAGGATGCGCGCGCCGCAACCCCATCCGCATCCCCCAAAAAGGGGAGAAAACGCACCAGTACGCTGTTCTCAACTGGCTGCGGGCGATCTCTGGCGCAGCAACGCGGGGCCGGATGGCCGCGGTCAGTCGTCGCGGTGGACGCGCTCCATCCGCTCGTGGCGCTCCTGTGCCTCGATCGAGAGGGTAGCGATCGGCCGTGCCTCCAGCCGGCGCAAGCCGATCGGCTCGCCAGTTTCCTCGCAGAAGCCGTAGCTGCCGTTCTCGATGCGCAGCAGCGCCTGGTCGATCTTGGCGATCAGCTTGCGGGCGCGGTCGCGGGTCCGCAATTCCAGCGCCCGGTCGGTCTCAATGCTGGCACGGTCGGTGATGTCGGATTCGTTGATGCCGCCCTCCGACAGACTGGCCAGCGTACCGTCCGCCTCGCGCAGCAGATCGGTCCGCCAGCGCAGCAGCTTCTGGCGGAAATACTCGATCTGCAACGGGTTCATGAACTCCTCGGTGTCCGAGGGGCGGTAGTCGGGGGGCAGCGTGACCATCATGGCGGGGGCGGGTCCTGCGTCCTGTCGGCGGTGGCCTCGGTCGGAAACACCGCCGGAGCCCAACGCCCCTGCCGTCCCTCGGGCCTTAAGTTGTGGCGGCTTATAGCCATGCGGCCGTGCCGCGCCAAGACCATTGCCCATGCAAAAGCGCGCCCGGCGGTCACGTCCCGCCGAAGCGCGCCAATTCGATGCGTGCCCGCAACACCACCGCCGCGACCGCCTCCCGCAGGGCCGGATGCGCCGCGGCCGGGACGGCCTGGGCGAGCCGGCCCAGCCGGTCCAGGCGCTCGCCGGACACCGCATCGGCCAGGATATCGTGCTGCAGTGCAGTGAGTTCCGCCAGCAGCGCCCGCGCGCCGCGCCGCGCCTCGCGGTCGGCGAGCGGCTCGGCAGCGGATTCCTGAAGCGCCAGCAGGCCGTCGAGGGGCGATGCGGCGGCGGCAAGCACGGCGCGACCGGCGGGCATGGTGAAGCCGGCCGTACCGGCGCGGTGGCGTGGCGGGTCCGCGCCGGGGGGCGTGATGCCATTGGGTCCGCCGATCGGCTCCATCCGAAGCCTCCTGAATCTGCCCGGCGGACGCTGCCGCCCGGCAGGTTGTGCCGGGCGCCGCAACCTGCGCGTGGCGGATTTCAGCCGCCCCGCGCTGGTACGGCGCTTGCCCTTCATGGAGCGCAATTCTTGATGACCCGTGACGAGGACCGCGCCCCCGATGCCGCTCCGCCTGCTCTGTCTTCTGCTCGGCCTGCTCGCATCGGTGCCGGCGGCGGCGCAGGTGCGTATCAAGGACATCGCCGACATCGAGGGCATCCGCGACAACCAGTTGGTCGGGTACGGCCTGGTGGTCGGGCTGAACGGCACCGGCGACAAGCTCAACGCAGCCGTGTTCACCCGCGAGTCTCTGGTGGCGATGCTGGAACGGCTCGGTGTCAACACGCGCGATCAGATCGCACAGCTCGACACCAAGAACGTCGCCGCGGTCATGGTGACCGCCAACCTGCCACCCTTCGCGCGCACCGGCAGCCGCATCGACATCGCCGTCTCGGCCCTCGGCGATGCCTCCGACCTGATGGGCGGGACGCTGCTGGTCACGCCGCTCATGGCGGCCGACGGCGAGGTGTACGCGGTGGCGCAGGGTGCGCTGACCACCGCCGCGATCTCCGCCAAGGGGGCTGCGGCCTCGGTGACGCGGGGCGTGCCGACGTCCGGTCGCATCGCCAACGGCGCCATCGTCGAGCGCGAGGTGAAATACGCGCTCGGCGCGCAGGCCCAGGTGCATCTGGCGCTGCGCAACCCCGATCTGACCACCGCCGAGCGCATTTCGACGGCGATCAACCGCGCGGTCGGCGGCACGCCGGCACAGACGCTCGACCCGCGGACGGTCGCGCTCGACCTGCGCGGCGACGACGTGGTGGCCACCCTGGCACGCATCGAGGAACTGCGGGTGCAGCCCGACACGCCGGCGGTGGTGGTGGTCGAGGAATCGAGCGGCACCATCGTCATGGGCGACAACGTGCGCATCAGCACGGTGGCGGTGGCGCAGGGCAACCTGACGGTGCGCGTGACCGAGACGCCGCAGGTGAGCCAGCCGGCGCCGTTCAGCAACGGGCAGACGGTAGTGGTGCCGCGCACCTCCGTGCAGGTGCAGGATGGCGCGGGCAACAAGATGGGCGTGGTGCCGGCGGCGCCGACGCTGCGCGACCTGGTGGCGAGCCTGAATGCCCTCGGCGTCGGGCCGCGCGACATGATCAGCATCCTGCAGTCGATCAAGGCGGCGGGCGCCCTGCAGGCGGATCTGGAGATACGGTGATGATCCCTGCGATCACGGGTGTCGCGGCGGCGGCGCAGGCGTTCGAGGGCAGCGTGCTCGGCCAGTTGCTCGCACCGATGTTTGACACGCTGGACGCCAGCGGCGGCCCGTTCGGCGGCGGTGTGGGCGAGCAGACCTGGCGGCCGATGCTGACCGAGGCGATCGGCCGGCAGATGGCGGCGCGCGGAGGGCTAGGCCTCGCCGCGCCGGTCATGCGGCAACTGCTTCAGGCGCAGGAGGGCGCGGCGAAATGACCCAGGCGCTGACCGCGGCCGCGGCGGCGCTGGCGGCGACGCTCGCAGAGGAGAACGCCGCGCTGGCGGCGCTGGACCTCGGCATGGCGGCGGCGCTGCTGGCGAAGAAGCGCGCCGCAGCCGAGGCATTCGCGCGCGCGCAGGCGGAACCGACCGACCCGGCGGACGTGGCGCAGCGCGCCCTCGCCGCCCGGCTGCGCGATCTGGCCGAGGAGAACCGCGTGCTGCTCGAGCGCGGATTGCGCGTACAGGCGCGGGTGCTGGAGCTGGTGGCGCGAGCGGTGCCCCGGCTGGCGGCGCCACGCTACGGCGCGCGCGGCGCGCCGGCGACGGACGCGGTCGCGCCAGTGATCGTGTCGGCGCGCGTGTAGCCGTTGCCGCGCGCGCATGATACTGCGCCGGCATGGCGCAGGCAGCTTCGGGCAGCGACGCGGCGTGGCGGCATCAGCCGCTCTACGATGCAATGCTCGGCCCGCCGGTTGCCGCGGACGGCTGCGTCGTGCTGGGGCGGATCGCGCAGAGCCTGGACGGGCGCATCGCCACCAGCAGCGGCAGGAGCTTCTGGATCGGCGGCGAGGCCGACCGGCTTCACACGCACCGGCTGCGGGCACTTGCCGACGCCGTGGTGGTCGGCGCTGGCACCGTGGCAGCGGACGATCCGCAACTGACCACGCGACTCTGCGACGGCCCCTCACCGGTGCGGGTGGTGATCGACACCGAGCGGCGGCTCGGTCCGCGCCATCGCGTGTTCGCCGATGGCGGGCCGCCGACGTTGCTTCTGTGCGGTGTCGCGGGTCCGGCGACGTTCGGCCAGGCCGAGGCGGTTCCCGTGCCGCGCTGCCCGCGAGGCGGGCTGGAGCCGCTGGCCGTCCTGGCGGCACTGGCCGCCCGCGGGCTGCGGCGCGTGCTGGTGGAGGGGGGCGGTGTGACGCTGTCGCGCTTTCTGGCTGCCGGGGCGCTGGACCGGCTGCATGTTACGCTGGCGCCGCTGTTGCTGGGCGCCGGCGTGCCTGCGTTCACCCTGCCCTGCCCCGCCCAGCCGGCGGACGGGATGCGGCTGGAATGGACGGAACACCGGCTGGGCGGCGACCTGCTGCTCGACATCGCGCTGAGGCGCGCCCGACCGCCGGCCTGCGCATGACCGTCGCCCGCGCCTTCTGGACCGTCGCGCCCGGCGTGGGCGAGTTGCGCGAGGAGACCCTGGGCACCGAGGGCGTGCTGGTGCAAGCGCTGGCAAGCGGCATCTCCCGCGGCACCGAGGCCACGGTATTCGCGGGCCACGTGCCGCCGAGCCAGTACCAAATGATGCGGGCGCCGCTGATGGCCGGCAGCTTCCCGTTCCCGGTGAAATACGGCTACAGCGCCGTGGGCGTGACCGAGGACGGCGCGCGCGTGTTCGTGCTCCATCCGCACCAGGATCGTTTCCGCGCACCGTCCGCCATGTGCATCCCCGTGCCCGACGCGGTGCCGACGGCGCGAGCGGTGCTGGCGGCCAATATGGAAACGGCCTTGAACAATTGCTGGGACGCCGCCCCACTGGCCGGCGAGCGGGCATTGGTGGTCGGCGCCGGCGTGGTCGGGCTGCTGACCGCCGCGCTGCTGGCGCGCGTGCCGGGGATGCAGGTGACAGTGGTCGATCCCGAGCCGGCGCGGGCTGAACCGGCCCGACGCCTGGGTTGCACCTTCGCCGCCCCAGACTCCGCGCCGGAGGAGCAGGAACTGATCGTCCACGCGTCCGGCACCGAGGCGGGCCTGCGGCTGGCGCTGTCGCGGGCGGCATTCGAGGGGCGGATCATCGAGGCAAGTTGGTTCGCCGACCGGGTGCCGGCGCTGCCGCTAGGTGAGGCGTTCCACGCGCGGCGGCTGCGCGTCGTCTCCTCCCAGGTCGGCAGCATCGCGCCGGCGATGCGGGGGCGGCGGACGCACAGCGAAAGACTGGCGCTGGCGCTCGACCTGCTCGCTGATCCGGCCTTCGACGCGCTGCTGGAAGCGCCGGTGGATTTCGCCGACCTGCCGCGCGCGATGCCGCGTTTGCTCGCCGGCGGCTTGTGCCATGTCGTCCGTTACGCGACATAATTCGGGCATGCCTCCACCCTTCCCGCTCGGCCCGTCGCTCTGGGCCGCCACTGCCCCGCCGGCGCCGCCGACCCCGCCGCTGGCCGAAAGCGTCACCACCGATGTCTGCGTGATCGGCGGTGGATATTGCGGCTTGTCGGCCGCGCTGCATCTGGCCGAGGCCGGTATCAGCGTGCGGGTGCTGGAGGCGGAGGAACCGGGCTGGGGCGGGTCGGGGCGCAATGGCGGGCAGGTGATCCCTGGTCTGAAATACGATCCCGACGAACTGGAAGAAAAATTCCCCGGCGAGGCAGGAGCGCGGCTGGTGGCCTTCGCCGGCGGCACGGCTGACACCGTATTCGACCTGATCGCGAAGCACCGGATGGACGTGCCGCACACGCGCGCCGGCTGGGTCCAGGGCGCGCACAGCGCGGAGGCGATGGCGGAGGCGACACGGCGCGCCGAGCAATGGGCGCGGCGCGGCGTGGCAGCACGGGTGCTCGACACGGCGCAGACGGCGTCGTTGCTCGGGACCGGAAAATATGTCGGCGGCTGGCTCGATCCGCGCGGCGGAGCGGTGCAGCCGCTCGCCTACGCGCGCGGGCTGGCGCGGGCGGCACAGACGGCAGGCGCGATCGTCCACGGTCGCACGGGGGCCACGTCGCTGACGCGGCGCAACGGGCGCTGGGAGGTTTCCACCGCGAGCGGCGCCAGCGTCACGGCCGAACAGGTCGTGGTGGCGACCAACGGCTACAGCGGCGATCTGATCCCGAATCTGCGGCGCAGCGTGATCGCGATGAACTCCTTCATCGTCGCGACGGAACCGTTGAGTGATAACCTGCGGCACACGGTGCTGCCGCAGGGCCACGTCTCGTCCGACACGCGCAAGCTGCTGCTGTATTTCCGGCTCGACCATGAGGGGCGGCTGCTGATGGGCGGGCGCGGGCCGCTGCGCGAACCGAAGGACGAAGCCGACTGGGCGCATTTGGAACGGGTCACCGCGAAGATGTTTCCGCAGGTCGGCAGTGCGAGGATCGCGTATCGCTGGTGCGGACGCGTCGCGCTGACGCGCGACTTCCTACCGCATCTGCACATGCCGGCACCGGGACTGCTGGTCGATATCGGCTGCATGGGCCGCGGTGTCGGGTTGCAGACCGCGATGGGGCGGGCGATCGCGCGCTATCTGCGCAGTAGCGATCCTGCCGAACTGCCGCTGCCGCCGACACCGATCGCGGCGATTCCGCTGCATGGTGCACGGCGGCTGTACGTGTCAGCGATCATCGCCTGGTACAAGATGAACGACGCCGGAATCGGGTGACGCGCTATCCCTGCCAGCCTTGCAGGATGCGGATGTAGTTCGCGCGCTCAAAAGCCGCCGGATCGCGCACCCGCGCCTCGCTCATGCGGCCGCGAATCTCGGCGGGGCCGACACCGCGCGCGTCCAGCCAGGCGCGCAGGCCGTCGAGCAGCACGCGCATATGCGCCGGCCCGTGGCGCAGCAGCGCCGAGGTGGTCATCACGACATCGGCGCCGACCAGCAGGTATTTCACCACCTCCTCCGCCGTCTCGACGCCGGTGCTTGCGGCGAGCGAGGCGCGCAGCTTGCCGGCCAGGATGCCGATCCAGCGCAGCGGCACCCGGATTTCCGCCTTCGCGCTGAGCGGCACTTCATAGTGCAGCCGCAGCGATGCGAGATCGACGTCGGGCTGGTAGAAGCGGTTGAACAGGACGAAACCGTCGGCACCCGCCGCCTCCAGTCGCCGCAGCAGATGGCCCGGCGCGGTGAAGAACGGGCTGAGCTTGACCGCGATCGGAACCGTCACCGCCGCGCGCACCGCACGCAGGATCGCCACGTAGGCATCCTCGACCTGCGTCGCGCTGCGCGTGAGATCGGAGGCGAGGAAGAACACGTTCAGCTCGATCGCGCTGGCCCCGGCCTGCTGCAACAGCCGCGCATAGTCGATCCATCCCGCCTCGCTGGCGCCGTTGAGGCTGGCGATCACCGGGATATCGACGGCGCGGCGGGCGGCGCTGATGGTTGCCAGATAGTGCTCGGTGCCGCTGCGGTACTCGGCACTCGGCGGGAAGTAGCCCAACGCCTCGGGGAAGCTCTCGGCGCCCGCGCCGAGCATCCGCTCGCGGTCCTCCTCCTCGCGTTCGATCTGCTCCTGGAAGATCGACGGCAGCACAACGGCGGCAGCGCCATGATCCTCCAGCGCACGGAGATTGCCGAGGTCGAGGTTGAGCGGAGAAGCGGACGCAACCAGCGGGTTGCGCAGGTTGAAGCCGAGATAGCGTGAGGTGAGGTCCATCAGCGTCGCGCCTCCGCGGTCGCCGCCGGGTGGAAACGGTTCGCCGGCCAGCCGGCCATGTCCTCGTAGAGCCGGTATTTCTCCTCGATCGCGCGCTGCGCCTCGGCCAGCAGAGCCCGCGCTTCCTCCGGCCGCGATTGCGCGAGCGCGCGGTAGCGCAACTCGCCATAGGCGTAATCGCGGAACGGCCGCGCCGGGCGCGGGCTGTCGAGGCGGAACGGATTCTCGCCCACCTCCCGCATCGCCGGGTTATAGCGGAACAGCGGCCAGTAGCCGCAGGCCACAGCCATGTCCTGTTGATGCAGCCCCTGCTGCATGTCGATGCCGTGCGCGATGCAGTGGCAATAGGCAAGGATCAGGCTCGGTCCCGGCCACGCCTCTGCCTCGCGGAAGGCGAGCAACGTCTGCTGCGGATTGCCGCCCATCGCCACCTGGGCAACATAGACGTTGCCGTAGGCGATGGCCTGCAAGGCGAGGTCCTTGCGGCCGACCCGCTTGCCAGCGGCGGCGAATTTCGCGACCGCGCCGAGCGGCGTCGCCTTCGACGCCTGGCCGCCAGTGTTGGAATAGACCTCGGTGTCCATCACCAGCACATTCACGTCCCGCCCGGTGGACAGCACATGATCGAGGCCGCCATAGCCAATATCGTACGCCCAGCCGTCGCCGCCGACCAGCCAGACACTGCGGCGCACGAAGTGATCGACCAGCGAGAGCAGTTGGCGTGCCGCCGGCGTGTCCAACCCCCGCACCCGGTCAGCGAGTTCGGCGACGCGCGCGCGCTGGGTGCGGATCTCCGACTCGCGGATCTGCGGCGCTGTCACGACTGCCTCCACGAGATCACCGCCAAGTTGCGGCGCGAGATCGCGCGCCAGCCGCGTCGCGGTGGCAAGGTGCTGGTCGGCCGCAATGCGGAAGCCGAGGCCGAATTCGGCATTGTCCTCGAACAGCGAGTTCGACCACGCCGGTCCACGCCCCTCTGCGTTCGCCGACCAAGGCGTCACCGGCAGATTGCCGCCGTAGATCGAGCTGCATCCGGTGGCATTCGCAACCAGCATCCGATCGCCAAACAACTGCGACAGCAGCTTGAGATACGGCGTCTCGCCACAACCGGCGCAGGCGCCGGAATAGGCGAACAGCGGCTCCAGGAACTGCACGCCACGGACATTGGCGAAATCCACGCGCGCACGGTCGTTGACCGGCAGCGATTCGAAGAAGTCGAATTCGCGCTTGCCGTTCTCAAGGCGCGGCAGCTTGTCGCGCATGTTGATCGCCTTGGTCTCCGGCATCACCGCGCTGTGCGCGGGACAGGCCTCGACACACAGGCCGCAGCCTGTGCAGTCCTCGATGGCGATGCTGAGAGTGAAGCGCACGTCGGGAAAGCCGCGGACGTTGATCGGCGCGGAAGGGAACGTTGCCGGCGCATCGTCAAGGCGGCTGGCGTCGTAGTATTTCGCGCGGATCACTGCGTGCGGGCAGACGAAGCCGCACTGGCCGCACTGGATGCACACCTCCGGCTCCCACACCGGCACGATCTCGGCGATGTTGCGCTTCTCCCAGGCCGCTGTGCCCGGCGGGAAGGTGCCGTCGATGGGCATGAGGCTGACCGGGATGTCGTCGCCCAGCCCCTCCATCATGCGTGCCGTCACCTCGCGCACGAAGCGCGGCGCGGTCTCCGGGACGGCGGGTGCGCGCTCCCACGTACTGCTCACGGCTTCCGGAACGTGGACCTCGAACAGTTGCTCAAGCGTTGCATCCACGGCCGCAAAATTGCGGCGCACCACCTCGGCGCCCTTTCGGCCGTAGGTATTCTCGATGGATTTTTTGATCTGTGCGATCGCTTCCTCACGCGGCATCACGCCGGAGATGGCGAAGAAGCAGGTCTGCAGGATGGTGTTGGTACGCCCCCGCATTCCCACGTCCTGTGCCACGCGTGACGCGTCTATGACGAACAGCCGCAGCCGAAAGTCGATGATGCGTTGCTGCATGGAGCGCGGTAGCCGGTCCCACACCTCCTCCGGTCCATAGGGACTGTTGAGCAGAAACACCGCGCCCGGCGCAGCAAGGCGCAACACATCGGCACGTTCGACGAAGCCGAACTGGTGGCACGCAACGAAGCCGGCCCGGCGGATCAAATAGGGCGCGCGGATCGGGTGCGGGCCGAAGCGCAGGTGGGAAACCGTCTGCGCGCCGGATTTGTGGCTGTCATAGACAAAGTACCCCTGCGCGTGCAGCCCGGCGTCCTCGGCAATGATCTTGGCGGTGTTCTTGTTCGCCCCCACGGTCCCGTCGGCGCCGAGGCCATAGAACACCGCCTCCACGGTCTCGGGCAGCGGAAGCCGAAATTCGGGATCAGGATCGAGATGCGTGTGGCTCACGTCATCCACGATACCGAGCGTGAAGCCGTTGCGCGGCACCGGCCGCGCGATCTCGTCGAACGCCGCCTTGACCAGATCGGGAGGAAAATCCTTCGACGAAAGGCCATAGCGTCCGCCGACCACCCGCGGCATCGATGCCCGGCTTCCGTCCGCCCCCGCTTGCGCAAGGGTCGTCACCACATCGAGGTAGAGCGGTTCGCCGCTCGCGCCTGGCTCCTTGGTCTGCTCCAGCACGGCAATCGCGCGCACCGTGACCGGCAGCGCGGCGAGGAAATGCGTTGCGGAGAACGGGCGGAACAGCCTCACCTGCACCACGCCGACCTTTTCGCCGCATGCCAGCAGCGCGTCAGCGGTCTCGCGCGCTGTCTGGGCGCCAGATCCCATCAGCACCAGCACGCGCTCGGCGTCCGGCGCGCCGTGGTAGTCGAACAACCGGTACTGCCGGCCGGTCAGCGCGGCAAAGCGATCCATCGCCGCCTGCACGTGGCCGGGTGTCGCGGCATAGAACGGATTCGCCGTCTCGCGGGCCTGGAAGAACGTGTCAGGGTTGTGCGCGGTGCCGCGCACCATCGGGCGCTCCGGGGCAAGCGCGCGGGCGCGGTGCGCGCGGACCAGATCGTCGTCGATCATGGCACGGATATCGACCTCTTCAATCAGGTCGAGCGTGTTCACCTCATGGCTCGTACGGAATCCGTCGAAGAAATGCAGGAACGGTACACGGCTGGCGAGCGTCGAAGTCTGCGCGATCAGCGCCGCGTCATGCGCCTCCTGCACCGACCCCGAGGACAGCAACGCGAACCCGGTGGTGCGTGCTGCCATGACGTCGCTGTGGTCGCCGAAGATCGAGAGCGCCTGCGTCGCCAGCGCGCGTGCCGCGACGTGGAACACCGTGCAGGTCAGCTCTCCCGCGATCTTGTACATGTTCGGCAGCATCAGCATCAGGCCCTGCGATGCCGTGAACGTCGTGGTCAGGGCTCCGGCCTGCAATGCGCCGTGGGTAGTGCCGGCCGCGCCCCCCTCGCTCTGCATCTCCTGGACGACCGGAATGTCGCCCCAGATATTCGGCACGCCCTCGGCTGCCCACTGGTCGGCGAGTTCGGCCATGGTCGAACTCGGCGTGATCGGGTAGATGGCGCAGACCTCGTTGACACGATAAGCGACGTGCGCGACGGCGGTGTTGCCGTCCATCACCGCGCGCATCACGCGCCGCCCTCGGCAGCGTCAGGCACCATCTCGATCGCGTGGCACGGGCACTGCTCATAGCAGACCGCGCAGCCGGTACAGGCATCCTCGGTCAGCCGATAGCCCTGCCCCGGCCCCAACTTGACGATCGCATCCTCCGGGCAGGCGGCGTAGCAGTTGTCGCACTCGAAACAGGTGCCGCAGGAGAGGCAACGCTGCGCCTCCCGCCGTGCTGCGTGCTCGTCGAGTCCGGCGACCACTTCGGCAAAGCCCTCGGTACGCGCTGCCAGGGGTAGCGCGGGCTGGTGCGCTGGCGCGGCATCGCTGAACACTGGCAGGTTCAGCATCGCGTAAGTGACGAGCGGCGGCTTGTCCGTGTCCGCAAGCCGGGTGCCGCGCAGCCATGCGTCGATGTGCCGTGCCGCGCGCTTGCCATGCCCGACCGCGACGGTGACGGTACGCTCACTGGGCACCATGTCGCCGCCGGCGAAGATGCCCGGCGCGCCGGTCATCATGTCGGGGCCGACCTCCACGGTGCCGTCGGATTTGAAGGTAATGCCCGGCACGTGACGCAGGAATCCGCTGTCGGTTTCCTGACCGAGCGCGAGAACGACCGCATCGGCCTGAAGCGTGTCGAACTGCCCGGTCGGCACCGGGCGGCCGTTGGCGTCGATGTCCATGCGCTCGACCGTCAGCGACGCGCCCGCGATGTCCTTGATCGTGGTCAGCCAACGGATCTTGATGCCCTCGGCGATCGCCTCGTCGGCCTCGAACGCGTGGGCCGGCATGTGCGCGCGGTCGCGGCGATAGACGATCAGCGCCTCCTCCGCCCCCAGCCGCCGCGCGGTGCGCGCCGCATCCATCGCGGTGTTCCCGCCGCCATAGACGATGACGCGCCGGCCAAGCAGCGGCGCCTCGCCGCTCGACACGTCACGCAGATAGCTGACCGCGTCCAGTACGCGCGCGGCATCGCGGGCAGGAATATCGACATGCCTGGAGATGTGCGCGCCGATCGCGACGAACGCGGCGGAAAACCCGCCGTCCTGCATCTCCGCTGTCAGATCCGCGACCTTGCGGCCGAGCACGATCCGCACACCCATGCGTTCGATGCGCGCGATCTCCGCCAGAAGTTCGCCGCGCGGCAGGCGGTACGCCGGTATGCCGACATGCAGCATACCGCCCGGCACCGGCCCCGCCTCATGAATTTCGACCGTGTGGCCGAGGCGGGCGAGATGATAGGCCGCGGACAGACCGCTCGGGCCGGCGCCGACAATCAATACGCGCTTGCCCGACGGGCGCGCGTCGCGTGGAGGTATCCAGCCCTGCGCCAGCGCCATATCCCCGAGAAACCGCTCGACGGCGTGAATGCTGACCGCCTCATCCATCTCGCCGCGATTGCAGGCACTCTCACAAGGATGATAGCAGACGCGGCCATGCACGGCCGGAAGCGGGTTATCGCGCAGGATCATCTCCCACGCCTGCCGGTACGCCCCGCCCTGCGCCAAGGCCAGCCACGCCTGGACATGCTCGCCGGCCGGACAGGCGTTGTTGCAGGGCGGCAGAAGATCACGCCACACCGGATGGCGCGACCGGCTCGGCCCGGTGCCGCGCCCCGCGGTCAGGTCGATCGCGGGCGTCATGTCGGACGGGTGCTTCACCGCGTGGCTCCGTCATCCACTCTGCGCGACCCGTGCTACGGCGCGGCCGTGAGCCCGGCCTTGATACAGGTCAAGCGTGCGTCAGGCGGGCGTCTCCAGCCATGGCCGCAGATGCGGCTGCACCGCATCGTCCGGCAGCTTCATCAGATCCTTGCCGAGCGTGCCGACGATCGCCTTGGCAACCACTGCGCCCAGTCCGTCGCGGATTGCATTCAGCGTTCGCGGCGGCGCCGCCAGCACGAGCCGGTCGAAGCCACCGCGCACGAACGTGGCCTCGGTTTCGTTCGCCACCAGACGGGCGAACTCCGCTTCCGCCAGCGCGTGCGGATCGTGGCGCGGCTGGAGCGCATGATGGGCGGTGGACTGGCTATGGAACGTGGCGCCGGGATGATCGCTGCCAAGCTCCGACGAACGCTTGTGAGCTGCGGCCGAGTCCATCGATGAGAGGGTGTGGAACACGCCGCCGGGATCGACGGTGACGAACCGTGCGTGCTCGCCGTCGGCGATCACGATGAGCAAGTTGCCGGTCTGGACCATGTGCTATCCCCTCATGCAGCGGCGATCGGTGCGAGCGCGCGGTAACGTTCCTCGACGGCCGCGCGGTTCAGGCGTGCCGTGCCGATGCCCCCGATCGCCACGGTACCGGCGGCAATGCCCCAGGCCAGCGCCTGCGCCGGCGGCTCGCCGCGTGCCAGAGCAAGCACCACCGCGCCGAGAAAGCTGTCGCCGGCACCGACGGCGCTGTGCGCGGTCACGTCGCCGTACGGACGCAGCCGACGCACCTCGTCTGCGGTGGCAAGCACAGCCCCTTCCGGGCCGAGGGTCAACGCCACCATGCGCGCGGCACCGTTGCGCACCAGCTTGCGCGCCTCTGCCTCCTGCTCGGCCGCGTGGAGCAGTCGGCGGCCGAGCAGCGTCTCCAGCTCACCGAGGCTTGGCTTGAGCAGCGTGATGCCGCTGCCGAGTGCCGCCTGCAACGCCGGCCCAGAGGTGTCCAACACGAACGGCACGCCACGACGCGCCGCGATGCGTGCGACCTGCGCGTACGCATCGGTCGGCACGCCGGGCGGCAGACTGCCGCTGGCAACCAGCCAGTCGCACGCAACGGCTTCCAGCAGATCAAGAGCGGCGTGCCACTCCGGCCCGCTCACCTCCGGTCCAGCGGGCACGAACCGGTATTCCAGTCCGCTGTTCTGCTCGACCACCGTCATGCTGATACGCGTGCGGCCGCCGATCGGCACGACCCGGCGCGGCACCCCCTGCTCACTGAGCAACTCCACGACAAGCGCCCCTGTCGTGCCGCCGGCGAGCAGGATCGCCTCCGTATCGCCGCCGAGCACGTGCACCGTGCGCGCGACATTGATGCCGCCCCCGCCCGGATCAAGGTGCTCACCGAAGGTGCGTATCTTGTGCGTCGGCCGGACCAGCAGCGCCGAGGTGGCGATGTCGAGCGCGGGATTGAGCGTCAGCGTGGTGATACGCGGCCCCGTCACCAGGTTACTCCGCCGCGCGCTTCGTCATCGCCTGCTCCGCCTCCCGCACCACGGCGATCGTCCGCGGCAGGCTCGACGGATTGACGCTGATCGAGTCGATGCCGAGTTCGGCAAGATAGCGCGCGATCTCGGGATGGTTTGCGGGCGCCTCGCCGCAGATGCCGACGTGGCGTCCGTTGCGCTTCGCCCCGACGATCGCGAGCCGGAGCATTTCCAGCATGCCCGGATCGCGCTCATCGAAATCGAAGGCGACGATATCGGAATCGCGATCCACTCCGAGCGTCAACTGCGTCAGGTCGTTCGAACCGATCGAGAATCCGTCGAACACCGCCGCGAACGCATCGACCTGGATGACGTTGTTGGGGATTTCGCACATCACGTAGATCTCGAGCCCGTTCTGTCCTCGCACCAGACCATGCCGGGCCATCGTGTCGAGCACCCGCTTTGCTTCTTCCACGCGCCGGCAGAACGGCACCATGATGCGCAGATTGACCAGCCCCATCGTCTGGCGCACCCGACGCAGTGCCTCGCACTCCAGCGCAAACCCCTCCGCGTAGGCCGGGTGCGAATAGCGCGCGGCACCGCGGAAGCCGAGCATCGGATTGGCTTCCTGCGGCTCGAACGGCGCCCCGCCGATCAGGGCCGCGTATTCATTGGTCTTGAAATCCGAGAGACGGACGATCACCGGCTTCGGGTAGAACGCTGCGGCGATCGTCCCCACTCCTTCGGCCAGACTGCGCACGAAGAACTCCCTCGGCGAGTCAAACCCGCGCGCGCGCTCGGCGATCCGGTCGCGGTCCGCCGTCGATACGCGCTCGGGATGGATCAGGGCCATCGGGTGCACGCCGATGTGCTCGTTGATGATGAACTCCATGCGCGCCAGCCCGACCCCGGCATTCGGCATCATCGCCGAGCGGAATGCCAGCTCCGGGTTGCCGAGATTCACCATGATCTCCGTGCGCGGCAGTGCTAGGTCAGTGAGCGGGACACGCGTGACCGTGAACGGCACCTGACCCTCGAAGACGGTGCCGATCTCGCCGCCCGCGCACGAAACCGTGACCGCCTGACCGGTCTTGAGCACCGCGGTTGCGTCGCCCGTGCCGACCACGGCCGGCACGCCGAGTTCGCGCGACACGATCGCGGCATGGCAGGTGCGTCCGCCATGATCGGTGACGATCGCGCCTGCCGTCTTCATCACCGGCTCCCAGTCCGGCGTGGTCGAACCGGCGACCAGCACTTCGCCTGGTACGAAAGTGTGTAGTTCGGAGAGGTTGCTGATGACACGGACGCGACCGACTCCGACCTTCTCGCCCACCGCCTTTCCGGTCGTCAGGGCAGTGCCGGTGCCCGTGAGGGCGAAGGTTTCGAACACTTCGCCCCTGCGCTGCGACACGACCGTCTCCGGTCGGGCCTGCACGATGTAGAGGCGGCCGTCCTCCGCGTCCTTGGCCCATTCGATATCCAGCGGAACGGCATGACCGGCGCGGGCCGAGTAGTGCTCCTCGATCTTCATCGCCTGCTCGGCCAGTGTCAGCGCCTCCTCGTCGCTGATGCAGAATCGCGCGCGTTCCGCCTCGCTGGTTGCCTCGTCACGCGTGGTGTGGCCGGTGTGGCCGCGCGCCAGCGTCATGCGCAACTGCTTGCTCCCAAGGCTGCGGCGCAACACGGCGCGGTAGCCCTGCCCGAAGGTCGGTTTGTGGATTACGAACTCGTCGGGATCGACCTTGCCCTGCACGATGTTCTCGCCGAGTCCGTAGATGCCGGTGATGAACACCACGTCGCGGAAGCCCGATTCGGTGTCGAGCGTGAACATGACACCGCTGGCGGCGCGGTCGGAGCGAACCATCTTCATCACGCCGACCGACAGGAACACCTTGAAGTGGTCGAAGCCGTTGTTGACGCGATAGACGATGGCGCGGTCGGTGAACAGCGAGGCGAAGCACAGCCGGCACGCCTGCACCACGTCATCGGCGCCGCTCACGTTGAGGTAGCTCTCATGCTGCCCGGCGAAGCTCGCCTGCGGCAGATCCTCGGCTGTCGCCGAGCTGCGCACCGCGACGGCCGCTTCGGGGCCGTACTGCTCCTCCAGCTTGCGGTACGCCGCGATGATCGCGTCGCGCAGCGCGGCGCCTCCGGTCGCGCCATAGACGATGCGCCGCGCCGCTGCGGCACGCCGTTTCAGTTGCGTCACATCGGTCACGTCGAGATCGTCGAGCTGCGCGTGCAGCGGCTCCCACGCTCCGGCCTCGGTCATCGCGTCGCGATACGATTCGGCTGTCAGCGCAAAGCCATTCGGAACCAGCACGCCAGCCGCGTTCAGCTCGCGGTACATTTCGCCGAGCGAAGCGTTCTTGCCGCCGACCAGGGGGACGTCGCCCAGCCCGAGAGTTTCGAACCAGCGGATCAGGGACGGGGTGCTCACGGTCCTGCTTCCTCCACGCGCTCATCATGAACGATTGCCGTGCGCGGGGGGAGCGTCATTGACGCAGGTCAAGCCTCCCCACCCCAGTTTGACGTGGGTCAAGGCCGCGCGCCGGGCATTGCCATAGAGAGATCATTGGGGCGCGGTCGGCGCGCCGGTACACAGCGGGGATCGAACGATGGTTGGCATCACACTGGCGCCCGAGCAGATCCGCAATGCGCCGCCGGAAGTGCGTCAGTGGCTGGAGCAACAGATCGCGCAGATGCTGGGCCTGCGTCACCCCGCCGAGCCGGAGGCGGTGCCGCCGCGGCTTGTGGCATGCACGCCGGAGCAGGCCGCTGCCGTCCTCGCGCAGATCCAGTCGGTGCTGCCGGCTGTCGCGGTGTTCCTCGAACTCGGACGCGAGCATGGTGCCATGACGCCGGACGGGCTGCGCGCGTTCCGGCTCGCGGACATCGCGCGCAATGCCCGCCTGCCGTCGGTGGAGCATGTGTTGCAGGCCCTCGGCGTCATCGACGCGGCACTCCGCCGCGCCGTGGGCGATCCGGAAGCGACCCTGTTCGCCCTCGACCCCCAGGGCCATTGCTTCGTGGCCGAGGCTACCAGCCGCAGCATCCTGGCGGTATGGAATGGTGTGCTGACACATGGGCAGGTCGAGTCGCGTCCGGCAGCCCAGGCATCCGCCGGGCCGATCGGCGCAATGCCGGTCGTGCCCGGCTGAGGGAGCGGGACATGAGCGAACGGCCGACCGATGACCAGTCGATTGAACGCGCGGTGGTCGAGGAACTGGAGTGGGCGCCGCACGTCGATGCCGCCGGCATTCAGGTCGCGGTCCGCGACGGCACCGTGCATCTGACCGGACACGTACGGACACTCGCCGAGGCGAAGGCCGCCGAACGCACCGCGTGGCATGTCCGGGGTGTCCACGACGTGGTCGCGGAGCTTGAGGTCCGCCGCCCGGCCGCGCACGCCCACGACGACACCGAGATCGCGCGCCGCGCGGCCGAAGTCCTGGGCTGGGATTCGCGGCTTCCCAGCCGGCAGATCACCGCCACGGTGCAGAACGGCGTCATCACTCTGACGGGCACGGTGGATTGGCAATATCAGCGGGCCGATGCGGAGACCCGGGTGCAGCACCTTGCCGGCGTGGTCGGTGTGGACAACCGGATCGAGGTCCGCACCGTCCCGGCCGCCGACGAGGAGATCCGCGAAAAAGTGCTGCGCGCCCTGCATCGCCATGCCGAACTCGACGCCTCGGGCATCGGGATCGCCGTCGCCAGCGGGTGCGTCACGCTGTCGGGCACCGTTCCCGGCTTCGGTCAGCGCCGCATCGCCGAGAACGCGGCCTGGTCCGCCCGCGGCGTGAACGAGGTGGTGGACCGGATGCGCGTCGTGCGTCCGCCGCAGCCGCGCCCGCCGGCCTGACGCTAGCGGCCTCCGGCGGCGACGAAGTCCAGCAGATCATCCTCGGCCGGCGGCTTTTCCAGGACCTTGGCGACGCCGAGCTCTGCTGCGCGCTCACGGATTGCCGGCGAGGACGATCCGGTGATGAGCATGACGCGCGGCGTGGTTCCCTCGGCGCGCAGACGTTCCACCAACTCCAGCCCGGTCATGTGCGGCATGTGGTGGTCCAGAACCAGGCAGTCCGGGCGCGGACCCTCGTCGGCCAGGAACGCGGCCGCCGAAGCGTAGGTCTTGACGCGATGCCCGGCCACTTCCAGCAGGAACCGCAGCGAGTCGAGCACGGCCGCGTCGTCGTCGATCACCGCCGCCGCCCATTCGCCTGCCGCTGCCACTTGCGCGCTCCTGCCCGTCCACATGGCGCCACGATGACGTACGCCGGCGCGAGGTGCGCTGATCTAGGTCAGGCCGGCGTCCGATCGGCGTTGATCTGGATCAAAGTGGACCGCTTGCGGGCGGTGGTGCCTGCGGCAGCGTGAAACGAAAGACGGTGCCGCCGCCACTTTCCTCAACCCATATGCGCCCGCCATGCGCCTCGATGATCGTGCGGCAGATGGAAAGCCCAACACCCATCCCTTCCGCCTTGGTGGTCACGAACGGCTGGAACAGTTGCGCCGCCACGCCCGGCGCCAACCCCGGGCCGGTGTCGGCGACGCTGACGCGCACCACCGCACCCTCGGTCGTCGCCTCTACCGTCAGTTCGCGGCGCGTCACATGCTCCATCGCTTCGACCGCATTGCGCATCAGGTTCAGCAGCACCTGCTGCACCTGCACGCGCTCAACCAGAACCTCCGGCAGGTCGGAGGCCAGGCGCAGCGTGACGTGGACATTGCGCTCCCGCGCGCCAAGCAATGCAAGTGCGCTCGCCTCCTCGATCAACTGGCCGACCGGCTCAGGGCGGCGATGCATCTCGCCGCGCGCGACAAAGGCGCGCAGGCGACGGATGATCTCGCCGGCGCGCAGCGTCTGCTGCGCCGCCAGCCCCATCGCGTCGCGCACCCGCGACAGATCCGGCGTCGGCGCGTCGAGCAGCCGCTGTGCCCCGCGCAGATAGTTTGCAGTTGCAGTCAGCGGCTGGTTCAGTTCGTGCGCCAGCGCCGCTGCCATCTGTCCGGTCGCGCGCAGGCGCGAGGCGTGCAGCAGTTCCTGTTGCAGCTCCTGCACCCGCGCGCGCGTCTTCTGCGATTCGGTCAGGTCGCGGATAAAGCCGATGAAGACGCGCCGCGCACCGAACCGCGCCTCGCCCACGGACAGCTCCATCGGAAATGTGCTGCCGTCGCGGCGCATCCCCACCACGACCCGGCCGATACCGATGATGCGACGCTCACCGGTGGTCAGGTAGCGGCGCATGTAGCCGTCATGCTCTTCGCGATAGGGCGAGGGCATCAGCATCCTGACATTCTGCCCCTGCACCTCGGCGGCGGCGTAGCCGAACTGCCGTTCGGCCGCGGCGCTGAATTCCTCGATCAGCCCGTGCTCGTCGATCACCACCATGGCATCGGGAACGGTTTCCAGGATCGCGCGCAGCTGCGCTTCGCGCGCGCTGGCGTCGGGCGCGCCGGTCATGCCGATCGGTCCGGCATCGCGGCCTGCACCAGCCGCACCAGTTCGGGCAGACTGCGAACCTGCAGCTTCTCCATCACCCGCAGGCGATGCACCTCGATGGTGCGCGGGCTGGCGCCGAGATCGAGCGCGATCTGCTTGCTCGCGTGCCCGGCGACCATTCCGTCGAGCACCTCGCGTTCGCGCGGCGTCAGCATTCCCAACCGGCGCGCCGCCGCCTGCGCTGTCGCCTGCGACGTGCGCAGCGCCCGACCCGCAGCCAACGCGCGCTGGACCGCGTCGAGCAATTGCTCGTCATCGAAAGGCTTTTCCAGAAAATCGAGGGCGCCATCCTTCAGCGCCTGCACCGCCGTCGGGACGTCGCCGTGCCCGGTGATCACGACCACGGGAACCTGCCAGCCGAGCGCCTGCAGCCGCGCCTGCAGCTCGAGCCCTCCAAGGCCGGGCATGCGCACGTCGGTCAGCAGACAGCCGACCGGCTCCGCTTCGGCCGCGCGCAGGAACGCCTCGGCGGTCGGGTGGACGGCCACCTGCAGCCCGGCCGAGCCAAGCAGAAAGGCCAGCGAGCTGCGTACCGCCTCATCGTCATCCACCACATGCACGACGTCGCCGTCCGTCATTCCGCCTGCCCGTACGTAGTGTTGCGTACGCAGTCATCCTGATTCCGTCGCCGCGCCGGGAGGGTTAGACCCGCCGGCGAAGCAGCGCCGGTCGCGCAGGGAGCCCGCCATGGAACAGTCATCGCAGCACACCTTCGCCCAACCGCGACGGATCGGTCTCACGATCGCGCGAGCCGGCGCGGAGGCGTCGCCCCCGCAGCCCCCCCTCGCGGCGCTGGAGGATTTCGCAGTCACGGTCGCGATCCGCAAGGATGCGGAGATCCATGCTCAGGGCGATCGGGCACTTTACTGCTACCGGATTGTGAGCGGCTGCGTGCGGAGCGTCAAGCTGATGGAGGACGGACGCCGCCAGATCAACGAGTTCCTGCTGCCCGGCGACTGGTTCGGCTTCGAGGCACTGGAGACACACGACGTCGCCGCCGAAGCGGTCAGCGAGACGGTGCTGCGCCGCTATCCCCGCCGCGCCTGCGACGCGCTGGCCGCGGAGGATGTGCGGATCACGCGTTGGCTGCTGACGCTGGCCACTGACCACCTGCGCTCGGCGCGCGACCGGATGGTGGCGCTGGGCCGCAAGACCGCCTCGGAGCGGATCGCCGGCTTCCTGCTGGAGATGGCCAAGCGGATGCCGAACGACCGCTCGGGCACCGTGGCACTGCCGATGAGCCGCGGCGACATCGCCGACCATCTCGGCTTGACGATCGAGACGGTGTGCCGCTGCCTCGCGCAAATGCGCCGCGACGGCACCATCGGGCTGACGCGCACCAGCCTGATGGTGCGTCAGCGCGCCGCGCTGGAGGCGGTGGCTGACGCGACGCGACACTGACCCTTCGTTCCGGGCTGTGTCGCCGGGCAACACCATTGATCCTGATCAATCCCTTCCGCCGCTCAAGGGACCATGAGCCGTCATCGCGGCAGGGGGAGGGCGAGATGATGAGCATGGGATCGACGCGGCTCTGGGTGCTGGTGACGGACGGTCATCGCGCGCGGATCGTGGTCCCCTCGGCGTCGGAGGGACAGTTCCACACGCAGCTGATCCTGGGTGTGGCGCAGTATCCCTACTGCCCGCCGCCGCTGCGCAGCGGACTCCGCAGCGTCCCGCATGGCCAGTTCACGGCCGATGTGGCGCATCGGATCGACGAAGCGGCCGAGCACGACGCATTCGACCGCCTGATCGTGATGGTCCCTCACGCGGTCGCCGACGAGATCCGTCGCGCCCTCCATCCGACCACGCGCGCGCGATTGGCGATGATGCTGGATCAAGATTGCGTGACGCTGGATGATACGGCGCTGTCCGCGCGGCTCGCGCGCTGGTGGCCGGCGCATGACGAAGTCGCCGAAGCGGGAGCCGACGTGCCGCGCGCCGCCGCCACCGCGTGACGCGTTCACCGGTTTCTGTCCGCCGCCTGCGTACGCTAGCCGTGCGAGAACATCTGCTTGCCGGGGACGTCTAGCCGCGCCGTCAGGATGGACGCATCGCCTGAGTCGGTGATGTAAAGCGTCCGACCATCCGCGCCGCCGAACGCCAGATTGGTCGTGTGCGTGCTGCCGCAGGACACGATCCGGTACACCGGCTCCCCGAGCGCGCTGACCAGCCAGACGCAACCGAGGCCGAAATGCGCGATCAGCAGCCGGCCCTGCGCATCCAGCGCCAGCCCGTCGGGACCGCCGCCGCCGGAAAGCTGTACGAAGTTGCCGACCTTGCCGACACTGCCGTCGCGCAGCAGCGGCACGCGCCAGACCGCGTTCGCCCGCGTCACCGCCAGATAGAGCGCCGTTTCCTCCAGATTCATCACCAACCCGTTCGGGCTCGGCACGTTGTCCAGCAGGCATGTCACGGCGCCATCCGCGCACACGCGGAACAGCCGCCCGGTCGGGTCGTGCAGTCCGGTCATGCCCTGGTCGGTGAAATACAGGTCTCCGTTCCGCGCAAAGAACAGATCATTCACCGCCTTGAACCGCTCCAGCCCTGCCCGGACGAGATATGGCGTCACGTGGCCGTTCACCGGATCGAGCAGCATGATCCCATGTTTGTAATCGGCGATGAAGATGCGGCCGTCGCGGTGAATTTTCAGGCCGTTGGGCCAGCCGTCATATTCCGCGATGACGGCGAGCGCGCCCTCCGGTGCCACGCGGAAGACACGCCCGTTGACCACGTCCACGCACCAGAGATTGCCGTCGCGATCAAAGGACGGCCCCTCCAGCAGCGATCGGGCGGGCATCCCGATCGGCTGGCCGAGCACCCATTCATTGTCCTCGGCCGCCTGGTTGAGCGCATCCGGCAGACGCGCGAATACTTCCGTTTCGATGATTCGTGGTGGGGCAAAGAACATTGCAGCTCCCGCTGGTGAATGTCCGCGGCGCACGTCGGGCCGTCGCGGCGGGTCAATTCGCCTCCGCAGCGGGGTTCGCCGCCGCCGTCTGCGTCACCTCCGACGCGGCGGCGAGTTTCGTGCGTCGCCGCGCCGCGACCACGGCCAGGCCGACCGCCAGGATCAGCATGATGCCGTCGAAAATCGGTTCCACAAAGAACGGCGCGCCAAGCTGGTTGAGGCCGGCAACCGTGACCGCGAGCACCGCGACGGCCAGCAGCGTGCCGAGCACGTTCACCCGTCCCGGCCGGACCGATGTCGCGCCGAGCAGTGCGGCGGTAAAGGCCGGCAAGAGGTATTCCGGTCCCACCGAACTCTGACCGACCTGCAACTGCGATTGCAGCACGATGCCCGCGAAGGCCGAGAGCAGTCCGGCCACCAGAAACGCCGCCGTGACATAGCGGCGCGCGGAAATGCCGTTCAGCTCCGCGGTGCGCGGACTGGCGCCGAGCACATAGAGATAACGTCCCGCCGGCAGATATTCGAACACCACGAACAGCGCGCCGCCCGCGAGCACGACATACAGCGCCGGAAGCGGCACACCGTACAACGCGCCGGAGATATTGGTGAAGCTGTCGGGCAACGCGGCGATGACCTGCTGTCCGCCGGTGTACCATTCGTTCAGGCCATAGATCAGCGTACCGGTTCCCAGCGTCGCGATGAAGCTGTCGATGCCGACGAACGTGACCAGCACGCCGTTGGCCAATCCGACCAGGATGCCGAGCAGCAAGACTGCGCCGGAGGCTGCCGGCCACGAAAGGCCCTCTCCCTGCAATCCGATCACCAGCACCTGCGAGATGCCGAGCAGGAAGCCGACCGATAGGTCGAAATGGTTGGCGGTCATCGGCACGAACACTGCGAAGGCCAGCAGCGCCTGCACCGATTTGTTGTTCACGATCGAGCGGATGTTGAAGGCGGTCGGAAACGTGTCCGGCTTCAGCACCGAAAAGGCGATCAGGAGCACGATCAACAGCGCGAGCAGGCCCCAGGTCGAGAGCACATGCGCCATGCCGACGCGACGTCGATGCCCGGTGCCGGTCATGCAACCACCCGTTGCGCATCGGCGCCGCCGGCGGCGTGCGCCGTCAGCCGCGCGACGGTGATGTGCGCGCGCGGCAGCTCGGCCGCCACCGTGCCGCGGCTGAACACCAAGGCACGATGCGCGATCTTTTCGACCTCCTCGAAGTCCGAGGAGATCAGCAGCACGGCGAGACCCTCGCGCACCGCCGCGTTGAGGTCACGGTAGATTTCCGCCTTCGAGCCGACATCGACGCCGATCGTCGGTTCCTCCAGGATCAGCAGCCGGATGCGTGCCTCCATCCAGCGCGCCACAACGACTTTCTGCTGATTGCCGCCGCTGAGCGTGATGATCGGGCGCGACGGATCGGGCGGACGCACCGAAAAGCGGGCGAGCGCGCGCAACGCACGGGCCAGTTCGCGCCGGGGCGCGAGCGGCTGCCACGGTGCGATGCCGCCGGCACGCGGATTGAGGTAGAGGTTCTCCTGCACGCTCATGCCGGCAGCCAGGCTTTCCTCGCCACGGCGGCTGGAGACGAAGCCGATCCCCTCCGCCATCGCCGCCGCCGGCCCGTCGGCGATGAGCGGGCGCCCATCGAGGACGATGCGTCCCGCCCGCAGTTTCGTCGCGCCGAAAATGGCACGGCCTATCGCGTGATGTCCCGCACCGCGCAGTCCGACCAGGGCCAGCACCTCGCCGGCAGCGAGGGTGAACGACACCGGCCCGATCAGTCCCGCTTCCTCCTGCGGCACCACCGCGTCCGCGACGGTCAGCAGTTCGGTGCGCGTCGCCGGCGGTGTCACCGCGCCTGCATCGGCCACGCCGCCGCCGACGATCATCTGCACGAGATCGGACGCCGACGTCTCGGCCACGCTCTGCGTTGCGATGCGCCGACCGTCACGCAGCACCGTCACGCGATCGGCGATCAGGAACACCTCGTCCAGCCGGTGCGTCACGTAGATCATGCCGATGCCTTGCGCGCGCAGCCGACGCAGCGTCTCCAGCAGGCGCGCCACGTCTTCCGCCGGAAGTGCCGCGGTCGGCTCGTCCAGCACCAGCATTTCGGCCTGCACGGCGAGCGCGCGCGCGATCGCGACGATCGAGCGGTCGGCCGCGGACAGCGCCGCGATGCGCATTCGCGGGTCGATGTCGCTGCCCATCGCCGTGAGCGCCCGTGCCGCCGCATCGGCCGAGGCGCGCCAGTCGATCAGCCCGCGTGCCCTGTGATAGCCCGCCTGGATCGCGACATTCTCGGCGACCGTCATGGCATCGACCAGGCCGAGGTCCTGATGGATGAACGCGATCGGCAGCCGCTCCGCCGTCGGCACGACCGCCCGCCCCCGCCAGACGATGCGGCCGGCGCTGGCCGGATAGACGCCGGCCAGGATCTTGATCAGCGTCGATTTGCCGGCGCCGTTCTGCCCCAGCAGCGCGTGGATTTCGCCGCCGTCAACGTCGAAATCGACGGCGTCGAGTGCCAGCGTGCCGGTGAACTGCTTGCTGACGCCCTGCACCCGCAGCAGCGGTTGGCGCTCCACGGCGCGTCGGACGCGGCTACTTCACCCCCCAGATCGTCAGGTAGTGCGCTTTGTAGTTGTTGTCGGGCACGAAGATGTCCTGCTTGCCGCCTTCGACATTGACGTTCTCGGGCGTCACCAGATAGGGCGGCTGCACGAAACCGCTCGGCGGCGCCTTGTTGAAGGCACGATTGAACTCATCGACCGCCTGATAGGCCTGCAACTCGATGGGCTCGGAGACGGTGACCACCTGATACTGGTTGCCCTTGCGGATGCGCTCATAGGCGGAGCGGTTGCCGTCTGCGCCGATGAGCTTCGCCTGCTCCGGCTTCACGCCGGAGGCGCGCAGCGAGGGAACGGCGAAGTCGAGATCATTGTCGCCGACCGAGGTGATGTAGAGCGGCAGGCCGAAGCGTTGCACCCAGCTCGTCGTCAGTTGCGGCATCCGCTGTGCCGCCTCGGAGGCCGGGAAGTTGGCGTAGTCGAGCACCTTGCAGCCTCCGCACGCGGCGATCGCGTCGCGCGTCGCGCCGGACTTGGTCTCGGCGATCTGGTACTCGTTGTGTGTGATGACGATGACGCGCGCCGTGCCCTTGCTGTCGGCGATCGCCCAGTCGGCCTCCGCCTTGCCGATCTCGCGCGGGTCTTCCTGGATATTGACGAACAGGTGCAGGTCCGGTTGCGGGCCGGGCAGCGAGGCGGCGTGCAGGCCGATCACCGTGATGCCGCGCTCCACGGCGGTACGGATCGGGCCCTGCAGGCTCTTGGCATCGGCGAAGATGGCGATGCCGTTCGGCTTCAGCGCGATCGCCTGGTTGAACCCGGCGACCCAGTTGGCCGGGCTGCCCTTGCCGTCGATGACCGTGAGCTTCCACCCCAGATGCGCGGCGGCCTGCTTCATGTAGAGGCCATACTCGCGCGAGATGTCGTTCTGCTCATCGCCGGACAGATAGACGACGAACATGCCCTTGGCGGGCGTCGGCGCGGCGGTCGGCCCCTCCCACTTGGTCTGCGGACCGGCATACCGCGCGACCGCGGCTGTGGCGGCGGCAACGCCGCTGTCGTCGGCCCGCGCTCCCGCCTGCCACGCGGCAACGCCCAGCAGCAAGGCGCCTGCAAGAATCGGCTTCATCACGTCCACTCCCCTGTGGTCGCGCCTGGTGCGCGCCATTGTTTTGCGAGGACGGTCCTCCGCCCCCGCACCGGCGACAAGTGCTTCCGCCCATCGGTCATGGACGGCCGACTCACCTGCCCGTGATAGAGATCGCTGACCCGGCGTCAAGGTCCGGGCGCGCCCGCCGCCCCGTGTCCCGCTCTGCATCCGACTCAGTATTTGTTGGCGATCGGCAGCTCTTCGGCGGGGAAATGCGTGATGACGCGACAGCCGGTGTCGGTCACCACGACCTCCTCCTCGATGCGCGCGGCCGAGAATCCGTCGCTCGCCGGGCAATAGGTTTCCAGCGCGAACACCATCCCGGTCTTGATCTCCATCGGATGCTCCAGGCTGACCAGCCGGCTGATGATCGGCCGCTCGTGCAGCGCCAGCCCGAGTCCGTGGCCGAATTGCAGCCCGAACGCCGAGCGTTCGTCGGGGAAACCGAACTCGGTCGCGGCCGGCCACACGGACGCCACCTTGTCGGTTCCCACGCCCGGCCGGATCAGTTCGATCGCCTGTTCCAGCCACTCGCGGCACCGGCGATAGGCATCGTGCTGTGCCGGCGTCGCGCGGCCGATGTTGAAGGTGCGGTAGTAGCAGGTGCGGTAGCCGTTGAAGGAGTGCAGCACGTCGAAGAACGCCTGGTCGCCAGGCCGCACCATCCGGTCGGTGAAGTTGTGCGGATGCGGGTTGCAGCGTTCGCCGGAGATCGCGTTGATCGCCTCCACATCGTCCGATCCCATGCGATAGAGCATCTCATTGGCGCGCGCGACGATGTCGTTCTCGCGCACGCCGGGCTTCAGCTCTTCCCAGATCATGTGATAGACGCCGTCCACCATCGCCGCGGCCTGGTTGAGCAGCGTGATCTCGTCGATGTTCTTGATCTCGCGCGCATCCAGCATGATCTGCTGGCCATCGACGACGCGCATCCCGGCTTCCTGCAGCGCGAACATCATTGCCGTCTCGGCCATATCAACGCCGACCTTCTCGCCCGCGACGCCGGCATCGCGCAGCAGCGCCATGATCTCCTCCGAATGCGCCTTCATCAGTCCGAAGGAGGGCGGGATGGTGCCGCGCATTCCCAGCACGCCGGCGCGGCAGCTCGACGGGTCGAGCCAGTCGCAATAGAGGCGGTGATGCACCGCCGCCGAGCCGAAATCCCACACGATCGGCTCGCGGTTCTCGGTCAGCAGGGCGAAGCGGCAGAACTTGTCGCGCTCCCACTCGCCGATCTTGGTGCCGCTGACGTAGCGGATGTTGTTCACGTCGAACAGCAGCAGGGCGCCGCAGTCGCTGGCCCGCAACGCCGCCTGCGCGCGCTGCAGCCGCCAGTCGCGCATCCGGCGGAAATCGACGCGCGTCTCGAAGTCCACGCCGCTGTGGCCTGGGGCAGGCAGCGCGCGCTTCCAGTTCCAGTGCGGCTCGGCGGCCTCGGGACGCAGATTGGTAGTGCGCGGACGCGATGCCATGACAGCTCTCCTAAGGACGAGACACGGATGGGGAGCCGCTCGGTTTCGCTCCCCGGTTCCGGCCGTGCCGGACCCTGGACGACGATGGCACCGGGACGGCGGGCGGCGAAAGCCGCAAATTGGCATTGCGGGGTGCGGCAACGGCACGCTGGGCGGCCGGGCCCGGACGTGGCAGGCTGGGCCGCCCGATCCGGTCTTTCGCAGGAGACGCGCCACAGCCATGACCCCCGCCCCGCACTTTGACGTCGTCGCATTCGGCGAACTGGTGATCGATCTGGTCCCGGCGCGCGGCGCGGACGGGCAGGCCTGCTTCGCCGCCAAGCCGGGCGGCGCGCCGGGCAACGTCGCGGTGGGCGTCGCGCGTCTGGGCGGGCGCGCGGCGATGCTCAGCAAGGTGGGTGAGGAGGCGTTCGGCCGGCAGCTGATCGCGACGCTTGCCGGCTACGGCGTTGCCACCGACGGCGTGCTGACGACGCGCGAGGGCAATACCTCGCTCGCGGTGGTCACGGTGGCGCCGGACGGCGACCGGGACTTCATGTTCTATCGCAACGGCTGCGCGGAATCGACCTATGCGCCGGCGGAGGTCGATGTCGGCATCATCCGTGGCGCGCGCATCCTGCATGTCGGCAGCCTGGTGCTCGGACAGCCGGTCAGCGCGGCGGCGCAGCGGCACGCGGTGCAGGCGGCGCAGCAGGCTGGCGCGTGGGTGTCGGTGGACGTGAACCTGCGCGCCTCGCTGTGGCGCGACAAGGAGGACATGCGGGCGGCAGCCCTGGATGCCGCCGCGGGCGCCGACGTCCTGAAAGTCAGCGAGGATGAACTGGCCTGGCTGACCGGCACGTCCGACCTCGCCGACGGCATCGCCCGGCTCTGGCAGCCGCGCCTGCGCGTCATGGCGGTCACCCTGGGCGGCGCGGGCGCCGTGCTGGCAACGGCGCGCGACCGCGCCCAGGTGCCTGGCTTCCCGGTGAAGGTCGTCGATACCGTCGGCTGCGGCGACGCCTTCACCGCCAGCCTCCTGTTCGATCTGGCGCGCGCGCCGTCCGACCTGGACTCGGCCGCCGGGCTGGAGCGGCTGGCCCGCCGCGCCAGCGCCGCCGGCGCGATCACCGCGACAGCGGCCGGCGCGATGGAGGCACTGCCGACCGCCGAACAGCGCGACGCCTTCCTGGCAAGCCGGGCGTCCTGAGCAGGTTCCCCGACCGCAGGTTTCCGGGACGCACGATCCCGCTTGCCCAGGCGGGGCCTGCTGTGTTCTAGTTTCGTTCGTGTCCATGCTCCCGCAGACCCCGCAGGCCCGGTTCGCCGCCATCATCGACCTGCTGTGCCGGACGGTCGCGGCCAGCATCGCCGGCGGCCGGCTGGCCGGGCCGCTGATCATCCTGATCTGGCGGCGACTGAGCCGGATGGGCGTTCGCTTCGCCGCCCTTGCCGCCCGGCACGACGCCGGCACCCTGCGTCCTCCCCGCCGCCGCCCACGCG
>JAKADX010000092.1 GCA_021818505.1 Pseudomonadota bacterium
GAGGGCATGCGCCCGTGCACGGTGTTGAAGCCGTGCGACTGGCCGAGAAAATAATCCGGCGTCTTGCTGCTGCAGCCGATGCCGGAGAGCTTGGCGACGCGGTGCGGCTCGATGTCCAGCTCCCAGCAGGCCTGGATGATCGCCGCCGAGATCGAGTCGTGACCGCAGCCGGCGCACAGGGTGGACACCTTGCCCTCATAGTCGCGGCGCGTGAACCCGATGGCGTTGCAGGCCAGGGTCGGGTGGTGCAGCTTGGGTTTGGCGATGTAGGTCATCTCGGGTCACCTGCGCTCATGCCGCCCACTTTCATGCCACCCGACCGGCGTGCAGCGCGGTCACGCCGTGCGCGCCGACGTGCTTGCCGATCGCCGCGGCGATGAAGCGCGCGGTGATCGGCGTGCCGTCGTAGTGCAGCACCGGCAGCAGCTTGGCCGGGTCGATGCCGAAGGCGTCGACGATCAGGCTGCGCAGCTGGCCGTCGCGGTTCTGCTCGACCACGAACACGCGTTCGTGCGCGGCGATGAAGTCGCGCACCGCGTCGGGGAACGGATAGGCGCGCACGCGCAGGGTATCGAGGGCAATGCCATCCGCCTGCAGCGCATCGATAGCCTCGGCCATGGCCGGGCTGGTCGAGCCGAAGAAGATCGCGCCGTGCGGCGTCGGTCGCGGCGCCGCGCGCAGGATCGGCGCCGGCACCAGGCTGCGCGCGGTGTCGAATTTTTTCAGCAGCCGCTGCATGTTGTAGACGTAGTCGGGGCCGCGCTCGGAGTAGCGCGCGTAGGCGTCGCGCGAGGTGCCGCGGGTGAAGTAGCTGCCGCGGGTCGGGTGCGTGGCCGGCAGCGTGCGCCAGGGGATGCCGTCGCCGTCGACGTCCTTGTAGCGGCCGAAATCCTTGCCGGCCTCGAGTTCCTCCGCCGTCATCACCTTGCCGCGGTCGTAGCGGCGCGCGTCGTCCCAGGCGAACGGTGCGCACAGGCGCTGGTTCATGCCGATGTCGAGGTCGGTCATCACGAACACCGGCGTCTGCAGGCGGTCGGCCAGATCCAGTGCCGTCGCGGCGAACTCGAAGCACTCGTGCGGGTCCTCGGGCAGCAACAGCACGTGCTTGGTGTCGCCGTGCGACGCATGGGCGCAGGCCAGCAGGTCGGCCTGCTGGGTGCGTGTGGGCATGCCGGTGGACGGGCCGCCGCGCTGCACGTCGATGATGGTCACCGGGATCTCGGCGAAGTAGGCCAGGCCGATGAACTCGTTCATCAGCGAAATGCCGGGACCCGAGGTCGCGGTGAACGCGCGCGCGCCGTTCCAGCCGGCGCCGACGACCATGCCGATCGAAGCGATCTCGTCCTCGGCCTGCACGATGGCGTAGCGGTTCTTGCCCGTTTCGGGATCGACGCGCAGCTTCTGGCAGTACTTCTGGAAGGCTTCCGCAAGCGACGAGGAGGGCGTGATCGGATACCACGCGCAGACGGTGGCGCCGCCGTAGACGCAGCCCAGCGCCGCGGCGCTGTTGCCGTCGATGAAGATGCGCCCGCCCACGGCGTCGGCGGCGCGCACGCCGAGCCCGATCGCCGGCAGGCTCTGCATCGCGTAGTCGTGGCCGAGGTGCAGCGCGTGCACGTTCGCGTCGAGCAGCTTTTCCTTGCCCTTGTACTGCTGCGCGATCAGCGCCTCGATCGCGCCGGGGTCGATGTGCAGCAGCGCGGCCAGCGCGCCGACGTACATGATGTTCTTGAACAATTGGCGCTGGCGCGGATCGTCGTAGGTGCGGTTGCAGATCTCGGTCAGCGGCATGCCGATCACGCTGATGTCGGCGCGGAACTTCGATGCCGGCAGCGGCCGCGTGCTGTCGTAGAACAGATAGCCGCCGGGCTCGATCTCGGCGAGG
Organism: Pseudomonadota bacterium; assembly: GCA_021818505.1. Classification (GTDB taxonomy): domain Bacteria; phylum Pseudomonadota; class Alphaproteobacteria; order Acetobacterales; family Acetobacteraceae; genus JAFKFJ01. The sequence continues at coordinate 1,886 of JAKADX010000092.1, forward strand.
TCGGCGTCCCAGGTCTGCGGATTCATCGCCACCATCAGGTCGACGCCGCCGCGCCGGCCGAGGTGGCCGGCCTCGGTGACGCGCACCTCGTACCAGGTCGGCAGGCCCTGGATGTTGGAGGGGAAGATGTTGCGCGGGCTGACCGGCACGCCCATGCGCAGGATCGACTTGGCGAACAGCTCGTTGGCCGAGGCCGAGCCGGAGCCGTTGACGTTGGCGAACTTGACCACGAAGTCGTTGACGGCCTCGATCGGCTTCATGCGCGGGCTCCGGATCTGCGGGTCATCGTCGTCATGCCGCCTCCCTTTTCACGGCCTTGCCGCGGCAGCCGGGGCCGGCGTGGGTCATCTCGATCAGGAACTTCTGCATGTCCCAGGCGCCGGTGGGGCAGCGCTCGGCGCACAGACCGCAGTGCAGGCAGACGTCCTCGTCCTTGACCATCACGCGGCCGGTCTTCAGCGTGTCGGACACGTACAGATCCTGCGTCAGGTTCAGCGCCGGCGCATGCAGGCGCGGGCGCAGTTCAATCTCGTCGCCGTTGCCGGTGAAGCTGATGCAGTCCATCGGGCAGATGTCGACGCAGGCGTCGCACTCGATGCACAGGTTCTTGGCGAACACCGTCTGCACGTCGCAGTTGAGGCAGCGCTGCGCCTCTTTCCAGGCGGTGGCGGCGTCGAAGCCCAGTTCCACCTCGACCTTGATGCTCTTCAGCGTCTTCTCGGCGGCCGCCCACGGCACCTTGTGGCGCTCCTCGGGCGAGACGTCATTGTCGTAGCTCCACTCGTGGATGCCCATCTTCTGCGAAGTCATGCGCAGCAGCGGAGCGGGCCGCGCGTGGATGTCCTCGCCGCTCAGCAGCTTGTCGATGGAGATCGCCGCGTCGTGGCCGTGGGCGACGGCCCAGATGATGTTCTTCGGGCCGAACGCGGCGTCGCCGCCGAACAACACGTTGGGGATCGTCGACTGCAGCGTAGTCTTGTCCAGCACCGGCAGGCCGTGGCGGTCGAAGTCGAGGCCGAGATCGCGCTCGATCCACGGAAACGCGTTTTCCTGGCCGACCGCGATCAGCACCGCGTCGCAGTCGAAGCGCTGCTCGGGCTCGCCGGTGGGCAGCAGCGCGCGGCGTCCCTGCGCGTCGCGTTCGGCGCGCACCTTCTGGAAGCGCATGCCGGTGAGCCGGCCGTTTTCATGCTCGAACGCAACCGGTACGAGATAGTTGAGGATCGGGATGCCCTCGTGCTGGGCGTCCTCCTTTTCCCACGGCGAGGCCTTCATCTCCTCGTAGCCGGAGCGCACGATCACCTTGACGTCCTCGCCGCCGAGTCGGCGCGCCGAGCGGCAGCAGTCCATCGCGGTGTTGCCGCCGCCGAGTACGATCACGCGCTTGCCGATCGCGTCGATGTGGCCGAACGACACCGACGCCAGCCAGTCGATGCCGATGTGGATGTGCTTGGCTGCCTCGGCGCGGCCGGGCAGGTCGATGTCGCGCCCGCGCGGCGCGCCGCAGCCGACGAACACGGCGTCGAAACCTTCGGCCAGCAGGGTCTTGAGCGAATCGATGCGCTGGCCGCCGCGGAACTCGATGCCGAGGTCGAGGATGTAGCCGACCTCCTCGTCGATCACCGCTTCGGGCAGACGGAAGCGCGGCACCTGGGTGCGCATGAAGCCGCCGGCCTTGGGGTCGCTGTCGAACACGATGACGCGGTAGCCCAGCGGCGCCAGATCGCGCGCCACCGTCAGCGATGCCGGACCGGCGCCGACGCAGGCCACGCGCCGGCCGTTGGGCTTGCCGGGTTGCGGCAGACGGCCGCGGATGTCGGCCTTGTGGTCGGCGGCGACGCGCTTGAGCCGGCAGATCGCGACCGGTTCCGGCTTCTCACCGTTGTTTTCTTCGACGCGGCCGCGCCGGCAGGCCGGCTCGCAGGGACGATCGCAAGTGCGCCCGAGGATGCCGGGGAACACGTTCGATTCCCAGTTGACCATGTAGGCATCGGCGTAGCGCCCGGCGGCGATCAGGCGGATGTATTCGGGCACCGGGGTGTGGGCCGGGCAGGCCCATTGGCAATCGACGACCTTGTGGAAGTAATCGGGCTTGCGGATATCGGTGGGCTGCACCGCGTACCTCCACGCCGGAAGCGACGACACGCCCGCCGTACCAGCTGCGCGGGCGACCCAGCCAAGACGCGGCGAGTCTAGCCTTTCGGCCGCCTGCCGCACGCTGCGCTGCGGCGTGCTCGCGCAGGATGCCGCGCGGATTCCGCTAGTGCTCCACGATCGCCGCCACGCCCATGCCGCCGGCGGTGCAGATCGAAATCAAACCGCGCCCGCCGCC
>JAKADX010000062.1 GCA_021818505.1 Pseudomonadota bacterium
GGCAAGGCGTGGCTGATCCGGCTGGTGCCGCAGACGGCGGGCGGTGCCTCGCAGTTGCAGCACCTGCTGGGCGATGCCGAGATGGCCGCCCTGATCGCCGCGGCGCCGCAGGCGCGCCGCATCCTGCGCCCGCTCTGCCGGATGCTGGGGCTGCGACCACCCGCCGTGCTGGCGCTGCCGCCGCGCCCGCCAAGGCCGCCGGCCGCACCGCCGCCGGCACCGCACCCGCCAGCGCCGCCGCGGCGACCACACCGCCCCGCGCCGATCGCGCAGCCCGCGCCCTGTGCCTGCGGCCCGCCCCCCGTGCCGGCCTGACCGCGCGGCACCTGCGTGCGCCTTGAGTGTTCCATTTAGGGAACGAACTGACATGGATCAGGCAGAGAGACGCTCGATCGAGATGATCCGCGATGCCGCTGCTCACCTCGTCATTGCCGGCGCCCTTCCCCTCCATCCGCGGCGTCGCTAAAGCCCTGAGCCATGCTGGCGCAATTCCTCCGATTCGGTACGGTCGGCACGTTCGGATTTCTGGTCGATACCGCAACCGTCTATGCCACGCGCGGCCGGCTTGGCCTGTACGGCGCGGGCGTGCTGGCGTTCCTGGTCGCCGCCTCCGCCAACTGGGCACTGAACCGCGTCTGGACGTTCCGCGGGTTGAGCACCGGCGCGCTGCACCGGCAATGGGCGATGTTCCTTGCCGCCAACAGCGTCGGATTCGTGCTGAACCGGGGTGCGTATTTCATCCTGGTGACCGTGTCGGTGCTGTGCGCGACCAATCCGGTCATTGCGGTCGCTGCCGGTTCGATCACCGGAATGTTTGCCAACTTCACGCTGTCGCGACGGCTCGTCTTTCGCTGATGATGCTACGCAAGCGGGATGGATATGTTGCTTGAACAAGCCCGCGCCCTCTCGCCCTTGCCGGTACCCTGGGCCGGATTGCGGCTCGCGGTCCTGATCCCGTGCTACAACGAGGCCGTGGCGATCCCCAAGGTTGTCGCCGACTTCCGAACCGCGCTGCCGGGTGCGGTGGTGTTCGTCTATGACAACAACTCCGCCGACGGCACGGCGGCGGCGGCCGAGGCGGCCGGGGCGGTGGTGCGGCGTGAGACGCAGCAGGGCAAGGGCCATGTGATCCGCCGCGGCTTCGCCGATATCGACGCCGACATCTATGTGCTGGTCGATGGCGACGACACCTACGACGCCGCCGCGGCGCCGGCGATGGTGGCGCGGCTGCTCGCCGAACAGCTCGACATGGTCAACGGGCGGCGCGTCAGCAACGATCAGGCGTCCGCCGCGGCCGCCTACCGCCCCGGGCACCGCTTCGGCAACCGGGTGCTGACCGGGCTCGTGCAGTCGGTGTTCGGCGCGCGCATCGGCGACATGCTGTCCGGCTACCGCGTGTTCAGCCGCCGCTTCGTCAAATCGTTTCCGGCGCTGTCCTCGGGCTTCGAGATCGAAACCGAGATCACCGTGCACGCGCTGGAACTCGCCATGCCGATCACCGAGATGCCCACACGCTACAAGGAGCGTGCGGCCGGCAGCGCGTCGAAGCTGCGCACCTTCAGCGACGGCGTGCGCATCCTGCGCAGCATCACCGTGCTGGTGCGCCAGGAGCGGCCGTTGCAGGTGTTCGCCCTGGCCGGTGCGGCGCTGCTGTTGCTCGGGCTTGCCGTCGGCGTGCCGGTGATCGTTGAGTTCCGCCACACCGGGCTGGTGCCGCGCCTGCCGAGCGCCGTGCTGGCGACGGGACTCGTGCTGCTGTCGTTCCTGTCCTTCGCCTGCGGCATGATCCTCGACACGGTCGCGCGCGGCCGCAAGGAAATGCGCCGGCTTGCCTATCTCGCCATCCCGGCCACGGTGCGGCGCACCGATTGAGCGGCGGGGTTACGGCCGGTCGAGCCAGGCGAACACCGGGCGTTTCACCAGGTCCAGGACCAGCGCGAATCCCGCCGCCGCGCCGAGCAATGCCAGCACGAGCACAGGCGGCAGCGGCCGGGCCAGGATACCGGCCAGCGCGATGGTCGCGGCGATGCCGAGATCAAGGGCGCTGGACGCCACCATCCACGGGCTCGGCCACGACGACCACAGGCGCCGCCGCTCGCGGATCACATAGACGGTGGCCTGCGAGCCGAACACCATGGTGACGAAGGCCAGCGTACGCAGTTGCCCGATCTGGAGCCCCAGTGCGAATGCACCGATGGCGAGGATTGCGGCAGAGAACGCGAGCTTGACCAGCCCGAGCGCCACCGCGGTTGTGCTGACGCGGCCGATGCGCCAGCGGTCCGGTCGCTCGGACGGATGCGCACGGTCGGTGGTCAGCGACATCGTCAGGAAGTCGTTCGTCACCAGCAGCACGACCATCAGCAGCGGCGTCAGCACCGCCTGCCCCGTCATCACCAGCCCAACCGCCAGGAACAGCACCATCTCGATCTTCTTGATCAGCGTGTTCAGGGTGTAGGTCAGGATGCGGCGGAAGGTCGCGCGACCCTCGCGGATCGCTGCGACGATGCCGCCCAGACCCGGTTCGGTCAGCACAAGGCCCGCCGCCGACTTGGCGACGTCGGTCGCGGTGACGACGGCAATGCCGATCTGCGACTGGCGCAATGCCGGCGCATCGTTGGCCCCGTCGCCGCACATGCCGACGGTATGGCCGGATTTCTGGAACGCCTTGACCAGACGGAACTTGTCCTCGGGGAACACGCCGGCGAAGACGGCATAGTCCGCCGGGGTCACCGCGTCGGGAATCTGCCGGGCGTTGCAGACCGCGCCCCGCAATCCGATCGCGCGAGCCACCACGCCGGCGGTCGCGGCGGCATCGCCCGTCACCATCACGGTGGCCACGCCGAGACCGGCGAGTTCCGCGATCAATGGCGCGGCATCGTCGCGCGGCGGATCGCTCAGCGCGATCAGTCCGATCACACGCAGAGCATCCTGCGGCCCCGCCGCCACCGCCAGCACGCGATTGCCCTCGCCGGCCAGCGCCTCGGTCGCGGCGGCAGCGTCATCGGGGGCGGCGGCGAGCGGCGTCAATGCGGCGGACGCGCCCTTCAGCACGCGCCACTCGGTGCCGTCATGGGCGATGCGGGCCTCGGCGAATTTGGTCGCCGGATCGAACGGGACGAAATGCCGGACCGCGGGCAGCGCCCCGCCCTGACGCACGGCGGCGGCGCGGATCGCGGCATCGACCGGATCGGCGCCGCCCTCGCTGCTGGCGGCTGCCGCCAGCGTCAGCACCATCGCGCCATCGAAGCCCGCGAATGGATGCACGCCGGCGACCTCCAGCCGGTTGCGCGTCAGCGTGCCGGTCTTGTCGGAACACAGCACGTCCATCGCCGCGGCCTCATGCACCGCGGACAGTCGCGTCGGCAGCACGCCGCGCTGGACCAGCCGCCGCGCGCCGAGCGCCGTCGCCAGCGTAAAGGTCGCCGGCAGCGCCACCGGCACCGAGGCGAGCAGCACCGTCAGCGCCATGGCCACGACGTCGCCGAGCGCCATCCCCCGCGCCTGCGCGTAGGCGATCATCGCCGCCAGCACCAGGCCGTTGAACACCGCGAGGTTGCGCACGACCCGCAGGATCGCCGACTGCTCGGCACTCTCCGGCCGCGCGAGCCGCACCAGTTCGGCGGTGCGGCCGAAATAGGTATGGGCGCCGGTCGCCCGCACCAGCGCCTCGGCCTCGCCACGACGCACCATCGCGCCGGCATAGGTGTCACGCCCGGCCTCCGCCTCGACCGGCAGCGACTCGCCGGTCAGCGTCGACTGGTCGAGCAGCACGCTGCCCGAGAGCAGCCGCACATCGGCCGGCACCACCGTGCCGAGCGACAGTTTGACGACGTCGCCCACGACCAGTTCGCGTGCCGGGAGCGTCGTCCAGGCGCCGTCGCGCCGCACCGATGCGCTGACCGCCAGCCGCGACTTCAGCGCCGCCAGCGCGGACTGCGCCCGGCCCTCCTGCACGAAGGACAACAGCGCGTTGAACAGCAACAGCGCGGCGATGATCGCCGCCTCCAGCTTCGCGCCGAGCAGCGCCTGCAGCAGCACCGCCGCCTCCAGCATCCACGGCACCGGTGCCCAGAAATGGCGCAGCAGGGCGGCGAGCGGATGTGGCTTCGGCTCGGCAACCTCGTTGGCGCCGTCGCGCGCCAACACCTGCCGTGCCGCCGCCGTGGACAGACCCGCATTGGCCGGCGAAGGCGCTGCGGCGGTGATCGACATCGTTGCGGAATCCTCATGCGTCGCGGGTGCCGTATTGACGCCGCAAGCGGCGCTTGCCAGCAAGCGCCGATGCGCCGCGTCCTGCTGCTGTCGCCGCTGCTGCTCGCCCTCACCGCCGCCGCGCCGACGGTGACGATCATCGGTCGGCCGGTCGCCGGCTGCATCCTTGGCGCCGCCCGCCTGCCCGACCATGCCCCCGGGCTGCAGGAGATTCGCGCCTCTCACAGCCATTTCTGGGGCGCGCCCGTGTTGATCGCGGCGCTGCTGGATCTCGGGCGGCAGGCCAGGGCGGCCGGTCTGCCGGACCTTTACGTGGGTGACCTGTCGGCCTCGCATGGCGGCCCGCTGGCGGGTCATGCCGGGCATGAAATCGGGCTGGAGGCGGATGTCTGGCTCGACCTGTCGCCGCATCCGCTGCTGCCGGTCGCCGCCCGCGACGACCTGCTGCCGCCGTCCCTGGTCCGCAGCGACGGGCAAACGGTGGATCCGGCGCACTGGTCGGCGGCCCAGGTGACGCTGCTGCGGATCGCCGCGAGCCTGCCAGGCATCGACCGCATCCTCGTGCACCCGGCGATCAAGCGCCGGCTGTGCCAGGACGTGCGCGGCGACCGGGCGTGGCTGCGGCTGATCCGGCCGTGGTGGGGTCACGCGAGCCACATGCATATCCGCCTGCGCTGCCCGGCGGGCCAGACGCAGTGCGACGAAGGTCCGCCACCGCCGCCGGGCGATGGTTGCGACGCCACGCTGGACTGGTGGTTCGCCCAACTGGCGCATCCAAGGCCGCCGGCGGCGCCGGCGCAGCGCCCCGCCCTGCCCGCCGCCTGCCGCGCCGTGCTCGGCGAATGAGGCCCGATCGCGTGCCGGTCGCGGTGGCGGCCGCCGGGATGGGAACCTTTCTCAACCTCTACACGCCGCAGGCGATCCTGCCGCAACTGGCCGATGCCTTCGCGGTGACGCCGGCGGCCATGGGGCTGGCGGTGACGGTATCGCTGCTGGCGATCGCCGGGGTCGCGCCGTTCGCCGGCGCCGTCTCCGACGTGCTCGGACGCAAGCGGCTGATCGTCGGGGCGGCGGTCGCCGTCATCGCGCCGACGCTGCTGGTCGCAACCGCACGAAGTTTCGCCGCCCTGCTGCTCTGGCGCTTCGCCCAAGGGCTGCTGCTGCCGTTCATCTTCACCGTGACGGTTGCGTATATCGGTGATGAGTGCAGTGGCGCAGAGGCCATCCGCGCCGCCGGCATGTACGCCTCCGGCTCGGTCGCCGGCGGCTTCGCGGGGCGGTTCATCGCCGGGGTGGCGGCCGATCTCGGTGGCTGGCGGCTGGGCTTTGCCGCCGTGGCCGGGGCGACGGCACTGGCGGCGGCGGTGGTCGCGACGATGCTGCCGCCCGAGCGCAACTTTCGCCCAGTGCGCGGCGGGGTCCGCGCAACGCTGCGCGGATGGGGTGAGCACGCGCGCAACCCGCAGCTTTGGGGCTGCTGCGCCGTTGGCGCGGGCATGCTGTTCAGCGTCGTCGCCACCTTCACCTTCGTCAATCTGCGGCTCGCCGCCCCGCCATTCCTGCTGTCGCCGGCGGCGCTGGGGTCGGTGTTCGCGGTGTATCTGGTCGGCGTGGTGACGACGCCGCTGGCGACGCGCGTCGCTGTGGATTTCGGACGGGTGCGTACCGCGCTGCTTGCCGTGGCGGTCGCGGCGACGGGCGAGGCGCTGACGCTGCCGGTGTTTCTCCCCACCGTCGTGCTCGGGCTGATGGCGGTCTGCGGCGGGCTGTTCGTGATGCAGGCGCTTGCGCTCGGCTATATCGGCGTCGCCGTGAAGCAGGCACGGTCGAGCGCGGTCGGCCTGTATGTAGCGGTCTATTATGTCGGCGGCGCACTCGGCGCGGTCTTGCCGGTGCCGCTGTGGCACGCTGCCGGCTGGCCGGGCTGTGTCGCGCTGGTGTGCGCGACGATCGCCGCAATGGGCGCCGCGGCGGCCATAACCTTCCGCGAGCGGTAGCCCGTCAGCGCAGCGCCGCGTTCAGCGCCGCCAGCGCAGCCGACCCCGGACACAATTCAGCCTCGCCCAGCGTGTTCAATGGTGCGGCGGTGGTGTTGAGATGCGCGTGCAGCTCCTGCGGATCGGGATCGACATAGAGCAGGCCAGTGACGATCTCACCCGCGGCACTGCGTTCCTGGAGGTAGTTGATCGCCGAGCCGCGGTCGTGCGGATCGTAGTCCGTATGCAGCTTGCGCAGCGCCAGGAGGCTGCCGTCATGCTGGCTCACGATCTCAACCTCGCCGGGCGCGTAGTCCGCGGTGATCTCGTCGCGCCCGGTGATGAAGTCGAGGCGGTTCACCGCCTCGTTGTGCTCGCGCACGTAATCGAAGCTCTTGGTACTGCCGACGTGGTTGTTGAACTGCACGCAGGGCGAGATGCAGTCGATGAACGCGGCGCCCTCGTGCTGCAGTGCCGCCTTGATCAGCGGGACGAGCTGCGTCTTGTCGCCTGAGAAACTGCGCGCCACGAACGTGGCGCCGAGTTGCAGCGCCATTCCTACGAGGTCGATGGCCGCGTCGGTGTTGGCCACCCCCTTTTTGCTCCTCGCACCCTTGTCCGAGGTAGCGGAGAACTGGCCTTTTGTCAGGCCGTACACGCCGTTGTTCTCGACGATATAGACCATGTTGACGCCGCGGCGCAGCGCGTGCGCGAACTGACCCAGCCCGATCGAGGCGGAATCGCCATCGCCGGAGACACCGAGATAGATCAGGTCGCGATTGGCGAGATTGGCGCCGGTCAGCACGCTCGGCATCCGCCCGTGGACGGAGTTGAAGCCGTGCGAGGCACCAAGGAAATAGGTCGGCGTCTTGGACGAGCAGCCGATGCCCGAGAGCTTGGCAATGCGGTGCGGCGGCAGCGACAGCTCATAGCAGGCGCGGATAATTGCGGCACTGATGGAGTCATGCCCGCAGCCAGCGCACAGCGTCGAGATCGCGCCCTCATAGTCGCGGCGCGTAAAGCCGAGTTCGTTGGTGGGAAGCTCGGGGTGGTGCAGCCTGGGCTTAGGGAGGAAGCTCATGGCACGGCCTTGCGAAGCGGAATGATCTTCGCCGCGTCCGCCGCATCGGCGATGGCGCCGGCGATGAAGTCGGCGGTGATCGGGGTCCCGTCGTAATGCAGCACGCGGATAAGTTTTGCCGGGTCGATCTCGCCCTCGTTGACCAGCAGCGTGCGCATCTGCGCATCACGGTTCTGCTCGACCACGAACACCTTATCGTGGCGGGCGACGAAGTCGATCACCTCGTCATGGAACGGGAAACCGCGCACGCGCAGCAGATCGAGTGCCACACCCTGCGCCGCCAGCATCGTCGCCGCCTCGTCCATGGCCGGCGACGTCGAGCCGTAGTAGATCGCGCCGAACCGTGTCGGCTCGGCCGCATCACGGCGAACGGGGCGTGGCACGTACTGCTTCGCGGTCGCGAACTTGCGCAGCAGCCGTTCCATGTTCCGCTGATAGGCGGAACCCTCCTCGGTATAGCGGGCGTATTCGTCACGGCTGGTGCCGCGCGTGAAAAACGCGCCTTTGGTCGGATGCGTGCCGGGCAGCGTGCGATAGGTGATGCCGTCGTGATCCACGTCGAGATAACGGCCGAATTCCCGCCCCGCCTCAAGCTCGGCCGCCGTCATCACCTTGCCGCGATCCAGCCGCCGCGAATCATCCCACGCGAACGGCGCGCATAGCCGTTCGTTCATGCCGATGTCGAGGTCGAGCAGCACGAACACCGGTGTCTGCAACCGATCCGCGAGATCGAAGGCCTGCGCCCCGAACTCGAAGCATTCGCGCGGGTCTTCGGGGAACAGCAGCACATGCTTGGTATCGCCGTGCGAGGCGTAGGCACAGGCCATCACGTCGCATTGCTGCGTGCGTGTCGGCATCCCGGTCGATGGCCCGGCGCGCTGCACGTCGAAGATGACTGCCGGAATCTCGGCGAAATAGGCGAGGCCAAGGAACTCCTGCATCAGCGAGATGCCCGGCCCGGATGTGGCAGTAAAGGCGCGCGCACCGTTCCAGGACGCGCCGATCACCATGCCGATCGAGGCCAGTTCGTCCTCCGCCTGCACGATGGCGTAGCGGGCACGGCCGGTTTCCGGCTCCGTCCGGTAGCGTTTGCAGTAGCGGGTGAAGGCCTCGGCGAGCGAGGTCGAAGGCGTGATCGGGTACCACGCACACACCGTGGCGCCGCCATAGACGGCGCCGAGGCCGGCGGCGCTGTTGCCGTCGATGAAGATGCGGTCACCGATCTTATCCGCGCGCTGCACCCGCAGGTTCAACGGACAGGCGAAATTGGCCAGCGCGTAGTCGCGCCCGAGCCGCATCGCGTGCACGTTCGGCGCAATCAGTTTTTCCTTCGCCTTGAACTGCTCGGCGATGAGCTGTTCCACCACCGCCGCGTCGATGTCGAGCAGCGCGGAGAGCGCGCCGACATACATGATGTTCTTGAAGATCTGCCGCTGTCGCGGGTCCTGGTACTCGGCATTGCACATCGCGGTCAGCGGCATGCCGAGCACGGTCACATCCTCGCGCAGATGCCGTGCCGGGCGCGTCGAGTCGTAGAACAGGTAGCCGCCGGGCGTGATCCCCGCGAGGTCCTTGTCCCAGGTCTGCGGATTCATCGCCACCATCAGGTCGGTGCCACCGCGCGCGCCGAGATGCCCGGCCTCCGACACGCGGACCTCGTACCAGGTCGGCAGGCCCTGGATGTTGGACGGAAAGATGTTGCGCGGCGTGGCCGGCACGCCCATGCGCAGGATGGCGCGGGCAAACAACTGATTGGCGCTCGCCGACCCGGAGCCGTTCACATTGGCGAAGCGGACGACGAAGTCGTTGACCCTGATCGCGCTCATGTCGCGCTCACGCGGCATAGGCGGGCCGGCGCGCGCCGACCTGCGCCAGATCGAGCAGGAAGCGTTGCATGTCCCAGGCGCCGGTCGGGCAGCGTTCGGCGCACATGCCGCAATGCAGGCATACGTCCTCGTCCTTCGCCATGATGCGTCCGGTTTTCAACCCGTCGGCGATGTAGAGCGCCTGCGAGCGGTTGTGCGCCGGCGCGTTCAGCCGCGTGCGCAGCTCGTCCTCCGCGCCGTCCTCGGTGAAGGTGATGCAATCGACCGGGCAGATATCGACGCAGGCGTCGCACTCGATGCACAGCTTCGGCGCGAACACCGTCTGCACGTCGCAATTGAGGCACCGCTGCGCCTCTTTGAAGGCTAGATCGACATCGAAGCCCAGTTCGACCTCGGCCGAGATGTCGTTGAGCGCCTTACCCTTCTCGATGTGCGGGACCTTGTAACGCAGGTCGATCGAGACGGCGTTGTCGTAGCTCCACTCGTGGATGCCCATTTTCTGGGACACCAGGGTGACCGCCGGCGGCGGCCGGTCGTGCAGGTCGCTCCCCCGCAACAACAGATCGATCGAGATCGCCGCCTCGTGCCCGTGCGCGACCGCCCAGATGATGTTCTTCGGCCCGAACGCCGCGTCGCCGCCGAAGAACACCTGCGGGTGCGTCGATTGCAGCGTCACCGGATCAAGCACCGGTAGCCCGTTGCGCTCGAACGCGATGCCGGCGTCACGCTCGATCCAGGGAAACGCATTCTCCTGCCCGACCGCCACCAGCACGTCGTCGGCTTCCATGAACACGTCCGGCTCACCGGTCGGGACCAGCGACCGCCGGCCGTTGGCATCGTATTCGGCACGCACCTTCTCGAACGTCATGCCGGTCAGCCGGCCGTCCGCGTGCATGAACGCCTTGGGCGCCAGATAGTTCAGGATCGGGATGTCCTCATGCATCGCGTCCTCCTTTTCCCAAGGGGACGCCTTCATCTCCTCGAAGCCCGAGCGCACCACCACGCGCACGTCCGCACCGCCCAGGCGGCGCGCCGAGCGGCAGCAATCCATCGCGGTGTTGCCGCCGCCAAGCACGATGACACGCCGGCCGATCGATTTGGTGTGGCCGAAGCTGACCGAATTCAGCCAGTCGATCCCGATATGAATGTTGGCGGCGGCTTCCTGGCGACCGGGGATCGGCAGGTCGCGCCCGCGCGGCGCGCCGCAGCCGACGAAGATCGCGTCATAGCCTTCGCCCAGCAGTGCCTTGAGACTGTTGACTCGCTCGCCCAGCCGCGCCGTCACGCCGCGGTCGAGGATGTAGCCCACTTCCTCGTCGATCACCTGCTCGGGCAGGCGAAAGCGCGGGATCTGGAAACGGATGAAGCCGCCCGCCTTCGCCTCGGCGTCGAACACGGTCACGTCATGGCCGGCGGCAGCGAGGTCACGCGCGACCGCGAGCGAGGCCGGGCCGGCGCCGACGCAGGCGACCCGCTTGCCGCTGCGCACGGCCGGCGGTTCGGGCAACCGGGCGGTGATGTCCCCCTTGTAGTCGGCGGCAACGCGCTTGAGGCGGCAGATCGCCACCGGTTCCTGCTCTACCCGGCCACGGCGGCAGGCCGGTTCGCAGGGACGGTCGCAGGTGCGGCCGAGGATGCCGGGAAATACGTTCGACTTCCAGTTGACCATGTAGGCGTCGGCGTACCGCCCCGCCGCAATCAGCCGGATGTATTCGGGCACCGGCGTATGCGCCGGACAGGCCCATTGGCAATCGACGACTTTGTGGAAGTAGTCCGGATTACCGATTTCGGTCGCCTGCAAAGGCACTTCCTTCCCTGTCCACCGCACCGGGTCCGGGCCCGCGCGCCAGCGGCTCTGCAATGCCAAAGCACAGTCCATATTGGTAGAGCAAGCATTGCCGTGTTCGCGCCGCAAGCGGCTGCGGGATGGCTGCCATTCCGGCAGCGTCGATCACGCCGGCGCGGCCGGCCCGGCCTCACCGAACACCCGCGCGAAGATTGCATCCACCGCCCGCAGATGGGCGCGCGGGTCCATCGCCGCGTCCAGCGTCGCCGCGTCGATCCGCCCGGCGACCTCTGGATCCGCGTCGAGATTGGCGCGGAAACTGCGCCCCTCCTTCGTGCCAAGCCGTGTCCAGGTCGCCATCGCGTTGCGCTGCACAATGGCATAGGCGTCCTCGCGCGAGATGCCGCCGCGGGCGAGTGCCAGCAGCACCTCCCCGGAATGCACCACGCCGCCGAGCACATCCAGGTTCTGCGCCATGCGCTCGGGATGCACGACCAGGTCGCGTACCAGGCCCGCCAGCCGGGCGAGCGCGAAATCCAGCGTCACCGTGGCGTCCGGGGCGATCGCGCGCTCGACGCTGGAGTGGCTGATGTCGCGTTCGTGCCAGAGTGCGACATCCTCCAGCGCCGGCAGCGCGGCGGCGCGCACCAGCCGCGCCAGCCCGGTCAGGTTCTCGCTCAGCACCGGGTTGCGCTTGTGCGGCATTGCCGAGGAGCCTTTCTGGCCCGGCGCGAAGAACTCCTCCGCCTCGCGCACCTCGCTGCGCTGGAGGTGGCGGATTTCGGTAGCCAGCCGCTCGACGCCGCTGGCGATCACGGCGAGCGTGCAGAAGAACGCGGCATGGCGGTCGCGCGGGATCACCTGGGTCGAGACGGGCTCGACCGAAAGGCCGAGTTTCGCCGCGACATGCGCCTCCACGCGCAGATCGACATGGGCGTAGGTGCCGACGGCGCCGCTGATCGCCGCCACCGCCACCTCCGCCCGCGCCGCCTCCAGCCGGGCGCGGTTGCGGGCGAACTCGGCGTAATGGCCGGCGAGCTTGAGGCCGAAGCTGGTCGGCTCGGCATGGATGCCGTGGCTGCGGCCAATGGTCAGCGTGTGCTTGTGCTCGAACGCCCGTGTCCGCAGCGCCGCCAGCACGGCGTCGAGATCGGCAAGCAGCAGGTCGGCGGCCTGGGTCAGTTGCACGGCGAGGCAGGTATCCAGCACGTCGCTGCTGGTCAGGCCGAGATGGACGAAGCGGCTGTCCTCCCCGATCGCCTCGGCGAGCCAGGTCAGGAAGGCGATCACATCATGGCGCGTCTCGCGCTCGATCGCCTCGATCCGTTCCAGGTCGGCGGGGCAGAAGGCGGCCATGCGGGCGGCCCCGCGACTTCGGATCGCGGCCGCCGCAGCCTCGGGAATCTGGCCGAGTTTGGCCATCGCCTCGGCCGCCAGTGCCTCGATCTCGAACCAGATACGAAACCGGTTTTCCGGCGCCCAAATGGCGGCCATCGCCGGACGGGTGTAGCGGGGAACCATGCGCGCTCCAATCTGCGGGCGACGCCATCTACGGCGTGCCCCCGCGCCGCCGCAACCCAAGGAGACGCGCCCTGCTGCTGCACGAACTGGCCGCCCTGCTCCAGGTCATCCTGATCGATATCACGCTGGCCGGCGACAACGCGGTGGTGGTCGGGCTGGCCGTGGCCGGGCTGCCGGACCGTCAGCGGCGCATCGCCATCGTGATCGGCGTCGGTGCCGCGGCGGTCATGCGCATCGCGCTGGGGGCGGTGGCGCTGCGGCTGCTGGAGATCATCGGCCTGCTGCTGGCCGGCGGGCTGCTGCTGCTCTGGGTCGCCTGGCGCATGTATCGCGAACTGCGCCACGACGCCCGCACCACCGCGGCCAAGGCGCCGAAGACGCTGGCGGCAGCGATGGTGCAGATCGTGCTCGCCGACGTGTCGATGAGCCTGGACAATGTCCTGGCCGTCGCCGGGGCGGCCGCGGGCAGCTACTGGGTGCTGGTCGTCGGCCTGATCCTGTCGGTGGCGCTGATGGGCGTGGCGGCCGATTTCGCCGCGCGGCTGCTGGAGCGGCATCGCTGGGTCGCCTGGATCGGTCTGCTCGTGGTGCTCGGCGTCGCGGTGCGGATGATCTGGGAGGGCGGCCACCAGGTCGCCGGGCACCTCCTGGCCGGTTAGAGCAGGCCCTCCCGGCGAAAACTCAGCCAGCGTCCGTTGCCGACGATGACGTGGTCGTGCAGCACCACCGAGAGCGCGCGGGCGGCGTCGCGGATTTCGCGCGTCATGGCGATGTCGTCGGCCGAGGGCGTGGGGTCGCCGCTGGGGTGGTTGTGCACCAGGATCAGCGCGGTCGCGTGCAACTCCAGCGCCCGCTTGACCACCTCGCGCGGATAAACTGGTGTGTGATTGACCGTGCCGCGCGACTGCGCCTCGTCGGCCAGCAGGCGGTTGCGGGTGTCGAGGAACAGCACGCGGAACTGCTCCACGCGCTCGCGGGCGAGCACGGCGTTGAGGTACTCCATCAGCCGGTCCCAGTTGTTGAGCACCGGCCGTTCGATGACCTCAGCACGCGCCAGGCGCAGCGCCGCCGCCTGCACCGCCTTCAGCGCCGCGGCCCCCGCCTCGCCCAAGCCATCGGTGCGCAGCAGGTCCGGCACCGGGGCGGCAATCACCGCGGCGAAGCTGCCGAAGCGGGCGATCAGCGCGCGCGCGATCGGCTTGGTGTCGCGACGCGGGATCGCGAACAGCACCAGTTCGAGCAACTCGTGATCGGCAAGCGAGTCGGGCCCGGCCGTCAGCAGGCGCGCCCGCAGCCGCTCGCGATGCCCCTCGGCACCGACCGACGTGGCCGCGGCCGGCGGCGGGATGTCGAGCAGGCCGATCTGCTCGGCCACCCCACGACGTTTTGCCATGCGACCGAGCGTGCCACGCAACGGCCCGGTCGTGAAGCGGGCTATTCGCCGCCGGTCGCGTACGGCGCCAGAGCGGCTCGCCACGCGTCGGTAAGTGGCAGCGCGCGGCGGGTTCGCTGATCGAGTACCGCGAGCACCGAATGCGCCCGCGCCACCAGCGTCGCGGCCTGCCACAGGCGCTGGCGCAGGTTGAACGACTTGTTGCCGATCCGCGCCACCTCGGTCTCGATGCGGATTTCGCCGGGCCAGGTCATCTCGCGCAAAAAATCCAGTTCCAGCCGCGCGATCACCACCGTATGCCCCTGCTCGGGCGCCAGCAGGCCGCAGCGTAGCGACAGCTCCGCCCGCCCGGCCTCGCACATCACCGAATAGACCGCGTTGTTGACGTGGCCGATCGCGTCCGTGTCGCAGAACCTCAGGCGCTGCGTGGTGACGTAGGGTTCTCCCACGGATCAGGCCGGATAGGGCGGCTTGTCGAGCCCGGCGGGGGAAAAGGTGAACACATCAACGCCGTCCTCGGTGACGCCGACCATGTGCTCGAACTGCGCCGACAGGCTGCGGTCGCGCGTCACCGCGGTCCAGCCGTCGTCCAGCACCTTCACCTCCGGCCGGCCGGCGTTCACCATGGGCTCGATGGTAAAGAACATGCCGGGCCGCAGCACCGGGCCGTCGCCGGGGCGGCCGAAATGCAGCACGTTGGGCGCCTCATGGAAGCGCCGGCCGATGCCGTGGCCGCAGAAATCGCGCACCACGCTGAAACGGTGCGACTCGACGTAGCTCTGGATGGCATGGCCGACATCGCCCAGCGTCACGCCCGGCCGCACCGCCCGCACGCCGCGCATCAGCGCCTCATAGGTTACGTCGATCAGGTTGCGCGCGCGGGTCGAGGGGGGGCCGGCGCAGAACATGCGGCTGGTGTCGCCGTGCCAGCCGTTCAACACCACCGTCACGTCGATATTGAGCACGTCGCCCGACTCGAGCCGCCGCTCACCGGGGATGCCGTGGCAGACGACATGGTTGATCGAGGTGCAGATCGACTTGGGGAAGCCGCGATAGTTCAGCGGCGCCGGCACCGCGCCATGAGAGATGATG
Organism: Pseudomonadota bacterium; assembly: GCA_021818505.1. GTDB lineage: Bacteria > Pseudomonadota > Alphaproteobacteria > Acetobacterales > Acetobacteraceae > JAFKFJ01. The sequence continues at coordinate 14,888 of JAKADX010000062.1, forward strand.
AAATCGTGGCACAGCCGATCGAGCGCCGCGGTACTGACGCCAGGGCGGACATGCGGGGTGATCATGTCCAATGTCTCGGCGGCGAGCCGCCCGGCTTCGCGCATGCCCGCGAAGTCCTCCGGCGCATGTATCGTGATCCGTCTTGCGTCGGCGCCGCCGTCCATCCACCCGCTCCGTGCCTCCGGCCGCGCCCCGGACGAGCGCCCGGGCTTTGGCAACATGGCGTCAAGATGCGCAAGCGGCCGCCGCCGTGCAAGGCCGATGCGCCTGCGCCCCGGTCGCGGGAGATCAGCGGGGGCCGGAGATCAGCGGCTGGCGAACTGCCCGGCGTCGGCGCGCAGCACGGTGCAGGCGATATGCCGCCGCGTCAGCGTCTGGCAGCCGCCGCGCGCCTCGGTCTGGCTGAGCCCGGTCAGTATGACGCGAAAGCGCGGGCGGTGGCGCGAGCCGTACCGCTCGACATGCAGTTCGGCGGACTCACCGTGGCGCACCAGGGCACCGGCGGCGCGCGCCGCGTCCTGGCTGGCGAAGCCGCCGGTCTCAAGCTCCCATGCATGGGTCGAGGCACGCTCGTGCGTCCCTGCCCCCACCGCGGTCGGCGGGGCGCCCTCCATCGTGGCGGCCTGCGCCGAGGCGATCAGCCCGCCGCCGACATGGCCGGCCCAGTCGTTGCGGCTAGGAACCGGAACATTCATGGCCTGGAACCCACGATCGAGCAGGGCGGCCATGTGAAGGTCGCGCTCTCCAGGACGGGCGGCGCCGATCACCACGCCGATCAGGCGCACGTCGCCGCGCACCGCGGAGGTCACGAGGTTGAACCCCGCCGCCTCGATATAGCCGGTCTTGATCCCGTCGGCGCCGGGATAGCGCTGCAGCAGGTGGTCGTGGTTGAGGATGGTGCGGCCGTGGAAGACGAAGGACGGCGTGCTGAAATAGTGGTACTCGTCGGGGAAGTCCCGGATCAGGTGGCGCGCTAGCGTGGCGAGATCGCGCGCCGTGGTGACCTGCTGCGGGTCGGGCAGGCCGGAGGCGTTGCGGAAGGTGGTATGCGTCATGCCCAGTGCGCGGGCACGCAAGGTCATCATCTGCGCGAACTGCGCTTCATCCCCGCCGAGCAGTTCGCCCAGCGCGGCGGCCGCGTCATTGGCCGACTTGGTGACGAGACCGAGGATCGCCTGCTCCACCGTCAGCCGCGTGCCCGGCACCAGTCCGAGCTTGGACGGCGACATCGACGCGGCGTGCGCCGATACCGGCACCGGCGCGGCAAGCGTGAGCCGGCGGTCGCGCAGCGCCTCGAACGCCATGTACAACGTCATCATCTTGGTCAGACTCGCCGGGTAGCGCGCCACGTCGGGGTTGACCGCGCTCAGCACGTTGCCGGTGGCGGCGTCGATGACGATCGAACTGTACCGGTCCGACCCGATCTGCGCCCGCGCCGCGCCCGCGGACAGCGCGAGCACCAGCGCCGCCGTGACGAAGCCGCAAGCCGCCCGCCCCGCCGCGATATGCCGGAAGCGCATCACGCTTGCGAGAATTCGGATGCGCAACGTTGCCATCGAGAGACCTTCCGGCGAATTGTCGTGGTTCTTCTTAGCGGTCCCGACTCGACGCTGTCCAGCACGAAGCGACAAGAAAACGCGGCGGCTGAATGGCTTACCGCCAGAAGCTGCATATGAATCCATTCCTGCCGCGCATCGCTGCACCGGCGGATTTGCAACCAGCGCGCGTTTTGCACTGCACAAAATCGTGCTTGACCCGATACGGCAAGGCTCCTATCTACCGATTGTGCAGTGCAGCAAAGATGCGCGGCACCGGACCGGAGCGGGCAGAGCAATGGTTTCCCCGTCCTGGCCCAAGCCGCAAGCAACGAGGAAGTGAGGCATGGCGAAGAAGGCAGGCGAAGCGCCGCTGTCCGAGGTCGCGGCAGAGGGCGAACCGGAAACGGCAGCGATCCCGGAGCATCCGGAACGGCAACAGGCGGCGGCGCCTCTGGCGATCGCCGCGACTCAGATCGACAAGACCAGCGCGGAGGTGAAAGCAAGCATGGACAAGGCAATCAAGACGGCGGAAGAGTTCGTTTCGTTCAGCCAGGGCAACCTGGAGGCGCTGGTGAAGTCCAGCCAGATCTGGGCGGCCGGCGTGCAGGACCTCGGCAAGCAGCTTGCCGCGAGCGCGCAGGCGCAGGTCGATCAGACCATGGCGACCTGGAAGGCGCTGGCCAGCGTGAAGTCACTGAAGGAGGCGATGGAGCTGCAGTCCAGCCTCGCCCGCTCCTCGGTGGAAAAGGCGGTGGCCGAGACCGGCAAGCTCACCGACGCCTCGATGAAGCTGGCCGAGCAGACCTTCGCGCCGCTGACCGCGCGTATGTCGCTGGCCGCCGAGCGGTTCGGCCGCAACGTCTGAGCGCCGCGCCGATCCTCTGAACGATCGCGCCAATCCGCCGGCCCGGGACCCGCCCGGGCCGGCGGATTTTGTTTTGTGCGCCGGCGGCGCCGCCCATCGCGCGGCGCAACCGAGGCGATTGCAGAAATCCACGCGACGCCCTTTTCCCTGCGGCATGGATTTCGATATCCTCGGCCGAAGCGGCGGCGCCGGGCAAACGGTCCTGGCCGGCTGCCCGGAAGGATGGCGGAATGCGGCCAGAGACGAGCGGACGCGGCAATGAGCGACGGTGACAGGCGGAAGGACGACGGGCGCACCGACGGCGGGCGCACCGACGGGGTCGAGGGGCCGACCACCGGCGTCGTGGTCAAGGCGCGGCCGAAAACCCGCAAGCCGGCCATGTACAAGGTCCTGATGCTCAACGACGACTACACGCCGATGGAGTTCGTCGTGCACGTCCTGGAGCGCTTCTTCCAGAAGTCGCGGGAGGAGGCGACCCGGATCATGCTGCACGTGCATCGCCGCGGCGTCGGCGTGTGTGGCGTGTTCACCTACGAAGTGGCCGAGACCAAGGTGACCCAGGTGATGGACCTGGCGCGGCAGAACCAGCACCCGCTGCAATGCACGATCGAAAAGGAGTGAGCGCCGTTCCGCCCCGGCGCCACCCGCCGCGCACCGGCGGCCGCCGGACCCTCGGCAACCCGGCCTTATGGCGGGGATGTGTTCCGGCTCTCCGATTTTTAAGTCAACGAATGATCAAAATACTGGTGCGTCCGGTCCACTATCGGGAAAGATCGGCAACGCACAGTGGTCGGGCGCAGTTCGTCCGGTGGCCCCGATCCTGCGTAAGTGTCCGGACAGGTCCGCGAAGCGGCGTGGTAGCGCGATCGCGGACAGGCTGAGCTGAACCGAAGGAGCGTCGAACCCCATGCTCTCGCGTAACCTCGAACAGACGCTCCACCGCGCGCTCTCCTTCGCCAGCGAGCGCAAGCACGAATACGCGACGCTGGAGCACCTGCTGCTAGGGCTGGCCGAGGACAGCGACGCGGCCACCGTGCTGCGCGCCTGCGGAGTCGATCTGGAGAGGCTCCGCAACGACCTCGTGGAATTCCTCGACAAGGATCTCGCCGGCCTTGCCACCGACCGGCCCGGCGATCCGAAGCCGACGGCGGGCTTCCAGCGCGTCGTCCAGCGCGCCGCCATCCATGTGCAGTCCTCCGGCCGCGACGAGGTGACCGGGGCGAACGTGCTGGTGGCGCTGTTCTCGGAGCGGGAGAGCCACGCCGTCTATTTCCTGCAGACCCAGGACATGACGCGGCTGGACGCGGTCAACTTCATCAGCCACGGGATCGCCAAGGCCCCCGGCCGCGGCCAGACCCGCCCGGTGCAGGGCGCCTCCGACAACCACGAGCAGGAGCGCGAGGAGAAGCCGTCGCGCCGCGGCCAGGACGCGCTGACCAACTACTGCGTCAACCTCAACAAGAAGGCGATGGCGGGCAAGATCGACCCGCTGATCGGGCGCGAGAGCGAGATCGAGCGCACCATCCAGATCCTCTGCCGTCGCACCAAGAACAACCCGCTCTATGTCGGCGATCCCGGCGTCGGCAAGACCGCGATCGCCGAGGGGTTGGCCAAGCGCATCGTCGAGGGCGATGTGCCCGAAGTGTTGGCAAAATCGACGATCTATGCCCTCGACATGGGCGCGCTGCTGGCCGGCACCCGCTACCGCGGCGATTTCGAGGAGCGGCTGAAGGCGGTCGTCACCGAGCTTGAGGCGCAGCCGCACGCGGTGCTGTTCATCGACGAGATCCACACCGTCATCGGCGCGGGTGCGACCAGCGGCGGGGCGATGGATGCCTCCAATCTGCTCAAGCCGGCGCTGGCCTCCGGCACGCTGCGCTGCATCGGCAGCACGACCTACAAGGAGTTCCGCAACTACTTCGAGAAGGACCGCGCGCTGGTCCGCCGGTTCCAGAAGATCGACGTGAACGAGCCGACCTCCGAGGACGCGGTGAAAATTCTCCGTGGCCTGAAGGTGAACTACGAGAAGCACCACAAGGTGCGGTACACCGACGAGGCGATCCGCGCCGCGGTCGAACTGTCGGCGAAATACATCCACGATCGCAAGCTGCCCGACAAGGCGATCGACGTGATCGACGAAGTCGGCGCCTCACGGATGCTGCAACCCGAGCACAAGCGCCGCAAGACCGTGACGCTGCGCGACGTGGAGGAGATCGTCGCCAAGATCGCCCGCATCCCGCCCAAGAGCGTCTCGGCCGACGACAAGGAGACGCTGCGCAATCTGGAGCGCGACCTGCGCAGCATGGTGTTCGGCCAGGACAAGGCGATCGAGGCGCTGTCGGCGGCGATCAAGCTGTCGCGTGCCGGCCTGCGCGACGCCGAGAAGCCGATCGGCAACTACCTGTTCAGCGGCCCGACGGGCGTTGGCAAGACCGAAGTCGCGCGCCAGCTTGCCGCGACCCTCGGCATCGAGCTGATCCGCTTCGACATGAGCGAATATATGGAGCGGCACAGCGTCTCCCGCCTGATCGGCGCGCCGCCGGGCTATGTCGGCTTCGACCAGGGCGGGCTGCTGACCGATGCGATCGACCAGCA
>JAKADX010000093.1 GCA_021818505.1 Pseudomonadota bacterium
GACTTCGACCTGCTGTTCCGCTGGTTCGTGGGCCTCGGCATGGACGATCCGGTGTGGGACGCCACCACCTTTACCAAGAACCGCGACCGCCTGCTGGCGGGCGAGATCGCGGCCGGGTTCCTCGCCACCGTGCTGGCACAGCCGAAGGTGAAGACGCTGCTGTCGGATGAGCATTTCTCGGTGGACGGCACGCTGCTGGAGGCATGGGCGAGCACCAAGAGTTGCCGCCCGAAGGACGGCTCCGGCCCGCCGCCCGATCCGGGACGCAATGGAGAACAGGACGTCCACGGGCAGAAGCGCAGGAACGAGACCCACGCCTCCACCACCGACCCCGATGCCCGGCTCCACCGCAAGGGTCATGGCAAGGAGGCCAAGCTGTGCTTTATGGGGCATGCGCTGATGGAAAACCGAAATGGCCTGAGTGTCGGCGCCGCCGCCACCCGTGCCTCGGGCCATGCCGAGCGGCTGGCCGCCCAGCACCTGCTTGAACCGCATGCCGACCGCGCCCAGCGCATCACCGTGGGGGGCGACAAGGGCTTCGACACGCAGGACTTTGTCGCCGAGATGCGCAAGATCAACGTCACCCCGCACGTGGCGCAGAACGACAACGGACGGCGCTCGGCCATCGACGGCCGCACCACGCGTCACCCCGGCTACGCCGTCAGCCTGCGCATCCGCAAGCGCATCGAGGAAGCCTTCGGCTGGGCCAAGACGGTCGCCGCACCGCGCAAGGCCCGGCACCGAGGGCTGCCGAAGATCGACTGGCAGTTCACCTTCGCGATGGCCGCCTACAACCTCGCCCGCCTGCCCAAGCTGCTGAGAGCGGCGGCATGACGCCCGGAGTCTGCACCAACCCTGCCGTGCAATCCCCAATTCACCCGCCCCGCCGCACCACAGCCACCCGATGCACGTAGATGCCTCCGAAAGGCGAACGATCCACCGAAATCCGCACCGCTTTTCAGCAGCCTGCTAACCCGCATTTCTCACAGTGGGTAGGTGCACCGGGGCTCTGAATCGGCGAAAGTTCTTCTGCAACAAAGCCTTGTCGCTGGGCAGAGGAGGTCCCCGGTGCCGACAGAGTGTAACCCGATGCTGTTCGACTTTGCACGCGTGGACGGCCGCGCCGTGGTGGCCTCGTTCGACGGCGGGCGGCTGACTTCGGATGCCGGCGCGCTGCTGCTCGGCGCGGCCGACCGGGTGATCGGTCTGACCCGGCGGCTTGCCGCCTGCTTCACGGACGCCCGCAACCCGACGCTCGTCGAGCATGCCGTCGAGACGCTGGTGATGCAGCGGGTGGTCGGCATCGCGCTGGGCTATGAGGACCTGATCGACCACGACGACCTGCGCCATGACCCGGTGATGGCGACGCTCGCCGGCAAGCTGGCGGCCCGGCGTGCCGACTGCGCGCCGCTGGCCGGCAAGATCGGGTCCCAACGCGCGAGCGCGTTGGGTGCCCGTCACCTTGAACCGGCTGGAACTGAGCCGGCCCGAGCCGACCCGTTATGCCCGGCTCGCCGCCGACACCGTGGCGATCGAGGCGCTGTTCGTCGATCTGTTCCTCGACGCGCACGCCAGGGCGCCGAAGCAGATCACGCTCGACCTCGACGCCACCGATGATCCGCTGCACGGGCATCAAGAGGGCCGGTTCTTCCACGGCTACTATGACTGCTACTGCTACCTGCCGCTCTACGTGTTCTGCGGCCGGCACCTGCTGGCGGCGAAGCTGCGGCGGTCGAACAACGACGCCGCCGCCGGTGCCGTCGAGGAGGTTGCCCGCATCGTCCGCCGCATCCGCGCCCGCTGGCCGCGGGTCCGCATTCTGCTGCGCGCCGACGGCGGCTTCGCCCGCGAGGCGCTGATGGCCTGGTGCGAGGCCAACAGGGTCGACTTCCTGTTCGGCCTGGCGCGCAATGCCCGCCTGGTCGAGGAGATCGCGGCGGAGATGACGGCCGCCCGCGCCGAGGCCGAGGCGACCGGCAAGCCGGCGCGCCGGTTCCGCGACTTCACCTGGTCGACGCTGGACAGTTGGAGCCGCACCCGGCGCGTCGTCGGCAAGGCCGAGTGGACGCAGGGCGAAGCCAATCCGCGCTTCGTCGTCACCTCGCTGGCGCCCACCGAGGCAGACGCGCGGCACCTCTACGAGGCGATCTACTGCGCCCGCGGCGAGATGGAGAACCGCATCAAGGAGTGCCAGCTCGACCTGTTCGCCGACCGCACTTCGGCGGCCACCATGCGCGCCAACCAGTTGCGCCTGTGGTTTGCTGCCGCCGCCTACGTGCTGCTGTGCGCGCTGCGCCGCATCGGCCTGGCGCACACCGAGTTCGCCACCGCCACCTGCGCCACCATCCGGCTGAAGCTGCTCAAGATCGGCGCGCTGGTGCGCGTCAGCGTCCGCCGGGTCAGCATCGCCATGGCTTCGGCATGTCCCTCGCAGCACGCCTTCGCGCTGGCGCACGCAAGGCTGCGATAGCCGGCAGACCGGCCCCACGAACCAGACACCGCAAGCTCACCACTTCCGACCAACGCCGTGCCGATCGCGGCGCCGGCGAGTCGCGCCCAACTGGACACCTCGAACAACCCTGAGTTTTCCGTTGTTTGAGAGCGGCGTGGAGCGGATTGCCGCGCTGCGGCCGCTGATGGCGCCGATGTCGGCGGTATCCGGAGATGATTTTTGTCTGGTGGAGCGGATGTCTGCGCTGACCGAGGCGATTTCGGTCACGCGGGCGCAGTTTTCCTGTCCAGCCAGACCAGGCGCTGCATGTTGTAGGCGAGATTGGCGAGGCCGATCTTCGTGGTCGCCCGGGCGATGCCGATGGTGCGGACGAACAATCCCATCGGCCCCTTCTGCCGGGCGAAGACATGCTCGATCGCCGAGCGCACCCGCGACTTCGCCGCGTTGGCGAGAGCGGTTCGGCGCGGCATCGGCCGGCCGCGCGGCTTCTTCCGGTGGATGCACGAGCGCATGCCGTTGTCCGCCAGCCACGCCTCGTTCTGCTTCGACCGATACGCAGTATCGGCCCAGACGCCGGCGGCCGTGTTGCTCTTGTCGATGAGCCCGATGAGGTGCGCCCCGTCATGGCGCGCGGCATCGGTCACCGCCCAGCTCCGGATCAGGCCATGATGCCGGTCGATGGTGATGTGGTTCTTGTAGCCGAAGGCCGGGACCGCGAGGTCGACCGGAGGCGTCGATCCGTCCGGCTTGGTCTTCGCCTTGGTGAATTTCACCGTCCAGCGCGCGTCACGATCCTTCTGCCGCAACTTCGCCGGCTGGTCCTGCCAGTCCTCGGGGATCTCGCCGGCCCTGATCGCCGCCTTCTCGCCCTCGGTGTTGCGCTGCCGCGGGGCCGCCACCAGGCTCGCGTCGATGATCTGGCCCGACATGGCAAGCTAGCCGCTGTCCTTCAGCCGCGCGTCGAACACCGCGAACAGCTTCGCGATCACGCCGGCTGCGGTGAGCAACTCGCGGAACAGCCAGATCGTCTTCGCGTCCGGCGCCTTGTCCGACAGCCCCATGTCGAGGAAGCGCATGAACGACAGCCGGTCGCCGATCCGGAATTCCGCCTGGTCGTCAGAGAGGTTGCAGAGCGCCTGCAGCACCAGGACCTTGAACATCAGCACGCAATCGTAGGGCGGACGCCCGCCGCGGGCCCGGTCGCTCCGGTTCAGCGCCTTCTCCAGCCGATATCGGAACGCCTCGAAATTCACGATCTCCTTCAGCCGCACCAGCGGGTCACCCGCCTTCGACAGCGCCGCATACCGATCGTCGAGGTCGAAGAAACCAGGCTGCGACACCATCCTGCCCTCCTCCACTGCGCGCGCCGCAGCGAATCATCAAATCGCTCCTCGCACCAGGGGTTCTTCGAGGTGTCCAACTGCGGTCGTCACCACCCGGCCCGGGACCAACAAGCCGTCGCCGACTTCAGGCCCGCTCCAATCGCGCTATCAGCACAGACCCAGTGAGAAATGCGGGCTAACCGAAGGGAAGTTGGGGCTCATACCAACGCTCTCTGATCAGAACCTGCGTATCCACTCGCGGATGCCGATCGACATGATGTGCCAGGGTTGGGCTTCGAGCTTGTTCCAAGCCTCGCAGCAGTGATCGACC
>JAKADX010000063.1 GCA_021818505.1 Pseudomonadota bacterium
CGTCGGCGAAGACGGCCGGAACGGAGAAACGCCGCTCGACCGAACCGAGAAACACCGTCACGATGGGCGTGACGGCAACCCACGACTCTATTTCTGACTGGAGGGAAGTCGGGGCTCAGGTCACGCAGGACCCACGAGACGAGCCGGCGGCGGCGCTGCTCAAGCGCATTGCGGCCGAGAAGGCGCGGCTCGTAAAGGCCGGAGACCTTCGGAAGCCGCGCGACCTGGACAGCGGGACTGCGATTGATGGACCGTTCCCAATCCCTGCGGCGTGGCGATGGGTTCGCCTTGATGGTGTGGGAGCGATCGTCGGCGGTGGCACTCCGTCCGCCGCCGAGGCAGATAACTTCACCGAACCCGGTGAAGGCATTCCATGGCTGACGCCTGCCGATCTCGGCGGCTACTCGGAACTCTATATTTCGCGCGGTTCGCGCGACCTTTCTGAGAAGGGCGCACGAACTTCATCGGCGACGCTAATGCCCGAAGGGACCGTGCTTTTCACAAGCCGGGCGCCGATCGGGTATGTCGCCATAGCGGCCAATGCACTCTCCACCAATCAAGGGTTCAAGTCCATCGTTCCCTATGTCCGCGACTGCTCGCGCTACATCGCAACGACAATGAAGGCTTTCGCGCCAGAGATCGACTCCAAGGCGCCGGGCACGACCTTCAAGGAAGTCTCCGGCAAGATCGTCGCCGCCGTTCCCTTTCCCCTCCCACCCCTCGCCGAACAGCACCGCATTGTCGCCAAGTTCGATGAGTTGATGGCGCTGTGCGACCGGCTGGAGGCGGCGCGGGCGGAGCGGGAGGCGCGGCGCGACCGGCTGGCGGCGGCCAGCCTCGCCCGCCTCAATGCGCCCGACCCCGATCCGGCCGCGTTCGCCGATCACGCCCGCTTCACGCTGAACAACCTCGCCGCCCTGACCACGCGCCCCGATCAGGTCAAGCAACTCCGCCAGACAATCCTCAACCTTGCCGTGCGCGGGAAGCTCGTGCCGCAGGACCCGGCGGACGAACCAGCGTCGGAACTCTTGAAGCGAAGGGCCAATGGCGAGGGTAGATTGCGACGGCGGACGGTGAAGATTGATGGAGGCGCCGAGCCCTATCCCGTTCCCGCATCATGGAAGTGGGTTGCACTCGACGAACTGATCACGAGCGGCCCGCAGAACGGCATTTCACCAAGGCCGACGAATCGCGAAGACGCGCCGCTGGCCATAACTTTGTCCGCAACAACAAGCGGGACTTTTAACGCGGCTTACTTTAAGCGTGTTGATGCAAACATCCAAGACGACTCGGATTACTGGTTGCAAGAGGGTGATCTTCTCTTTCAACGAGGAAACACGCGCGACTACGTTGGTATCTCTGCGATTTACGAAGGCCCACCAAGGACATTTTTGTTTCCAGATCTCATCATGAAGGTAAGAATTTCCAGCCTTATCAACCTTCGATTCGTTCACCTGGCTACCGTGTCTCCTCCCGCCCGAGCGTATCTGTCAGAGAATGCTTCAGGCGCTCAGGCAACGATGCCGAAGATCAATCAAACGACCCTTGTTTCGCTACCGCTTCCTCTGCCTCCCCTCGCCGAACAGCGGCGTATCGTCGCCAAGGTCGATGAGTTGATGGCGCTGTGCGACCGGCTGGAGGCGAGCCTCACCACCAGCGGCGACACAAGCCGCTGCCTGCTCGACGCGCTTCTCGCCGAGGCGCTGGCGCCGGGCGCGGCACGCGCAGTGGCCGCATGATCGCCGAGCCGCTGTTCCTGTCACTGGACTTTGCAGCGATCGCCGCCGATATCCGCCGGGCCGAGCACTCCGTGTGTTATGCGGCACCGGGCATTCATCGCGATCCGGCCAGCGCGATGGCGGAGGTTGCCCGGCGGATCGGCCCCGACCTCATTACCATCTGCCTGGACTTCGACGAGCGGGTGTTCCGCATGGGCTTCGGCGATCTCTCTGCGGTGGACATCCTCCGCGAAGCGGGAATCGCGGTGCGGTCAACGCCGGGTCTGCGGACCGGCCTCGCGATCGTGGATCGGCGCGGCTACATCTTCACGCCAACGGCGCTCTACCTGGAAGCCGAGCACAGGCAAGCGGACGCGCCGAATGCGATGCGCAGCAGGCTGCTGAGCATCGACGAGGAGAGCGCGACGCGATGCCTTGAAGTCGAACTTCGCCGCGTCTTCCCAAGAGTCGAAGATATGATCGAGAAGATGCAACTCGATGCGCGCTATAACGACGTGACGTTCGAGACGTTGAATCAGTCGGAGTTTCTCAAAGCGGTTCAGCAGGCGTTCCCGTGGATCGACTGGGAGATGGTATACACGGAGTTCCGCGCGGCCGGCGAACCGGAGCGATAGGGATGCCCGCCTTCGCCCGCTACGTCGGCATCGACTATTCGGGTGCAGAAACGCCCCCCGCCAGCCTCAGGGGCCTGCACATATACCTGGCTGAGGGCGGAGCTTCGCCGATCGAGGTGCCCCCGCCGCCGTCGCCCCGGAAATACTGGACGCGGCGCGGCATCGCCGAGTGGCTGGTCGCGCGGCTGGCCGAGGACGTGCCCACGCTGGTCGGCATCGACCACGGCTTCTCCTTCCCGCTGCGCTATTTCGAGGTTCACGGCCTGCCGCCTGACTGGCCCGCCTTCCTCGACGACTTTCAGCGTCACTGGCCGACCGACGAGGATCATACCTATGTCGATTTCGTGCGCGACGGCGCGGCGGGAAACGGCGCTGCGCGCATGGGCAACGCCCGCTGGCGGCGGCTGACCGAGGAACGGGCGGGCGGTGCAAAGTCAGTGTTCCATTTCGACGTGCAGGGATCGGTCGCCAAATCCACGCATGCCGGGATTCCGTGGCTGCGCTTCATCCGCCAGCGTCTCGGGAGCCACGTCCATTTCTGGCCGTTCGACGGCTGGGACGTCCCGGCGGGGCGCTCCGCCATCGCCGAGGTCTATCCGGCGCTGTGGAGCCGGTCCTTCGCGCGCGCGGACCGCACCGGCGACCAGCATGACGCTTTCAGCATCGCCGCCTGGCTGTCCCGCGCCGACCAGGAGGGCAGCCTCGCTGCCTTCCTAAAGCCCGACTTGACCCCGCCCGAGCGCGCCCTGGCTCAGGTGGAGGGGTGGATATTGGGCATTCCCGGCTTGATCCGGACTGGCCGAGAGCGTGACGGCTCGGCATCCGCTGCTTGCAATTCCAATTTGTCCAGTTTACACTAAACACTATGGCAAGCACCCGGAAGCCCGCGCCCTTCTTCGATCCCGCCCGCAAGCAGGCAGTGATCTACGCCCGCGTCTCCTCCAAGGAGCAGGAGAAGGAGGGCTTTTCGATCCCGGCGCAGTTGAAGCTGCTGAAGGGATACGCGGCGGCGCAGGGCTTCACGGTCGCGCAGGAATACGTGGACGTGGAAACGGCCAAGCAGACCGGCCGCGCCGCTTTCGGCGAGATGGTCGCCTATCTGAAGGCGCGCCCCGCCATCCGCGTGCTGCTGGTCGAAAAGACCGACCGGCTCTACCGCAACCTCAAGGACTGGGTGACGATCGACGAGTTGGAGGTCGAAATCCATCTGCCCAAGGAAGGCGTGGTGCTATCGCGGGAGTCGCGCTCCTCGGAAAAGTTCATGCACGGCATCAAGGTGCTGATGGCGAAGAACTACATCGACAACCTGTCGGAGGAAGCGCGCAAGGGGATGCAGGAAAAGGCCGAGCAGGGCATCTGGCCGACCAAGACGCCGCTCGGCTATCGCAACATCGCCGGCCCGGACGGCAAGAAGATCATCGCCACCGATCCCGATATCGGGCCGATCGTGTCGAAGCTATTCGAGTGGTACGCGACCGACCGATATTCGCTGCAAGAGGCAGCGCGGAAGGCGCGGGAGGCGGGCCTTGCCCATCGCAAGAGCGGCGCCAAGGTGGCGGTGAGCACGCTGCACGCCATCCTGCGCAACCGGCTCTACACCGGCCAGTTCGAGTGGAACGGCAAACTGATCCAGGGCAAGCACGAACCGCTGGTTTCGGTCGAGTTGTGGGAGCGGGTGCAGGGCGTCCTCGACGGCCGGTTCGCCAAGAAGCATCGCCGCATGACGCATGACTTCGCCTTCTCGGGCCTGATCGCCTGCGCCAAGTGCGGCTGCTCGGTCGTCGGCGAGATCAAGAAGCAGCGTTACATTTATTACCATTGCACCGGCTACGCCGACAAATGCCAGGGCAACCCGGCGTCCTGCCGCCGCCGCTATGTGCGGGAGGAGGTGTTGGAGAGCCAGTTCACCGCCCTGCTCGGCCGGCTTCAGTTCGACGACGAGGTGCTGGCCTGGGTGCGCGAGGCGCTGCACGCCAGCCACGCCGATGAGCGGCGCGAGCACGGGGAGGCGATCCGGCGGCTCCAGGCCGAGCACCAGCGGCTCGGCGACCGCATCAACGCCATGTATCTCGACAAGCTCGACGGGCGGGTGGATGCCGCCTTCTTCGACAAGATGTCGGCCGACTGGCGCGCGGAGCAGAACCGCTGCCTGCGCGAGATCGAGCGGCACGAGGCCGCCGAGCAGTCCTACATGGACGAGGGCGTGCAGATTCTCGAACTGGCGCGGAACGCCCAACGCCTGTTCGAGCGGCAGGAACCACGCGAAAAGCGCCGCCTTCTCAACTTCGTCCTATCGAACTGCACATGGAAGGATGGCGAGGTGGTCGCCACCTTCCGCCAACCATTTAATTTACTTGCAAAAACCACGGCCATCGCAGCCTGCCGCGGAGCGAATGACACAGCCATTCCGGTCAAAACTGAGATTTGGCTGGGGGACCTGGATTCGAACCAAGGCTGCCCGGGTCAGAGCCGGGAGTTCTACCGCTAAACTATCCCCCAGCGGCGGGCCGGAGATTGGCCTCGCGGATGCCCCGCGTCAAGGCGCGCGCCTCACAGCCGCACCCGCCGCAGCCGCAGGGCGTTGCCAACGACGGAGACCGAACTCAGCGACATCGCCGCCGCCGCGATCACGGGGCTGAGCAGGATGCCGAGGAACGGGTAGAGCACTCCGGCCGCGACCGGAACGCACACGGCATTATAGACGAAGGCGAGCAGCAGGTTCTGGCGGATGTTGCGCATGGTCGCCCGGCTCAACCGGCGGGCGCGGACAATGGCGGCCAGATCGCCCTTGACCAGCGTCACCCCGGCGCTCTGCATCGCCACCTCGGTGCCGCTGCCCATGGCGATGCCCACGTCGGCCTCCGCCAGCGCCGGGGCGTCGTTGACGCCGTCGCCGGCCATCGCCACCACCGCGCCACCGGCGCGCAGCCGATGGACGATCCGGTGCTTGGCCTCGGGCAGCACCTCGGCCTCCACCTCCTCGATGCCGAGCCGGCGGGCGACCGCCTCGGCCGTGGTGCGGCTGTCGCCGGTCAGCATGACGATCCGGATACCCTCGGCCTTCAGCGCCGCCAGCGCCGCCGGAGTGGTCGGCTTCACCGGGTCGGCGATCGCGATCACACAAGCCGGCTTGCCGTTCACCGCCAGGAACAGGGCCGTCGCCCCGTCGCGGCGCAATGCCTCCGCCTGCACGGCCAGATCGCCCGGATCGATGCCAAGTTCCGCCAGCAGCGCCGCGCTGCCCAGCGCCACCCGCCGCCGCTCCACCATGCCGCTGACGCCCTTGCCGGTCAGTGAGGCGAACCCGGCCGCCCGCGGAGCCGTCAGTCCGCGCGCGGCGGCCTCGGCCAGCACGGCGGCGGCGAGGGGGTGCTCGCTCGACCGCTCCAGGGCGGCGGCGAGCCGCAGCACCTCCGTTTCGGCGAACCCCTCTGCGGGTACGATAGCGACCACGCGCGGCTTGCCTTCGGTCAGCGTGCCGGTCTTGTCCACGACCAGGACGTTGACCTTTTCCATGCGCTCCAGAGCCTCGGCGGAGCGGATCAGCACGCCCGCGCCGGCGCCCTTGCCAACGCCCACCATGATGCTCATCGGCGTCGCCAGGCCCAGCGCGCAGGGACAGGCGATGATGACGACCGAGACGGCCGCGACCAGCGCATAGGCGAGCGCCGGGGACGGACCCCAGACCGCCCAGCCGAGGAAGGCCAGCACCGCAACCGCAAGCACGGCGGGGACGAACCAGCCCGCCACCTGATCCGCCAGGCGCTGGATCGGCGCGCGGCTGCGCTGCGCCTCCGCCACCATGGCAACGATGCGGGCGAGCATTGTGTCGGCGCCGATCTTCTCGGCGCGCATCACCAGCGACCCGGTGCCGTTCACCGTGCCGCCGATCACTTTCTCGCCTTCCTGCTTGGCGACAGGCAGGGACTCGCCGGTGACCATGGACTCGTCGACGACGCTGTGCCCCTCCAGCACCACGCCGTCCACCGGCACGGCCTCGCCCGGGCGCACGCGCAGCCGGTCGCCGACCTGCACGTCGGCAAGCGGAATGTCCACGTCCTCCTCGCCATCGCGCAGCCGTCGCGCGGTCTTGGGTGCGAGGTTCAGCAGCGCGCGGATCGCTACGCCCGTCTGCTCGCGCGCGCGCAGTTCCAGCACCTGCCCGACCAGCACAAGGACGGTGATGACCGCCGATGCCTCGAAATACACCGCGACCGCCCCGCCCATGCCGCGGAAGCCGGCGGGAAAGGCGCCGGGGGCGAGCGTGGCGACTACGCTGTAGAGCCAGGCGACGCCGGTGCCGAGCGCGATCAGCGTGAACATGTTGAGGTTGCGACTGACCAGGGACGCCCAGCCGCGCTGGAAGAACGGCCAACCCGCCCACAGCACGACCGGGGTTGCGAGGACGAACTGCACCCAGTTGGAAAGCGTCGGCGGGAGAATGTGCAGGCCGGCCACATGCCCGCCCATCTCCAGCACGACGACCGGGATGGTCAGTGCGAGTCCGATCCACAACCGGCGCGTCATGTCCAGAAGCTCGGGGTTCGGCCCGGTCTCGGCCGTCGCCTGCAACGGTTCCAGCGCCATGCCGCAGATCGGGCAGGTGCCGGGCCGGTGGCGACGGATTTCCGGGTGCATCGGACAGGTCCAGATGACGCCCTCGGCCGGCGCGGGCGCCGGCTCGGCCGCCTTCGGCGCGAGATATTTCGCCGGATCGGCGGCGAACTTGTCGCGGCAGCCGCCGCAGCAGAAGTCATACGTGATGCCGCCGAACTCCAGCCGGTGCTGGGAGGTCGCCGGATCCACCTTCATGCCGCACACAGGGTCGGTGGCCAGCGCGGTGGTATCGCCGCCCTGGTGGTCGTGATGGTGGTGGTGCTCGTCCATCTCCGCGCTCCGCTGTCGTCCTGCGCTTGACGCATATACCCTATGGGGGTATAGTATCAACTATGCAAGACGCCGCCAAGAAATCCGTCGCCGCGCGCCTCAGACGCATCGAGGGGCAGATCGGCGGCCTGCTGCGCATGGTCGAGCAGGATCGCTACTGCGTGGACGTGTTGACTCAGGTCAACGCGGTACGGGCGGCTCTGCATAAGGTTGAGCAGGAGATCCTTCGCGACCACGTGTCCCATTGCGTCGCCAACGCCTTCGCCTCGGGCAACGTGATGGACCAGCGCGAGAAGGTCGAGGAACTGGTCGAGACGGTCGGCCGGATGACGAGGTAGCCGTGATGTTGCGGGGCTGGGGGCGGACATCGAGGCGGGGCGTGGCGGCGCTCCTGATGCTGGCCGGCCTGCTGCTTACAGCCGTGCCTGCTCCGGCTGCCGTGATGCACGCCGCGGCAGGCAACACTGTCGTAGCGGCCGGAGCGGCTCAGGCTGGAGCGCCCCAATCGCCATGCCAGCCCGGTGAACCGCACGGGGCACCCTGCTGCCAGGCGAGCGCGTGCGCGACGCTCGCCGCGCCGGCGCCGACGGCTCAGGCGGCGTCCGCGCCGGCCGAGCGCGGCGTCATTGCCTTCGCCCCGCTGCGGTCGCAGCTTATGGCCGGCATCGCGCCGCATCCGGGGATGCGGCCGCCGCGCGCCGCCGTCTGAACCACCGGGACGCCGGCGCGCCCCGGTGGAAGCCTGGTCGTGGGGTCGCCATCGCGGCCGCACCGTTCCCGTTTCAGTCGGATCGGACGCATCATGTGCAATCTCGTTCTCTCCCGACGCGGCCTGCTCGTCGCAGGAGCAGCCACGGCGGCAATGGCCGCCTTTCCCCGCGTCCCGCGCGCGGGCACCGGCTCGCCACCGCTGCGTCTGACGGTCGGACGGCGCAGCCTGGACGTGAACGGCAAGACAGCGTCGGTGTTCGGCATCACCGGGCCGGACGGAATGCCGGGGCTTACCCTTGATGCCGGGCAACGCTTCGCTGTCACCCTCGCCAATCGGGCCGGCGAGACCACCATCATTCACTGGCACGGCCAGACCCCGCCCTATCGCCAGGACGGCGTCGCCGAGACCGGCGGGGCGCTGATCGCCGACGGCGCCGAGCAGGGGTATGATTTCGCGGCGCGGGCCGGCACGCACTGGATGCATTCCCATCACGGATTGCAGGAACAGATGCTGATGGCCGCACCGCTGATCGTGCGCAGCGTCGAGGACACGCGGGCGGATGCGCAGGACGTGACGGTACTGCTGCACGACTTCACCTTCCGCGACCCGGCTGCGATCCTCGCGCAACTCGGCGGCATGAGCGGGCATGGTGCGGCGATGCCCGGCATGACGATGCCCCAGGACGGCGGGGCGTCGCACGACATGAAATCCGCCGTGACCGGCGCCGGCATGGACCTCAACGATGTCGATTACGACGCCTATCTCGCCAATGACCGCACGCTCGCGGACCCGCTGGTGGTGCGCGTGGAGCGGCGGGGCCGCGTGCGGCTGCGGCTGATCAACGGTGCCACGACGACGGCGTTCTGGATCGACCTCGGCGCGCTCGACGGCACGCTGGTCGCGGTCGATGGCGACGCGGTGCGGCCACTTGCGGTGCGCCGCTTTCCGCTCGCGCAGGCCCAGCGCGCCGACGTGCTGCTGGACGTGACGGAGGCGGGCGCGTTCCCCGTGCTGGCGCAGCGCGAGGGCGACCGGCAGCGCACCGGCATCATCCTGGCGACGCCCCAGGCTGTGGTCGGCAGGATTGCGTCGGACGCGGATAGCGCCGCGCCAGCCGCGGATCTGTCGCTGGAGGCGCGACTGGCCGCCGCGCAGCCGCTGCCGCAGCGCGCCGCGGACCTGGTTCACCGCATGGCACTGACGGGCACGATGAGGCCGTATGTTTGGTCGATCGATGGACGCACCTGGCGGGACCACCAGCCGCTCTTCGTTTCGCAGGGCCAGCGGGTCGAACTGACCTTTGTGAACCAGAGCCGCATGGCGCACCCGATGCACCTGCACGGGCATCACTTCCAGGTGACGGAAATCAACGGCACGCGCATCGCGGGCGCGCTGCGCGACACCGTGCTGGTGCCGGTGAACGCCTCGGTCACTGTCGCGTTCGACGCCGATAATCCGGGCCGCTGGCTGCTGCACTGTCACAACCTGTTCCACATGGCGAGTGGGATGATGACCGAACTCGCCTACGACAACGTCGGCTGAAACAAGGAGGACCGAGATGATCACGTTCCGCAACGCCGCGATCGCGGCCGTCATCCTCGCCGCATCCGCCGGGTTTGCCGTCGCGCAGACCGACGAGGGCCAGGACGCCCATCGCGACGCGCAGGCCGCCGCGCAGATGGCCGCCGCGCCGCAGGGCGGCATGCCGGCTGACGATGATGACGAAGATCAGAATCAGGCCGGCACGTTCGGCCCAGGCATGATGGGCGGCGGCATGATGGGCGGCGGCATGATGGGCGGCGGTGGCTGGGGACCGGGGGCGATGGGCCCCGGCGGGATGGGCCGCGAGGGCACGGCGCCGATGATGCAGATGATGCAGGGCATGACCCAGATGATGCAGGGCATGATGCACATGATGCAGGGCGCCGGCTGGCACGGCGCGCGGTTTGGCATGATGCCGGGTGCGATGATGGAAGCGCGCATCGCCGCCATGAAGACGGAACTCGGCATCACCGATGCGCAGCTTCCGCAATGGAACGCGTTCGTCGATGCCATGCGGGCGCGCATGACGGCGATGCGGTCCATGCGCCAGCAGATGATGCAGCAGGGCGTTCCGACAAGCTGGCCGGATCGCCTCGCGTGGCGCCAGCAGCGGATGGCGGCGCATCTTGACGCGTTGAAGGCGATGGAGGGGCCGACGCGGGCGTTGTGGGACGCCTTGTCGGACGAGCAGCGGCGGAAGGCCGAGATGCTGATGCCCGGCCCGATGGGCATGATGGGTCGGTTGTAAGCGCCCGTGTAAGGCCGCTTCGGGGGCGGTGCCGACGATCAGCCCGCCCCCAACGCCTCGCGCGCCGCCGTCGCCAGGCGGTCGGCGCGTTCGTTCATGGCGTCGCCGGCATGGCCGCGCACCCATTTCCACTCCACGTCATGCGCGGCGGCGGCGGCCAGCAGGCGGCGCCAGAGATCCATGTTGGCGACCGGATCGCCGGCCGCGTTGCGCCAGTTCCGGCGCACCCAGCCGGTATGCCAGCGGGTGATGCCGTTGCGGACATATTCGCTATCCGTGTGCAACACCACGCGGCAGCGGCGGGTCAGCGCCTCCAACGCGGCACAGGCCGCCGTCAGTTCCATGCGGTTGTTGGTGGTCTGCGGCTCCGCGCCCGACAGTTCGCGCTCGATGCCGCCGTAGCGCAGTACCGCGCCCCAGCCGCCCGGTCCCGGATTGGGCCGCGCACCGCCATCGGTCCACACCTCGACGAGCTTCTCAGAGGCCATAAGCGGATGCGTCGGTCGCGGCGAGATGGAAGCGCAGGCGGCGCACATAGTCGCGCGGATCCTTGCGCGTCACCAGGGCGCCCGGCGGGGTGTGGACCCAGTCATAGAGGCGTGTCAGCGCGAAGCGGATCGCTGCCCCCTGGGCCAGCACCGGCAGCGCCCGCAGCTCCGCCGCCGTCAGGGAGCGGCGCGCGGCATAGGCGCCGAGCAGGGCGCGCGCCTTGGTAATATTGAACGAGCGGTCAGTCTCGAAGCACCAGGCATTCAGGCACACCGCTATATCGTAGGCGAGGAAGTCGGTGGCGGCGAAGTAGAAGTCGATCAGGCCCGACACCTCGCCGTCGAGGAAGAACACATTGTCGGGGAAAAGATCGGCGTGGATCTGCCCGCGCGGCAGGTTCTCCGGCCAGGCGGCCAGGATGCGCGCCAGCGCCGCGCGCAGTTCCTCCGCCAGCCCCGGCGACAGCGCCTCCGCTGCCGCGCCGTCGTCGGCCAGCGCCCCGGCCAGCAGCGGCGCCCAGCCGTCCGGGCCGAGCGCGTTGGCTCGCCGGGCGGGATAGTCCGCGCCCGCAATATGAAGCGCCGCCAGCGCCGCGCCGACCGGACCGCAATGCACGAGCCGTACGGTCCGCGGCCAGACGCCGGGCAGGAACGTGGTGATCGCCGCGTGGCGCCCGGCCAGCAGCCGCAGCGCCGCGCCGTCGCGGCCGTGCACGGGCCGGGGGCAGGAGACGCCACGGGCGGCGAGATGCTCCATCAGGCCGAGGAAATAGGGCAGGTCGGCGGGGTCCACGCGCTTTTCGTAAAGCGTGAGGATGAAATCGCCAGCCGTTGTTTTCAGGGCATAGTTGGAGTTCTCAACGCCCTCGGCGATACCGCGGAACGCCACCAGTTCGCCCAGCTCGTAGTCGGCGAGGAACGATCGCAGCGCATCATCGGTCACTTCGGTATAGACGGCCATGCCCTTCGTCCGCGGTTGTGCCCCTCACGGCGATGCCTTATCCGGGGCGCCGCCGCAACCGGAGTCGTCGATGCCATCCCGTCCGTTTCGCCCCTTGCGCCGCGCGGCGATGGCGGCGCTGCTGCCGTTGCTTGCCGCGTGCGGCGGCGGCGGCGAGGAGGCCAAGTTCGCGCCGGCCTGCCCGCAACTGTCGTTGCTGCGCGACGCCGCCGACATCACGCGCTTCGCCGGAGCGCCCGGCGCGCCGCATGACGCGAGCACGCTGATGCTCGCCGCCCGGATCACCGCCGTGCCGGCCACATGCGGGTCGGGCGGACCGGGGCAGGTGCGCGCGCGGCTGCAGCTCGATGCGCTGCTGCGGCGCGGGCCGGCGACGCACGGCGATACCGTCGCGGTGCCGTACTTCGTTGCCGTCACCGAGAACGGCAACGTGCTGAGTGAGGAGGACCACCTGCTGACCGCGACGTTCCGCTCCAACGTCGATGAAATCCGCGCCCACGCCGCGCCGGTCGAGCTGCTGCTGCCGGTCACCAAGACCAAGTCCGCTGCCGCTTATCACCTCTATGTCGGCTTCCGGCTGACGCCCGATGAACTCGCCTACAACCGCCGCACCGCTGGGCTGCAATGAAGTGATGTGATCGCGTTCGCGGTTGCATAACGCCGCGCGCGCGCTCATCCTGGTCGGCGTTCGCACGTCCCCCGTGCGGGAGAGAGCGGGGCGATCCCCTGCCGCCGAAGGCGCAACCGGCCCCCGGAAACGCTCAGGCACAAAGGACCGCAGCTTGGGGGCGAGCCTCTGGAAAGCCGGGCGGCGCCGTCATGCGCCGTCCGCACCGACGGAGTAAGGGCGCAAGCCCGAATCTCTCAGGTCCCGCGACAGAGGGGGGCGCGATTCGACCGGCCGCAGGGTGCGGCAGGGGGTCGTGCCACCCACGCGGAGCCTGCCAATGCCCATCGAGATCCTCACCGACGAGCCGCCGCTTCCGCCCAGGGCAACGCCGTTGGCCGCGCTGCATGAGCGGTTGGGCGCGCGGATGGTGCCGTTCGCCGGCTGGATGCTTCCGGTGCAGTACCCGGCCGGCATCATCGCCGAGCACCGCCATACGCGCGCGGCCGCCAGCCTGTTCGACGTCTCGCACATGGGGCAGGTGACGCTGGCCGGCCCGGGCGCCGCTGCCGCGTTGCAGGCGCTGACGGTGGGGGACATCACCGGGCTACGGCCCGGCCGGCAACGCTATACGCTGCTGACCAACGAGGCCGGCGGCATCATCGACGACCTGATGGTCGCACGGCTCGGCGAGGCGCTGCACCTGGTGGTCAACGCCGCGCGAACCGAGGCCGATCTGGGGCATCTGCGCGGCTGCCTGCCCGACGACGTGGCGCTGACTCATCACGAAGACCGCGCGCTGCTGGCGCTGCAGGGCCCGCGTGCCGCCGAGGCGCTGGCCCGTATCGCGCCGGAGGCCGCGCAGCTTCGCTTCATGCAGGTGGCGGAGATGACCGTCGCCGGCGCCGGTCTGCGCGTCACCCGCTCCGGCTACACCGGGGAGGATGGGTTCGAGCTGTCGGTGCCGCACGACGCGGCCGAGCGGATCGCGGCCCTGCTGCTCGACCAGCCGGAGGTGAAGCCCGCCGGTCTCGGCGCGCGCGACAGCCTGCGGCTGGAGGCGGGGCTGCCGCTGTATGGCCACGACATCGACGAGATCACCACGCCGGTCGAGGCCGGGCTTACCTGGACGATCGGCAAGCAGCGCCGCGTCGCCTGGGACTTCCCCGGCTCGGCGGCGATCCGCGACCAGCTTGATAACGGCGCGCCGCGCCTGCGCGTGGGGCTGGTGGTGGAGGGGCGCAGCCCCGCGCGCGCCGGCTGCGTCCTCGTCGCCGCCGACGGCACCTCGGCCGGCACCGTCACCTCCGGCACCTTCGCGCCCACGCGCGAGGCGTGCATCGCCATGGCCTATCTGCGCCGCGACCTCGCCGCCGACGGCACCGAGGTGTTCGCGATGCTGCGCGGCAAGCCCGTCCCCGCCCGCGTCGTGCCGCTGCCGTTCGTCCCCCATCGCTATCCACGCTGACCGGAGCATCCAATGCCAGAAACCCGCTTCACCACCGACCACGAATGGGTGCGCCTGGATGGGGCCACCGCCACCGTCGGCATCACCGACCACGCACAGGGCCAGCTCGGCGACATCGTGTTCGTCGAGCTGCCGCAGCCAGGGCGGGAGGTGGCGGCGGGCGAGGCCTGCGCGGTGGTGGAGAGTGTCAAGGCCGCCTCCGACGTCTTCGCCCCGCTCGCCGGTCGCGTGACCGAAATGAACGCGGCGCTCGCCGACGATCCCGCCCTCGCCAACCGCGCCGCCGAGGGTGAGGGCTGGTTCTTCCGCATGACCGTCGCCGACCCTGCCGCGTTCGAGACGCTGCTGGACGCGACGGCGTACGCGAAACTGACGGAGGAAGCGTGATGGACGCGCTCGCGGAGCTTGCCGCGCTGGAGCGCGCCGGCGGATTCGTCGCGCGCCATATCGGCCCCGATGACGGCGAGATCGACGCGATGCTGCACGTCGTCGGCGCCGTCAGCCTCGACGACCTCGCCGACCGCGCGGTGCCGCCCGCGATCCGCGCCACGGCGCCGGATCTTCCCGCGGCGCTTGACGAGGCCGGCGTGATTGCCGAGCTGCGCGAGCTTGCGAACAGGAACACGCTGAAACGCTCACTGATCGGCTGCGGCTATTTCGGCACGCACACCCCGCCGGTGATCCGCCGCAACGTGCTGGAGAACCCCGGCTGGTACACCGCCTACACGCCCTATCAGGCGGAGATCGCGCAGGGCCGGCTGGAGGCGCTGCTGATCTTCCAGACCATGGTCGCCGACCTGACCGGCATGGCGATCGCCAATGCCTCGCTGCTGGATGAATCGACGGCGGCGGCGGAGGCGGTCCACATGGCGCAGAGTCTGGCGCGCGCGCAATCGAATGTCGTCGCCGTTGCCTCCGACATCCATCCGCAGACGCGCGCCGTGCTGGCGACGCGCGCCGCGCCGCTGGGGCTGACCCTGACAGACGTTGCGCCGGGCGACACCGCCGCGCTGCGTGCTGCAAATCCGCTTGCCGTGGTACTGCAATATCCCGGCACCTCGGGCGCCATCCGCGACCTCTCAGCGGAGATCGCGGCGGCGCAGGATGTGGGGGCGCTGGCGATCGTCGCGACCGACCTGCTCGCCTGCGCGCTGCTCACGCCGCCGGGCGAAATGGGCGCGGATATCGTCGTCGGTTCGGCCCAGCGCTTCGGCGTGCCGATGGGGTTCGGCGGGCCGCACGCGGCGTTCCTGGCCACCCGCGATGCCTTCAAACGCGCGATGCCGGGGCGGCTGGTCGGCGTCTCGGTCGATGCTGCCGGGGCACCGGCACTGCGGCTCGCATTGCAGACGCGCGAGCAGCACATCCGGCGCGAGCGCGCGACGAGCAATATCTGCACGGCGCAGGTGCTGCTGGCCGTGATGGCCGGATTCTATGCCGTCTGGCACGGGCCCGACGGGCTGCGGCGCATCGCGCGGCGCGTCAACCTGATGGCGCGGCTCATTGCCGGGGCGGCTGCGCGCGCGGGCTTCGCGATCCGCCACGGCGATTTCTTCGACACGGTTGGGATCGAATGCGGCGCACGGGCCGACGCGGTGATGCGCACGGCGCTGGAGGCCGGCTTTTATCTGCGGCGGCTCGACGCGTCGTGCGTCTGCATCGCGCTGGACGAGACGGTGACGCTCGCCGAAATCGAACGCCTGTGCGCCGCGATCGGCGCGCCGGCTGCCGACGCGCCGGCCGCGATCCCGCCGGCACTGCTGCGCGAAACCCCGTTCCTGCGCGCGCCGGTGTTTTCCACGCATCGCAGCGAGCACGCCATGCTGCGCTTCCTGCGGCGGCTGGAAGCACGCGACATCGCGCTGACGCGCAGCATGATTCCGCTCGGCTCCTGCACCATGAAGCTGAACGCGACGGTCGAGATGCTGCCGGTGACGTGGCCGGAGTTTGCCGACCTGCATCCGTTTGCGCCGGAGGACCAGACCAGCGGATCGCGCGAGCTGATCGCGCGGCTCGCGGAATGGCTCGGCACGCTCACCGGCCTGCCGGCGGTGTCGTTGCAGCCGAATGCCGGCAGCCAGGGCGAGTATGCCGGCCTGCTGGCGATCCGCGGCTGGCACGCCTCGCGCGGGCAGGGTGCGCGAGATGTCTGCCTGATCCCGGCGAGTGCGCACGGCACCAACCCGGCAAGTGCCACCATGGCCGGGTTGCGCGTCGTCGTCGTCGCCTGTGATGCAGCGGGCAACATCGATCTTGCCGACCTGCGCACGAAGGCGGAGACGCACGCGCAGCGTCTGGCGGCGCTCATGGTGACGTATCCCTCCACGCATGGCGTGTTCGAGCCGGGCATCCGCGACATCTGCGCGATCGTCCACGACGCCGGCGGGCAGGTGTACATGGACGGCGCCAACATGAACGCGCAGCTCGGCCTGACCAGCCCCGGCGCGTGCGGCGCGGATGTGTGCCACCTCAACCTTCACAAGACCTTCTGCATCCCGCATGGCGGCGGGGGGCCGGGCGTGGGGCCGGTCTGTGCCGCGCCGCATCTCGCCCCTTTCCTGCCCGGCCATCCGGCACTGGGGACCGGCGGCGGCGCGCCGGTCGCGGCGGCGCCCTTCGGCAGCGCGCTGATTCTGCCGATCAGCTACGCGTATATCCGCCTGATGGGCACCGAGGGTTTGCGGCGCGCCACACAGGTCGCGATCCTGTCGGCGAACTACGTCGCCGCCCGGCTGCGCGCGCGCTATCCGGTTCTGTACACCGGACCCGGCGGGCTTGTCGCGCATGAATGCATCCTCGACTGCCGGGGCTTTCAGCAAGGCAGCGGCGTCACCGTCGAGGACATAGCGAAGCGGCTACAGGACTACGGCTTTCACGCGCCGACGATGAGCTGGCCGGTGCCCGGCACGCTGATGGTCGAGCCGACCGAGAGCGAGCCGAAAGCGGAGCTCGATCGCTTTATCGCGGCGATGGAGGCGATCGCCAGCGAGATCGCGCGCATAGCCAGCGGCGAGTGGTCGCGCACCGACAACCCGCTCAAGTCCGCGCCGCACACCGCCGAGGCGTTGGCGGCGGAGACCTGGCCGCACGGCTACGGGCGCGAGACTGCCGCCTTCCCGTTGCCCTTCGTCGGGGAGTCCAAATACTGGCCGCCCGTCGCGCGCGTGGACAACGCCTATGGCGACCGGCATCTGGTCTGTACCTGCGCGCCGGTGGAGTCCTACGCGGCGGCAGCGGAGTAGGGGCAGGGCGCGGTCCCGCCACCGCTCGGCCACTGATGTTTGTTGCGTCGGGGCAGCGTACCTGCTTGTCTGCACGTTGCATGTCCGATTCGGGCCTCGCCGTTGCCCGTCCCCCCGCCGCGCGCGGCTGGCTGCGTGAGGCGCGGTGGCTGCATGGCGAGCGGGCGCGTGGCTATGCCGCGGTGTTTCTGTTCGCCACCGTCCTGGTCGCCGTCTTGCGGCTGCTGGTGGCCGGTTCCGGTGTGCCGTTGCTGGGCACCGCCATTCGCGATGATCTCGTCAGCTTCTGGGCTGCCGGGCGGCTCGCGCTGGCGGGCACCCCGCAGTCGGCCTATAACGTGGCGCCCCACTGGGCGATGCAGCGCACCGTCTATCCCGACTTCGGCTACGAGGCGTTCTATTACCCGCCGACGTTCCTGCTGCTGTGTGTGCCGCTGGCGCTGCTGCCGTTCTACGTCTCGGTCGCAGGATTCATCTCGGTCACGCTGCTGGGCTACTGGCGCGTCCTGACGCGGATGCTGCCGGGCGGTACGGTCGCGCTGCTCGGCTTTCCGGCCGTCGCGATGAACCTGATCTATGGGCAGAACGCCTTCCTCACCACCGCGCTGTTCGGGGGTGCGTTGCTGACGCTGCAACGGCGGCCGCTGCTGGCCGGGCTGTGCTTCGGCTGCCTCTGCTACAAGCCCCAGTTCGGCGTCGCGGTGCCGCTCGCACTGCTGGCCGCGCGGCAGTTCCGCGCCTTCGCCGCCGCCGCCGTGACGGTGCTGACGCTGGTGGGTGCCTCGATTCTTGCGTTCGGGCCGGCGACCTGGCGGGCTTTCTTTGCCGGCACGGCGCTGGCGCGACGGACGCTGGAGATGGGGCTGGTGGACAACGCCCCCTGGGTCAGCACCTTTCGCGCCGTGGTGCAGGCGGGTGGCGGGCTGGGCGCGGCCTATCTGATCCAGGGCGCGGTCAGCCTGGGTGTGCTGGCGGCGATGACGCTGGCCTGCCGGCGCCGGCCGGCGGCGATCGACGGATTGCTGCCGCTGGCGGCCCTGCTCACCACGCCGTTTCTGCTGGTCTATGACCTAACGCTGCTGGCGATTCCGATGGCTTGGATGGTGGCACGCGCGCAACGCGGCGGGTTCTTGCCGTGGGAGCGGGCGGCACTCGGCTTCGCCTATGTCGTGCCGCTGGCCGCCCCGTTCGCGGGTAAGCTCGGCATCCCGCTCGCCCCGCCGGCGATGCTGGCATTGTTCGCGCTGGCGCTGCACCGCGCCTGGACCCAGCCAGAGGCGTAGATCAAGGGCGCGAGCCGGGGTCGGCGGCCTGCTTGAAGTATTTCGCCGCCAGTTCGTCGTTCAGCCGCGCCCGCGCCACCGCCTGGTCCACCCGCTGCCGCCGCGCCGCGGCGCGTCGCTTCCACCAGCTGATCGCATCGCGCCGGAAATACCAGAGGTACGACGGCAGCCAGGTCGCCATCACGACGACGAGCAGGATCCAGTGCAGCCGGGTCATCGGGGCGCCCTCCGTGACGGACGGCCGCAGGGTATATCAGTTCGCGGCAGAAAAGGCGTCCCCGGCGGTCCGCCCCGCTACGCCACCTCCCGCACCGGGAACAGCGCCGCGGCGCGCGTGGCGAGGCGGGCGCGCAACGCGTGCGGCACCTGCCGGTGCGAGCGGACGCGCGGATAGGGCAGCTCGGCCGGCTGGCCGGGGAGGGCGGGACGCTCGGCGGCGTTGTCGAAGGGCA
>JAKADX010000013.1 GCA_021818505.1 Pseudomonadota bacterium
GCTGCTAGGCATTGCCGTTTTTGGTTTTCGCCGCAAGCACAAAATCACTTTCATGTGATTACTGGCCGATTGATCTCACATGTCAGTGACCACCCGGAAGGGTGCATGGGGGGTCTTCGCAACCTGGGTCGAGCATCCCCTCGTCGCGACCCTGCGCGCGGGCGACATCGTGGTCAGGGACAATCTGGCCAGCCACAAGCGACGGCGGGTGCGCACGCCGATCGAGGCAGCGGGCGCCGAACTGCGCTGCCTGCCGCCCTACACCCCAACTTCAACCCGATCGAGAACACCTTCGCCAAACTCAAGGCGCTGCTGCGCAGGACGGCCGTGCGCACCATTGATGCGCTATGGTCCGCCATCGGCCGCCTCATCGACCTCATCACCTCAGCCGAGTGCGTCAGCATGTTCGCAGCCGCAGGCTACGATTCTGCGCAAGCCGCTGCCGTCGAACAGCTATCCACACCCCGCTGCTTCAGCCGAGGCGCTCATGTATTGGTGGCGGTACGATTGGAGGCGCATCCGCAGTCACAACTGCACTTCGAACCCGCTCCATCGCGCGAGCCGCCGCTGCCTCGTCGGCTGCGTGCAAGAGGCAGATGGGATGTTGGTCATCGACGTGTTCACCCAGCCCGGCCACCTCACTGAATCCCACCCTTACATCGATCGACTGACCGGCAGCCGAGCGTCCCGCGCCGAGTTCGACCACCGCGAGTCCGATGGCACGACCGTCAATCTTTGACAGGAACCCAGGGATCGCAGGAGTGATCGGGACAACAAAGGGCGCGCGCGGCAGCAGCGGACGTTCGAGCAGATCGGGGGGGCCGCCGAGTGCGGCAACCATTCGCGCAAATCGCTCCGCCGCCGTGCCATCGTCCAACCGGGCTTTCGCGATGCCGCGGGCCGTGTCCGCGTCCGGCGCCAGCCCACCCAGCACCAACGCCTCGGCCGCCAGCGACAGCGTCACGTCGGCGAGCCTGCGCTCGCGACCGGCATTGGTGAGAAAGTCGATGCTTTCCGCAACCTCCAGCGCGTTTCCCACTGTCCGGCCCAATGTCTGATCCATGTTGCTGATAAGCGCGGTGGCCGCCAGCCCGGCGCCGTGCGATACACGCAACAGGGAGGCGGCGAGTTCCCGAGCTTCGTCGATGCCGGTCATGAACGCACCAGTACCGGCCTTCACGTCGAGAACGAGCGCGTCGAGGCCCTCGGCGAGCTTCTTGGACAGGATCGAGCTGGTGATCAGCGGCAGGCTTTCGACCGTCGCGGTCTCGTCGCGGATCGCGTATAGCCGGCGATCGGCCGGGGCCAGATCCGCCGTCTGTCCGATCACTGCGCATCCCACGTCGCGCACGACGCGTGCGAACGTGGCAAGGTCGATATCCGTGCGATATCCGGGGATCGCGGCGAGTTTGTCCAGCGTGCCGCCGGTGTGTCCAAGACCGCGACCGGAAATCATCGGGACGAAGGCGCCGCACGCGGCGAGCAGCGGCGCGAGAATCAGGCTGACCTTGTCGCCGATGCCGCCGGTCGAGTGCTTGTCGACGACCTTGCCGTCCACCCCGAGTGCCCGCCAGTTCAGCACGGTACCGGAATCGCGCATGGCCAGTGTCAGGGCCACTGTTTCCTCGGTCGTCATCCCGCGCAGGAACACGGCCATGGCAAGGGCGGCCGCCTGGCCGTTGCTGATCGAGCCATCGGTCAGACCGATGATCAGTCGGCGGATTTCTTCCGCGTCGAGAGCGTGGCCGTCGCGTTTGCGGCGGATGGTCTCCTGGGGAAGCCAGTTCGCCACGATCCCATGTCCTGTCCGGTTTTGCTGGCGCCATCACCCTGACGCCTCATCAGGCACGCGTCCAGGGCAATACCTGTCGCCCGCTGGAGACAGCGCCGAGACTATGCAAGCATCCAATGAGCATTGGGGAATCACCGATGACCTTTGCGTCCAGGATGGCATCCATCGCGCCCGATGCGATCGCGCCAGACGGGTCCGAGGTGCGGCTGCTCTGTGCCACCGCCCGTGGCAGCATGGCACTGTTCACGCTTGCGCCGGGTGCGGTCGCGCGCGCTGTCGCCCATCGCAGTGTCGAGGAGATTTGGTTCATCCGATCCGGCCACGGGCGCATGTGGCGTGCGCTGGACGGAGTTGAACAGACGCTCGACCTCAGGCCGGAAACCAGTCTCACGCTTCCTGTCGGAACGCGGTTCCAGTTCCGCTGCGACGGCGAGGAACCGCTTGTGGCCGTTGGAATAACGATGCCGCCATGGCCGGGGGAGAATGAAGCCTATGAGGTGACAGGCCCCTGGCAGCCCACGGTCTGAGTCTATCTGTCGTCAACGGGCCGCTGCCGGCGTCCGATTGGTGAGCCAGCCGTTCCGCCACGCCGCGACCGAGCCACAGGTTAGCGGTTTTGCAATGAAAAATCCTTGGCCTTCATCGACGCCAAGAGCTGCCATGCGGTCCCAATGGTCCCGTGTTGCGATCCCTTCCGCGACCACGCGCATTCCCGCGGCGTGCGCTGCCTGGGTCGTTCGCAGCACAAACTCCTCGGCTTTCGCCGAGCGCGACGCGCGCCGGACCACCTGCTTATCCAGCTTGAGCGACGAGAACTCCATGGCCAGCAATTCGCGATGGTCGCGCAGACTCGGGCTGACATCGTCGATCGCCAGTGCGTACCCTTCGCGCCGCAGTCGCGACACGGCAACCGCAAGGTTGGAAAGGTCGCGAACTGGCTGGCTTTCCGTCAACTCAATGATAATACCGCTCGCCGGGATGCCCGTTGACTGACGTGCGCGATCGAGCCAACTCAGCACGTCCGGTAGCAGCAGTACGTCGAGCGAGAAATTCAGAGCGAGGGCCAGCCCAAGCTCATCCAGCCGACCGTAAGCCCAATCCGTGAACGCGACCATTCCCACCGACTCGGTCAGCCGTAGAGCCAATCCGGCGTCCTCGATCTGTGGCACGAACAGGTCGGGCCCCACAGTCCCGCGAACCGGATGGGACAGACGGGCAAGCGCTTCCACTGCGACCGGGGCGCCATTGACCAATCGGACAATCGGTTGATACAGCGCGCGGATCCGCGCGTTCGAAAGCGCTTCGCGTAACTCCGGCAGCGGCACCGGCCTGCGTCGTCTGTCTCCCTCTCTTGCAGCAGGCGGCAGGTCCGCCGCGCGAGGGTCGCGCCTGCCCAGGTCGTCACCGCCAGTCACGGGCACTGGGCCTTCCACTGAGTCACCCAAAGCACCGTTGCACGATGCCACACTATTATCAATAGGCAAACTTATGCAATCTGGTGGCAGGTTCGTACCGGCGCCCGCTATGCCTGTTTTGCCTTGGCTGGAGCGATCGGCGCCTGTGCGTCACGCCGCAACCGGTGCTCGCCCAGGAACAGCAGGATCGGGGCGGCGATGAAGATCGACGACGACGTTCCTATCACGATTCCGAACAGCATGACCCAGGCGAACCCGGAGAGCGTCGTGCCGCCGAACAGTGCCAGCGGCAGGCTCGCAAGGAACACCGTCGCCGACGTTCCCAGCGTGCGGTTCAGTGTTTCGTTGATCGAAAGGTCGATCAACTCGCGCAGCGGCATCGTCTTGTACTTGCGCAGGTTTTCCCGTACCCGGTCGTAAACCACGACCTTGTCGTTGGTCGAATAGCCGAGCACAGTGAGGATCGCGGCAACCATGACCAGGTCGAACTCGAGCCGCGTGATGGCGAGAAAGCCAATTGTCTTTGTGACGTCAAGCAGCAAGGTGGCGACCGCCCCGACCGCAAATTGCCATTCGAAGCGGAACCAGATGTAGACCAGGATCATCAGGATACTGATGCCGAGCGCCAACAGCCCGTTGCGGTAGAGTTCAGCCGAAACCGACGGGCCGACCGCATCCGTGCGCAGCACGCGGCTGCCGGGCTGCACCTGCTCAAGCCCGGCACGC
Source organism: Pseudomonadota bacterium (assembly GCA_021818505.1). Classification (GTDB taxonomy): domain Bacteria; phylum Pseudomonadota; class Alphaproteobacteria; order Acetobacterales; family Acetobacteraceae; genus JAFKFJ01. The sequence continues at coordinate 3,934 of JAKADX010000013.1, forward strand.
ACCTCGTCCACGACTTTCTGCGTCGCTTTCGCCGTCGGCTGCGCTTCGAGGCGGATCAGCACGTCATCAAACGCCCCGAATCGCTGCACGCCCGCAGCGTGCAGGCCGTGCTCCGCAAGGCCGACGCGAATTTTTGCAAGATCGGCAGGGCCCTGTGTGCGGACCTCCATGACGATGCCGCCGGCGAAGTCGATGCCGAGATTGAGCCCAGGATAGAAGAACAGGATCACCGAGATCGTTGACAGCACAGCGGAGACGGCGATGCCCAGGAAACGGCCGCGCATGAAACGAATGCGGGTGCCATCGGGAACGAAGCGCATCAGGGGGCGCGTGAACATCAGGCTCGCTCCTCAGACCGGCAGGGCGGCGGGCCGCGTCGCCGCATACCATCGCACCATCATCAGCCGGGCCAGCATGGTCGCCGTGAACAGAGTAGTGGCGATGCCGACCGTGATCGTCACCGCGAAGCCGCGCACCGGACCGCTGCCGAAGATGAACAGCATGACGTGGGCGAGAAACGCCGTCATGTTGCTGTCGATGATGGTCGCATAGGCGCGGCGGAAGCCCGTCTCCATCGCATTCAGCGGCGTTCGTCCGTTCTTGACCTCCTCGCGGATGCGCTCATTGATCAGGATGTTCGAGTCGACCGCCATGCCGAGCGTCAGCAAGATGCCCGCCATACCCGGCAGCGTCAGCGTTGCCTGCAGCAGACTCAGGATCGCGAGCAGCATGAACAGGTTGAACACGAGCGCCAGGTTCGCGATCCAGCCGAACAGGCCGTAGAACAGGCCCATGAACAGGATCACGAACACGAAGCCTACGCCGAGCGAGATCGCGCCCGCGCGGATCGCGTCTGCGCCGAGTTCCGGGCCGACGCTGCGTTCCTCAACCACTGTCAGCGGCGCCGGCAGGGCGCCCGCGCGCAGCAATACGGCGAGGTCGGTGGCGCTGGCCGCGGTGAAATTGCCGGAAATCTGGCCGCGGCCGCCGGTGATCGGTTCGCGGATCACCGGCGCGCTGATCACCTTATTGTCGAGCACGATCGCGAATGGATGGCCGACATTGGCGCGGGTCACATCGGCAAAGCGCCGCGCGCCGACACTGTCGAAGGCGAAGTTCACCACCCACTCACCGGTCTGCGGGTTCTGGCCTGCGCGCGCGTCGGTCAGGTTGGCGCCGTCCACCTCGACGCGCTTGCGCACCGCGATCTTCTGGCCGGGCTTGTCGCTCATCGGCAGGAACTCAACACCCGGCGGCGGCATGGGTGCCGTCGGGTTCGCGCTCTCATCGACCAGTTTGAAGGTCATGTGCGCGGTCTTGCCGAGCAACTGCTTGATACGATTCGGATCGTTGATGCCGGGCAGTTGCACGACGATCCGGTCCTGACCCTGGCGCGTGATGATCGGGTCCACCACGCCGGTCTCGTCGATGCGGCGACGCACGATCTCGATCGACTGCTGCACGGCCTGGGTCGCGCGCTCCACCAGCGCCGTCTGCGACAGCGCGACCGCGATCCCCCCCGGCGTATCCTGGATCTCCAGGTCCGGCCGCGCCCCGATCCCCTGCTGTTCGATGGTCTGCAGCTCCTTCAGTGCCGCCACCGCGGCATCGTGCTGTGCGGGATCGGTCGGCTTGATGAGCAACCGGTGGTCATCCGGCTGGATCACCAGCGAATACGGACGCACGCGCGCCCGCTCCAGCGCGCGGCGGGCACCGTCGGCGAGGCCGTTGAGTCGTTCCTTGATCACCGCGCCCATGTCGACTTCCATGAGCAGGTAGCTGCCGCCGCGCAAATCCAGGCCAAGCCGGATCGTCCGCCACGGCAGGCCGCCGGACGGCTCGGCGAACAGATTGGGGATGGAGAGCAGCACGCCGAGAATGCACGCGCCCACGATCAGCGTGGTCTTCAGGCGGGAGAAATACAGCATGTGAGCGCGGCGGGTCCGTATCCCAGCGAGAGGCGGCGGAGAATGGCCGCTCGCCTGCGCCGACGCAACCCGGCCCCCCTATCGCGATCGCCGTGGTGCCTGATACCTCTACGCCGGTCGAGGGGGTGCGGATGCCGGGGAGGGAGTTGCGGATCGGCGTGGCGGGGGCCGGGCATTTCGGGCGTTTCCACGCGCTCAAGGTGGCTGCCGGCGAGCGCGCGCGCCTGTCCGGCGTGCATGACCGTGACCCGTCCCGTGCCGCCGCGGTGGCGCGGGAGGCCGGGGGGCCGGCGCTCGGCTGGGCCGCGCTGCTGGACGCGAGCGACGCCGTCGTGGTGGCGACGCCCGCCGAGACGCATTTCGTCATGGCGGACGCCGCGCTGCGTGCCGGCCGGCACGTGCTGGTGGAGAAGCCGATCGCGGCGACGCTGGCGGAGGCCGCGGCGCTGGGTGAGCTTGCCGCCGCGCGCGGGCTGGTGCTGCAGGTCGGGCACCTGCTGCGCTATTCCGCCGAGCACCAGGCAATCAGCGCCCGCATGCACCGGCCGCTCTATCTCGAATGCGTCCGCATCGCCCCGTTCAAGCCGCGGGGCACCGATGTTTCGGTGATCCTCGACCTGATGATCCATGACCTCGATCTGGTGCTGGCGCTGGTGGACAGCCCGATCGAGAGCGTCGATGCGGTCGGCGCGCCGGTCGCCAGCGTCCACGAGGATATTGCCAACGCCCGCGTCCGCTTCGCCAATGGCTGTGTCGCCACCATCACGGCAAGCCGCATCTCGCTCAAGACCGAGCGCAAGATGCGCCTGTTCAGCCAGGAGGGCTACATGTCGGTCGATTTCACCGCGCGCAAGCTGATGATGATCGGACGCGAGCGCGGCCTGCCGATCCCCGGGACCGGCGGCGGACGGATCGAGGAGGTCACCTGGAAGGAGCATGACGCGCTGGCAGCCGAGCACGCTGCCTTCGCCGCTGCTATCCTGGACGGCGCGCCGGTGCTCGTGGATGCCGTGGCCGGGGCGCGGGCGCTGTCTGCCGCCCTGGCGGTGGGGGAGAGCATGGCGGCGTCGCGGGCCAAGGCAATCGCGTCGGGTCTGTTGCTGTAGCCGAATTATTGTCAGTGCGCTCGATCCAGTAGGTGCCGGCGACCGCGACATGGAACGCCAGATGCCGTGCCCGTCCTGGAGCGAGCGCGGCGTCGCCATCGGTCCACCGCCATTCCCGTTCCGGCCTGTGCCAGCCGCGGCCAAGTCCATGGCTTTCCAGACTGACTTCCCGGCGGTCCAGCCAGATGCGCGAGATCCCGACTCCGAGCGATCGCGTATCATCTTCGTCGGGCCGCATGTGTGCCGGCACCCAGACGCGCGAAACCAGCCGCACCGATCCGGCTTCGGGCGGAAGGAGAACGTGCCGGATCCGGCCATCGATCCCGACCGGAATGATCTGCCCATCGACCAGGACGCGCAGGTTTGCGTCCTGGGTCATCGCGAACCCGGCGGCGATGGCTTCGCCGAGTAACCTCTGCCTGACTGCAGCGAGGCATGGTCCGTTCAACACCAGTTCGGCGCAGGCGCTCGCCTGCCAGACCCGGCGGGCGAAATCCGGTTGCAGCGCCACGGCCTGTCCGCCATTGGCAAACGCGGCGCGGTTCCCGGTGTCGAGATAGGATTCGCAGGGGAGCGAATCGGCAAAGATCACGTCATGGGTCGGCAGTTCGATGTGAAAATAGGTGATCTCATCGACCGGCTGCTGGACGATGGTGCGGCCGTTGATCAGATAGCGAATCGGAATCAGGACGCCGCCGTCATACACGGCGTGGTCGGGACTCAGGTACAGATCGTCGGCGGGCGTCCCGCGGCCAAACGCACCGGCACGGATGCGCACGGGCCAGACATCATATGGGCGCGGGTGACGACGGCAGTTGACGTGACGATGGCCGACCCAGATCACCGGGACAGTGCCACCGAATCGCGCAACGACATGGTCGCCCGGCCGAAGATGCTCGACGGCAACCGCGCCGGTCGCGGTGCGGATGCGCGTGCCAGCGGCGAAACAGGCCGCCTCCGTCAGGAACGTGCCGGCATTGCCGTCGCTGCTCAGCGTCAGTCCGGCCGGGTTCGTCAGGCCGGACAGCGCGACCGTCCCGACCGTCGCGGTCGAGGTGCCCTGCACCTCCTCCAGTGTCGCGATCCCGTTGGCATAGCTGACGGTATTCGCGACGGCGGCGGCGAGATCGATCGTGTCCCCGACGGCGAAACTGCCCACGGCGGCGGAGAAGGCGTTCAGGGCATCGATCCGCAGCACGCCGCTGTTGCCGCCGAAGACAACCGCTTGGCCGCTGCCGACCGCGGCGCCCAGCTCCAGCGTGTTACCATTGTCCACGAACAGGCTGCCGGTGCCACCGATGCTGCCCGTGACCAGGAGCGTCCCGGACGCGACGATGCCGCCGGCGTTGGTGACATTCGCGGCAATGGTGCCGCTGCCGACGATGGCGCCGTGAGCATTGTTGTCGGCGGTCCCCTGGACCTGTAGCACGGCCGGCGCGGTGGTCCCCTGGCCGAGCGTGATGAGCCCGGCGTTGTTCAGGCCGCCGGCACTGAGTTCCGTCGTCTGGCCGGCGATGCCATTGAGGATGCTCACGTGGCCGCTGTTGGCGAGGGTGCCGGAGAGCGCCACGGTGGCGGCGTTGCCAAGGTCGAGGTCGCCGGCATTGCTGGTCAGGCCGGTCAGCGCACTATTGCTGCCCGTGCTGCCGGCATCGGCGACGAAGGCGTTGCTGCCGGACAGCACCAGATAGGCGCCGGATGCAATCGACGTCAGTTGGCCGGAGGTGAACTGGATCAGCGCATCGTCCTGGAGGTTGACGCTGCCGGTGACCACGCCCGCGGTGCCGAACCCCGCCGCCGACCCGATGCTCAGATCGGCCAGGCTGGCCGTGCCGCCGGTCACGTCGATCCGGCTGCTCGGTATCGCGTCGATCAGAGCCGCCGTGCTGAGCCGGGTGACGAGGGCCGGGGTTTTGGGCGCGGAACCGTTCGACACGTTTACAGCGCCGGTATTGGTCAGCGTTCCGGCGATGGTCAGCGTGCTGCCGCCATAGCCATATGGGCCGCCGTCGAGACCGACGGCGCCGGAGTTGGCGAGGTCGCCGGTCAGCGCAACGGTGGACTGAGCGTTGACTTCGAGGTTGCCGGCATTGCTGGTCAGACCGGTCAGTGCGCTGTTGCTGCCGATCGTACCGGCATCGGCGACGAAGGCGTTGCTGCCGGTCAGCGAGAGCGTGCTGCTGGAGGCGATGGACGTCAGTTGGCCCGAAGCGAACTGGATCAGCGAGTCTTTCAGCAGGTTGACGCTGCCAGTGACCACGCCTGCGATGCCGAATCCCGCCGTGGAGCCGATGCTCAACTCGGCCAGGGCGGCCGTGCCGCCGGACAGGTTGATGGCGCTGCTCTGCGTCGCGTCGATCAGCGCCGCCGCGGTGAGCTGGGTGACAAGGGGGCTGTAGCCGCCAAAGGAACCGTCATTCGACACATTGACGACGCCGGTATTGTCCAGCGTGCCGCCGATGGTCAGGCTGGCTCCGGCCCAGCCATAGGGGCCGCCATCCATGACCAGTTGGCCGGCGTTGGCGAAACCGCCCGCGACCGACAATGCGGCGACGTTCTCCAACTGGAGATTCGATGCGGTTGCGATCGTTACCGATGCGGCGCTCGCCGCGGGATCGGTGGGCGAGTTGATGACGACGCCGCTGTTCGTCGCAATGGTGACATCGTCGCCCGCCCCGGGGACGATTGCCGGCGTCCAGGCCGAGGCGGTGAACCAGTCACCGGTGACCCCGCTGCTCCACGTGATCGTCGTCATGCCGTCCCCCGAGCGTCGTCGGCTGCTGCGGCTGATTCCGCGCCGGACGCAGCATGAAACTTCACCCCGGAACGAATATCAAATGCAAACTTATGGACATGTGATCGAAACGCCCCGTCAGGTTGCCTGCCTGGCGCAGGCCGCCATGCACTGGAGCTCTGCCGCGACGGGCTGGGTCTTTCAGGTCGTCTGCGTAACCTTGCGCAGGCCCGGCGGATGGTCGGGGTCGCGCCCGCGCGCGCGTGCCGCCGCCTCCGCCGCGAGGTAGAAGCTGACCAGTTGCGGCAGCAGATCGGTGTCCGGGTGGTCCGGCGCGACAGTGGGCAAGCTGACAATCCCCGCACCTGCCAGGCCGGCGGCGAAAACCGGCGTTCCGCGGGAGGCCAGATCGGCCAGCAGCGCGGTGCTGCCGTCCTTCCCCGCGTCCTCCTGGATGAAGCCGAGCACCGGAAAGTCCGGTCCTGCCAGCGTCCGCGGTCCGTGCGGCAACTCGGCGGAGCTGTAGGCGAGGCCGGCGACGCCCGTGGTCTCCGCCAGCTTCAGCGCCGCCTCGCTGGCGATGGCGAGGCCGGGGCCGCGGCCGACCGTGAACATCTTGTCCACCCGCCGGATTTCCGCCGTCAGTGGCGACCAGTCCAGCGTGCAGGCTGCGGCCAGCCGATCCGGAAGCCGCTGCAATGCCGCTTCCAGCCGCGCGTTGCCGGTCCAGGTCGACGTCAGTGCCAACCCGGCGGCCAGGCTGGCCAGCACAGTTTTGGTGGCGGCAACGCTGCGTTCCGGCCCGGCGGCGATGTCCAGCACCAGTTCGCAGGCGGCGGCCAGCGGGGATGCCGGCGCATTGACCACGGCGAGCGTGAGTGCGCCGGCGGCGCGGGCTTCCTCGGTCGCGACGATGAGGTCCGGGCTGCGGCCCGACTGCGAGATCGTCACGAACAGCGCCCCCGCCAGCCGCTGCCGCCGATGATACAGCGACGCGACCGACGGCATCGACGCGGCGGCAACAACGCCCAGATCGCGCGCCAGCAGGTAGCGCAGGAACGTGCCGGCGTGCCCGGAACTGCCGCGGGCGCACACCATGACCACGGCCGGGTCGAAATCCCGCAGCCGTGCGGCCACCGCCGCGATGGCATCTCGCTGCGCGAGGCATCGACGCACTGCCTCGGCAGACTCGGCAGCTTCCTGGCGCATAAGGCTCATCGGCGTTCCTCCTGTCCGGCGTCCCTATGCCGCGCCGGCCAGCGTCGCAAGCACGTCGCTGGACAGGACGGGGACGGCGTGCTGTTGCACCGCCGCGGAGGGCCTTCATGCAGCCGAGCGACGCCATCTACCCAAGCCTGCGGGATCGTAACGTGCTGGTCACTGGCGGGGCCGGCGGTATCGGTGCATCCGTGGTGGAGCATTTCTGCGCGCAGGGCGCGCGGGTCACGTTCCTCGACATCGCCGACGCGGTGGCCGAGGAGCTTGCCGCGCGGATCGCGGCGTCCGGTCATCCGCGCCCGCAGTATCGCCATGTGGACGTGACCGACACGGCGTCGTTGCAAGATGCGGTGCGCGCAGCAGGGCCGCTGCATGTGCTGGTCAACAACGCCGCGCACGACGAACGCCATGACTGGCGGGAGGTAACAGCGGAGTACTGGGACCAGCGCATCGCCGTGAACCTGCGCCACCAGTTCTTCGCCATCCAGGCCGCGGCGCCGGCGATGATCGCCGCGGGCGCCGGGTCGATCATCAATTTCGGCTCGACCAGTTGGCGCCTCGGCATGGGCGGGATGCCGGCCTATACCGCGAGCAAGGCGGGCGTCGAGGCACTGACCCGCAGCTTCGCCCGCGATCTCGGCCCGCATGGCATTCGCGTCAACTGCGTGCTGCCGGGGTGGATCATGACCGAGCGGCAGCTTGCGCTGTGGGTGAACGAAACCAGCGAGGCGGTGCGTCATGCCGGTCAGTGCCTGAAGGACCGGCTGTATCCGCCGGACGTGGCGCGGCTGGTCCTGTGGCTCGCGGCCGACGACAGCCGCATGGCGACGGCGCAGACCTGGACGGTGGACGGCGGCTGGATGTAGCCGCCCGCGAACGTCAGGCCTGCAACCGCGCCGGGAAGCCAGGGGCGCGCAGGTCGGTGCGCAGCGCATCCTCCAGCAGCTTGACCACCATGGTCGATTGCGCCGACCCGCCGAAGGCCGAGCGCGCGCGCACGAAGGTCTGCTCGGTCAGCGCCGCGAGATCGAGCGGCACGCCGAAGGCGCGCCCGAACGCCAATGCGAAGCCGAGGTCTTTCAACGCGAGGTCGTTGGTGAAACCAACATCATAGCTGCCGTTCAGAATCAGTTGGCCTTCGGTCTCGTGGACGAAGCTGTTGCCGGAACTGGCCTTGATGGCGTGAAACGCCTGCGCCAGATCGAGCCCGCCGCGCTTCGCCAGCATCAGCGCCTCGCCGCAGGCCACGAGATGGATGAAGGCGAGCATGTTGGTGATGACTTTCATCACCGCGGCGCTGCCGAGCGGCCCCATGTGCAGCACCTCGCGCCCCATCGCGGACAGCGCCGGGCGATGCTGGGCGAGCAGATCGGCCTCACCGCCCACCAGCACCGCGACCGCCCCGATCGCGGCGAGATGCACCCCGCCCGTCACTGGCGCCTCCAGCGTGTGCACGCCGCGTTCCGCGGCGCGCGTGGCGAGGCGGAGGATGGTGTCGCGGTCGAGCGTGCTGATCTCGATCCAGGTTCCGCCCGACGCCAGTCCCGCGAGAATGCCATCGGCGCCAGTCAGCACTGATTCGCACGCCGCCGGGGAGGGCAGGCAGGTGAACACGGCGTCGGCCTGCGCCGCTGCCTCGCGCGGCAAGGCCGCCACGGTCGCGCCCGCGGCGGCCAACGGCGCCATCGCCGTCGCGTCGCGGTCATGCACGACCAGCGGAAAGCCGGCGCGCAACAGGCAGGCGGCCAGTTTCCCGCCGAGTTCGCCGAGGCCGATGAAAGCGTAGCGCATGGGCCTGCTCAATCCGGCAGCGGCACCGGGCCGGCATGCGGCACCAGATGCAATTCGTCGCCGGTATAGGGATGCGCGCGCGCCACATCCTCGTCGAGTTCGACGCCGAGGCCGGGTGCGTCCGGCACGATCACGCAGCCTTCTTCCCAGCGAATTGGTGTCTTCAGGATATCGGCGTGAAAGCCGCTCCAGGTGCCGATGCTTTCCAGGATCAGGAAATTGGGGATGCAGGCGGCGAGCTGGATGTTCGCCGCGCCCTCGATCGGGCCGCAGTAGAGATGCGGCGCGATCTGCGCATAGTACGCCTCCGCCATGCCGGCGATCTTCTTCGCCTCCAGCAGACCCCCGACCCGGCCGAGCGCCATTTGCAGGATCGAGGCGGCGCGGCATTCCAGCACGCGTGCGAATTCGTATTTGGTGGTGAGCCGTTCGCCGGTCGCGATCGGGATGGTGGTTTGGCGTGCCACGATCGCCATCTCTTCCGGCTTTTCCGGCGGCACCGGCTCCTCGAACCACAGCGGATCGTAGGCTTCCAGGCGGCGCGCGAGACGGATCGCGCCGCTGGCGGTGAACTGGCCGTGCGTGCCGAACAGCAGATCGGCCCTGGAGCCCACCGCCTCGCGCAGCCGTCGGCAGAACCGCTCCGACAACTCCATGCGCGCGAGGCTCGGCTGGCGGGGGTCGAAGGTGGAGTAGGGGCCGGCGGGATCGAACTTTACCGCAGTGAAGCCCTGCGCCACGTATTGCGCCGCGCGTTCGGCGGCGATGTCAGGATCGTCATAGACGGCCGCACGATCATAGGCGCCGCCCTCGTCGGGATTCGGATAGAGATAGGTGTAGCTGCGCAGCCGCTCATGCACCCGGCCGCCGAGCAGCGCATGGACCGGCTTGTCCACCGCCTTGCCGATGATGTCCCACAGCGCCATCTCGATGCCCGACAGCACGCCCATCAGCGTGATGTCGGGCCGCAGCGAATAGCCGCGGCCATAGACATTGCGCCATAACGTCTCGATGCCGAACGGGTCGCTGCCTTCGACGTGGCGGGCGAAGACGTCCTCGATCAGTCGCACGATGGCCTGCGGGCCGAAGGTCGCCGCATAGACCTCGCCCACGCCTTCGATGCCGTTGTCGGTGATCAGCTTGAGGAAGATGAAGTAGCGCCCGCCCCATTGCGGCGGTGGGTTGGCGACGACGTAGGTTCGCAGAAATTGGACTTTCATGCGTCGAACACGATCACGTTGCGCAGCGCCTCGCCGCGCTTCACGGACTCGATTGCTTCATTGATCTGGTCGAGCGGATAGCGATTGGTGATCAGTTCGTCCAGCTTGAGTCGGCCTTGTTGATACGCCGCTATCAGATGCGGAATATCGATGCTCACCCGCGCCGATCCCATCTTGGAGCCAAGGATGCGCTGTTCGTCTGCGGCCAGCCAGCCGGGATCATAGCTCGCGGTGACGCCGGAGGCTGGCATGCCCACGATCACCACGCCGCCGCCGCGGCTGATCAATTTCGGTGCCAGCTCCATCGCCGCCTTGGCGCCCACAGTGACGAACGCCCAGTCCGCCTTGCGGCCGTTGTTCACGGCGCGGATCAGCGCCGAAAGGTTCTCCGACGTCGGATCGAACGCGTGCGTCGCGCCGAACTGCAGGGCCGCCTCGCGTTTCGCGGCGGAGATGTCCAGGGCGATGATCGGCGAGGCGCCGACCAGCGCGGCGCCCTGCAACGCGTTGAGCCCGACGCCGCCGGTACCGATCACGATGACGCTGTCGCCGGTGCGCACGCCGGCCGTGTTGATGACCGCGCCGGCGCCGGTGATAACCCCGCAAGCGAGCAGTGCGGCGCTGTCGAGCGGGATCTCATTGGGGATCGCGACCGCCTGTGATGCCTCGACCACGACCTGTTCGGCGAATGCGCCGGTCCGCAATCCATGAACCAGCGTCTCGCCGGTGGCATGCACGGTCAGCGGGCTCTGTTCGTCGAGCGGGAAGGTGGTCTCACATCGCACCTGGGCGCCACGCGCGCAGGACGGGCAATGGCCGCAGGAGCGGATCAGCGTTACGACTGCATGATCCCCTGGCTTGAGGTGCGTCACACCCGCGCCGACTTCTTCGACGATGCCGGATGCTTCATGGCCATAGACCGCCGGGAGCGCTCCGCCCCATGCGCCGTCGGCGAACAGGATGTCGCTATGGCAGATCGCACAGGCTGCAACCTTGACGCGCACTTCCCCGGCCCGCGGCGGCGCCAGGTCCACTTCCTCGATCGTCAGCTTTTCGCCGAACGCGCGGCAGACGGCAGCTTTCATGGCGGGTTCCGCTCCGGTTGCGGCGCGGGACTATGCGCGGGCCGGGCGGCTGTCGCAACCGCCGGGGCTCAGTACCCTTTCCATACCGGCGGCCGTTTCTCGGCGAAGGCGCGTGCGCCCTCGGCCTGGTCACGGCTGGCATAGAGCCGTGCGACGCTTGGGTACCGGCGCTCTGCAATGCGGGCGAGCGCGTCGGCGAACGCCAGGCCTTCGCTCTCGCGTGCCACCTCCTTGATCGCGGCGAACACCAGCGACGGTCCGTTTGCCAGTGTCTGGGCGAGCTCACGGGCCCGCGCGAGCAGTCCCGCAGCCGGAACGACCTCACTCACGAGGCCGAATTGCCGGGCTTCGGCGGCGTCCATCCATCGTCCGGTGAACAGCAGATCCATCGCGACGTGCCAGGGAATGCGCCGCGGCAGCTTAAGTGTCGCGGCGTCTGCCAGTGTGCCCGCCCTGATTTCCGGCAGGGCAAAGCGCGCGTCCTCGGCCGCCAGGATGAGGTCGGCCGCCAGCGCCATCTCGAATCCGCCGCCGACGCACATGCCGTTGACCGCCGCGATCACTGGCTTGTTCAAGCCCGGCAGCGCCTGCAGTCCGCCGAACCCGCCGACCCCGTAATCCGCATCCGGCGGTTCGCCCGCCGCAGCGGCCTTCAGGTCCCATCCGGCGGAGAAGAAGCGGGGGTTGCCGCTGGCGAGGAGCGCCACACGGAGGTCCGGGTCGTCGCGGAACCGCGCGAACACGCCGCCGAGCAGCCGGCTGGTCTCGGCGTCGATCGCATTTGCCTTGCCGCGGGTCAGCGTGACCTCGAGCACGGCTCCGCTGCGGCTGAAGCGGAATGGCGGTTCGCTCATGCATCAGGCTCCTCAACGAGACGGATCATCGCATCGACGCCGACAGCGCCGAGTCCCCGCGGGCGGACGATAATCGGGTTGACCTCCAGTTCCAGCAGTCGGTCGATCATGCCAAGCGCACAGGCTTGCACGGCCTGGACTGCCGCAACCAGTGCGTCCAGGTCGCCGGCCTCCCTGCCCCGATATCCCCGGAGCAGTCGCGCGGCGCGCAGCGAAAGGAGCGCGGCGCGAATCTCGGTCTCGTTCGCCGGCAGCATCATCACCGCCCGGTCGCCGATGAGTTCCGCGAGCACCCCGCCCGAGCCGAGGGCAATGTAGGAGCCGACTTCCGGGTCGCGGGCGACGCCGACGATGATCTCGGCCACGCCATCGCTGACCATTCGCTCGACCACCAGCACCGGCCCCAATGGTGCCAAAGCCTTCGCCGCCTCGGTCACGGCGGCACGCGAACGCAGGTTCAGTCTCACGGCGCCGATTTCGGTCTTGTGGGCGAGGCCGCCGCCGACCGCCTTCAAGGCCACCGGGAACCCAAGAGCTTCGGCCGCATCCGCCGCCTCCGCGGTAGTACGGACACGGCGGGCGGGCGGGATATCCAGCCCATGCGCCGCCAGCAGCCGCTTCGCCCTATCCTCATCGAGGAGGCAGTGCGCACCCCGAGGCGCAATCTGTGTCAATGGTTCGGAGACTTCGGACCCCGCACCGCCGATGTCACAGGCGGCCTCGATTGCCTCCAGCGCCTCGTCGATGCCTGTCAGGGGCACCAGCCCGGCGTCCGCCAGCCACGTCGCACGTGCCTCCGGCAGGCATTCGGGCAGCGTCGCGATCACCACCGCTGGCCGGCCCGTCCGGGCGCGTGCCTTGGCGAGCGCGGCCGCCGCGACGACCCAATCGGCTGAATCACATCGGTCGTCGCGTGGAAAGTCGAGAATGAGAGCGGTGAGGTCGAAGCCGCAGCCAAGCATGGCGACGAAGGTGGATTCCAGAGCGGGTTCGTTTGCCCAGTAAAATGTATGGTAGTCCAGCGGGTTGGATACGGTGACCAGTGACGGGAGGGTCCCGGCCACTGTCGCGCGCTCGCTGGGCGAGAGTTCGCGCAAGCGGATGCGGCGCCCCGCGGCACGGTCGGCCATCAACGCCGCCTCGCCGCCCGAACAGCTCATCGAGGCGATGTCGCGACCGGGCAGCGGTCCGACGAAGTGCAACAGCTTCAGCGTCTCGATCAATGCGGGGAGCGATCTCACCCCGGCGATGCCGAGGCGGCGGAAGAATGCTGCAACGGCCGCGTCCGCGCCAGCGAGCGAGGCGGTATGGCTCACTGCCAGCCGGGCCCCCTCCGGCGATCCGCCGGTCTTGAGCGCCACGATCGGCGTGCCCCGTGCGCGCGCCCGACTTGCGGCTGCCGCGAACCCGGCATGGTCGGCGATGCCCTCGATGTGAAGGCCGATCGCGCTGACCCGGGGGTCATCGACGAGGGCTGTGATCGCATCGGCAAGTCCGACGGTCGCCTGGTTGCCGAGCGTAATCACATGGGCGATCGGCAGGGCGCGCCGCTGCATGGTCAGGTTGCAGCCGATATTGCCGGACTGCGTGATGATGCCGACACCTCGTTCGACCGGCATCCCGCCATGCTGGTCGGGCCAGAGTGCCACCCTGTCGAGGTAATTCAGGTGGCCGTAGCAATTGGGTCCGAGCACCGGCATTTCGCCGGCCGCTGCGGCCAGCGCCGCCTGCCGCGCCGCCCCTTCGGTGCCAGCCTCGGCAAAGCCGGCGGCATATGCCACCGCGCCGCCTGCACCCATGCGTGAGAGGTCGCGGACGCAGGCGACGGTCGCATCACGATTGACAGCGAGGAAGGCTGCGTCGGGCGCGCCCGGCAGGTCCGCGAGCGTCCGGTAGGCGGGAAGGCCTTCGATCGACGTTGCGGTGGGATGCACCGGCCAGATCGCGCCAGGGTAGCCAAGCCGGCGGTTCTGGCGGATGACCTCCGCGGCCGGCTTGCCGCCCACCACGGCGATGCAACGCGGACGCAGCAGCCGCGAGAGGTCGGGCATGGTCAGCACCCGAGCGGGCGCAGCAGCTCACGCGCGATGATGTGTCGCTGGATTTCGCTGGTGCCGTCCCAGATGCGCTCGACCCGCGCGTCGCGCCAGAACCGTTCGAGCGGCAGGTCGTCCATCAATCCCATGCCGCCGTGAATCTGGATCGCCTCATCGGTCACACGCGCCAGCGTCTCGGTCGCAAACAGTTTGGCCTGCGCGATCTCGCGATTTGCCGGAAAGCCCTGATCCAGACGCCATGCAGCCGAGAGAGTAAGCAGGTCGGCAGCGTCGATTGCGGTGGCCATGTCGGCAAGCTTGAAGCTGACGCCCTGATAGCGGCCGATCGGATGGCCGAACTGCCTGCGATGCGCCGCATGCGTCAGGGCGAGGTCGAAGGCGCGGCGCGCACGGCCGACACTCATCGCCGCAACGGTCAGGCGCGTCGCGTAGAGCCAGGTGTTGGCAATATCAAATCCATGATCCGGCTCGCCGAGCACCTGCGAGTTCGTGACCCGGCAATCGTCGAATGTCAGGACGCAGTTGTGATAGCCGCGATGTGAGACGGAACGGTAGCCTTGGCGGATCTCGAATCCCGGAGTACCGCGGTCGATGAGAAAGCAGGTCATGCGACTGCTTTGTCGGCCCCCGCTATTCGTCTCTCCGGTGGCAGCAAACAAGATCACGAAATCGGCAATGTCCGCGTGACTGATGAAGTGCTTTGTGCCGTTGATAATCCAATCGCTGCCGGTGCGACGCGCAAAGGTTTTCATGCTGCGGATGTCGGAGCCGGCTTCCGGTTCCGTCATTGCCAGCGCGTCCATTTTCTCGCCGCGCACGCTGGGCAGCAGATAGCGCTCTCGCTGCTCGGCATTGCAGGCGCAGAGGATGTTTGACGGACGGCCCCACCAGGTGCTCAGTGCCATGGACGTGCGGCCGAGTTCGCGCTCCAGCAGCGCCAGGCTGACGTTGTCGAGGCCGCCGCCGCCAAATTCGGCCGGAATGTTGGGAGCGTAGAACCCGAGCGCCTGAACCTTGTCCTGGATCGCCCGGCCGATCGCGCGTGGCAGTTCGCCGCTGCGCTCAACGTCCTGTTCCAGCGGATAAAGCTCACGTTCCACAAAGTCGCGCACGGTACGAACGATCAGCGATTGCTCGTCGGTCAGCGTAAAGTTCATGCCCCCAGTCCCAGCTTGATCGCGCGTCCCGCGTCGCTTGGTCGCGGCAGTCCGGCATGTGCCGCCACCAATTCGTCCAAGCGGCTGCGGACGTCCGGCAACGCGGCGGAGGCGCGGCCAGACCTGGTATCGACGTGCACAAGCATTTGCTCGCAGGTTGCTGCGGGAACGTCGTCCGCGCTGCGATAGAGCGTCTGCCAAATGTGCAGTCGCTTGGCGTCCGCCCCAAGCACCTGCACTGTCACATGGAACGATGCGTCGCGCCGCAGTTCGCGCAGATGCTGCATGTGCGTTTCCACAGTGTAATAGCTGTGCCCGTTCGCCACGTAGTCGGGGTCGGCGCCGATCAGGCCAAGCAACGCGTCCGAGGCTTGGCTGAACACTTGCAGGTATCGACTTTCGTTCATGTGGCCGTTGTAGTCGATCCAGCCCGGCTCGACGCGCCCGCTGAACAGACGCAGCGGCCCGGCAGCGCCATCTGGCGGTGTCGGCTGGTGCGGACGTGCGCCCCACAGGCCCCGTTCGTGCTGCGCCAGCACTGCACCGGCGCCATAGTCATTCGCCTTCAGCGCCTGGATAATGCCCACGAGGCACGAATCGCGCAGCCGCTCCAGCTCGCGGATCGACAGGTCACCTGCCTGCGTGTCGGATTGCGCGACGATCCGATTGAGCAGCGGGCCGTCCAGTTCCGGCACATCGGTCAGCTTCGACCACGGCCACTTCAGCGCTGGCCCGAACTGCGCCATGAAATGCCGCATCCCCGCCTCACCTCCGGCGATGCGGTAGAGCAGGAACGTGCCCATGAACGCCCATCGCAACCCAGGACCGAAGCGGATTGCGTCGTCGATTTCGGCGGCGGTCGCTACGTCGTCGTGGATGAGCCAGAGCGCCTCGCGCCACAATGCTTCCATCAGCCGGTCCGCGATGAAGCCATCGATTTCGCGGCGCACCATCAACGGCTGCATACCGAGACGGCGGTAGAAGCCCGCAGCCGTCTCCCTGGTTTCGCTACTGGTCCGCGAGCCGCCGCACACCTCTACCAGCGGCATCAGATAGACCGGATTGAACGGATGTCCGACCACGAATCGGTCCGGGTGTTGCAGGCCGGATTGCAGGCGGGTCGGCAGCAGCCCTGACGTGGACGATCCGATGACGACGCCGGGCCGCAGTGCCCGCTCAGCCTCGGCCAGCAGTGCGATCTTCAGGTCTTCACGTTCGGGGAGACTTTCCTGCACGAAATCGGCGGGCGCCGCTGCCTCGGCGAGGTTGCGCACGATACGCCATTGGCCGGGAGGCGGCAGCGGCGCCAGAGTCAGGCGCGACAGCGCCAGGCGGGCGTTCTCGATGACTTCGCCGACCTTGCGCTCAGCGTCCGGGTCGGGGTCGCAGATCACCGCGTCAAGGCCGTTCAGCACGGCACGCGCCGCCCAGCCTGCACCGATGACGCCACCGCCGAGAAGACCAACGGTCCTGATCGCGTCCATGGCGCTCATCCTCGTTTGGTCAGCTTGAGGTTGGCGCGCACGTCGGCCGGCCCGAGCACGCGTGCGCCCATCGCGGACAGGATCGTTACGGCGCGTTCGACCAGTTGGCCATTGCTGGCAAGCTGACCGCGCGAGAGGAACAAATTATCCTCCAGCCCGACCCGCACATTGCCACCGGCGAGTGCCGCCATGGCGACGTAGGGAAGCTGCATTCGCCCTATGGAAAAGGCGGAGAATACCGCGCCGGGCGGAATGGCCCGCACCAGGGATTCGAGCGTCAGCGGATCGTCGGGGGCACCATAGGGGATGCCCAGGCAGAGTTGGATCATCACGGGATCGTCGATCAGGCCTTCCTGCAGCATCTCCTTGACCATCACCAGATGGCCTGTGTCGAACACCTCCAGTTCGGGGCGCACGCGCAGCGCCTGGATGCGGCGCGCCATCGCACGCAGCATGGCCGGCGTGTTCACCATGACATAGTCGCCACCGGCGGCGAAATTCATCGAACCGCAGTCGAGCGTGCAGATCTCCGGTAGCAGTTGCTCGACATGGGCAAGTCGTTCGGATGCGGCGGCCATGTCGGTGCCGGTCTTGCTCGGCGGCAGAGGTTGCTCGACCGGGCCGAGCACGAGATCGCCGCCCATCCCAGCCGTCAGGTTCAGCACCACATCGGTGCCGGACGCCCGGATGCGATCGACAACTTCCGCATAGAGCCGGGGGTCGCGTGCCGCCTTTCCGGTCGCGGGATCGCGGACATGGATATGAGCGATCGCCGCGCCGGCGCGGGCCGCTTCGATCGCGGCATCGGCGATCTGTTGAGGCGTAACAGGCACCTTCGCGGATCGACCGGCCGATTCCCCGGCGCCGGTCACCGCGCAGGTGATGAAGACGTCCCAGTTCATGCGAAAACCCTGTCTTCTGCTGGACCGACCGTATTGCGCCTTGGGGGTGGCGCGCCAGACCATTTCGACGGCTTGCGCCGGCGGTTTACGATGGTTGCGCCTTCCATCGGCAGGGCTGGTGGCGTATCGGCACGTTCATCGAGACCTGAAGGAACGCGTGCCAGATGAGCATACGCACGGTGCGGCGATTGCTGCCGGCGATCCGCGACGATATTGCCGACCTGATCACCCGGCGTCCGCTGCCGGCGCCCGGGCTGGATCAACTGGACCCGTTCCTGTTCCTCAACCACCACGGGCCACAGACTTATCCACCCGGAAATTCCGGCTTGCCCTTCGGCCCGCATCCGCATCGCGGCTTCGAGACGGTGACGTTCATCCTCGACGGGGAACTGGCCCACCGGGATTCCGCCGGACACGAGAGCATCATCGGGGCCGGTGGCGTGCAGTGGATGACGGCGGGCAGCGGCATCGTGCATGAGGAAGTTTCGCCGCGGGATTTCAGGCGGCGCGGCGGCCGGTTGGAGATTCTGCAACTCTGGGTGAATTTGCCGTCGCGGCTGAAGATGACGCCGCCGCGCTACATCGGTCTGCAAAGCGAGGACCTGGCGACGTTCAGCGAAGATGACGGACGCGTGACGGGGACGCTCATTTCCGGCGCGTGGTCAGGTCTTGTCGGGCCAGTCCACTCCATGACCGACGTGCAGATGGCCACATTGCAGTTCGCTCCCGACGGAGTCCTGCGCGTTTCGGCTGCTCGGGAGCGTACGGTCCTGCTCTATGTCATCCGCGGCGAGCTGAGCGTCAGCGGCACAATGGTATCCCCGTACCATCTGGTCGAGATGAACGCGGACGGCGACGAGATCGATCTGCGTGCCACGACAGAAGCGTTCATTTTGCTCGGGCATGGAATGCCGTTCAACGAACCGGTGGCGTGGCACGGGCCCTTTGTCATGAACACGCGCGAGGAAATCATTGCGGCGATCCGCGACTATCAGGCCGGCAGGCTCGGCGGGAGCCTTTCCTAAGCAACCGCTTCGACGTGTGTCGCAGCGGTCGGTGTCTGGGCAGGCAATAATTCGACGGCAAGCCACCCGGTACCGTCATGGACATGCAAGGCGGACAGCATTGCGGAGCACGACCGTACATCAGGGGGTTGCAGCGGGAACAAGAAGTCGAACGTGCAGATAATCTGCAACAGCCGTGATTCGCAGTGTGCCAGTTGACAGACGATCCGCCGCACGTCCCCCTCCTCAATCGGCTGGCGCATAACTGTGGTCCCGTTGCATGCGATGTCCACCACCTGGAACTGCCCCTCCGCGGGCACCCAGAAATCGAACGCGAGACGCTGCAGGGGACGCGGACTCCAGAGGTGCCAACTGACAACGCTATCGCACCAGCCGTCGTCGCCGAGGCCGCGGACGCGCCCGAGAATCCGGGGCAGATCAGGCGGCGGCGCAGCGGCGATCAGATCGGTCAGCGGCGCTGCGTAGTAGTCCGACATCAGTTCGCGGTACGGGGCGTAGAGCAGATCGACCGCGACGTGCGGTCGCATTTGCGCCGCAGCGCGAATTGCCGTCACGATATCCATCGGTGCTGCCCCTGGCGGGACCGTTACCCCGACGCCGAGAGCGCGCATGCGCTCACCGACCGCGCCAAAATCGTAGGCGACCGGCGTGAGCCCTGCCTGTAAGCTCTCCGACAGCGTATAGGAAAAGGTCTCCGGAAACACGTTGAGCAGCAGCGCCACCCGGCATTCGGATTCCACAAGGGCGGTGATCGCATCAGCAGGAGCGTATGGGCCGCGCAGGCTGACATTGCTGTAGCGTTTCAGTTCCTCATCGCGGTCGCTGTGACCGACAACGACGAACTCGATGTCGTCGTCCCACCGGCTGCAATGCCTGGCGAGTTCGATCAACTTCAGGACCCCCTTTTGCGGCCCGATCGCCCCCGGCAGTGCCACGCGAAGCGTGTGTCCGTCCCGACGAGAGGTGGGGCTCGGTACCCGCAAATCGCGCGGCGCGAAATGTGGCCGGACAGTTACCGCCAGGCCGGGAAACAGCTGGGCGTAGCGCGCGGCCGTATCGTGCGATGGAGCGATGACCTGCGCAGCATCACGCAGCAGTCCTTCCCATTTGCCCCGCCAGATCTCACCACGCTCGGCATAGTTCGCGAGGTCCGGGTGAATCTGCGGATGGATCGGTCCCTGGCGGACGCAGAGCGTGCATTTCGTGGCAGGCGGCATTCCGCAATAGCTTGCGCCCGCATCGAGCAGCGTCACCTTCGGACACGCATAGAAAAAATCGTGCAGCGTCACGGCGTAAGGGATGCCTGAAGCGCGCACGAACTCGGCGACGCCGTCCGGCAGGTCGATCACATGCTGAACGTGCAGAAACCGAGGCGCGAGGTCGAGGATGTCGGCAAGCGCGGCCTCGGGTGCCGACATGGTGGGGTAGCGCAACGCTTCGTTGCGGTCCGCGCGGCGCAGCAGCAGGCGTGCACCCGAATCGGCATCCCGTTCGCTCACCAGCGCGAGAACGAGCCATCCTTCATCAGACAGTCTTGCCATCATGTCGATGCTGTGTCGCGCTGCGCCACCATCAAGCTGCAGCGTCACGAACACGGCAATCCGCTCATGTTGGCGCCAGATCGCCTTCTGCACGGCGTTGCGCGCCCCGTGCAGCGGATCGGTATGCAGAAAGTCGGCGACCAGCGCCTCATAGAACGGGTAGCGTGTCTGCACCGTGAGCAGGTTGGCCGCGAGCTGTGCGTCCCGTGCGGCAGTGGTGGAGAATGACACCTGGCCGGCGTGGCGAACATAGATGTCGGCGGCGCAGACGTTGCGCCAGCCGCGCAGCAGTGCGCGCAGCGAGAAATCGTTTTCCTCGCCATAGCCGGTGCCGAACGCTGCGGCGTCGAACATCCCGATGTCGTCGATGGCCGCGCGCTTGATGAACATGCAGAACCCGTGCGCAGACGGGATGTCGCGCACCACGCCGGCATTCGCCACGCGGCAGAGTTCATCGATCTCCTGGTATGGCAGGTCCCAGGGATCCGCCGGATCGCCTGGCGGCGTCGGCAGGCTGACGATCGTGGCGTTGTTGGACAACGGCGTCACTGTCGCGATCGCGGCGTCGGCGTAGGCCGCTCGGTAAAGGCGGTCGAGCAGCAACGGTGGCGCCAGTGTGTCAGCATTGAGCAGCAGCACATCGGCCGTGGAGGACAGCGCCATGCCGCGATTTGCGCTGGCGACGAAACCGAGATTGGAGTCGTTGCGCAGGAGGTGGATGCGCTTGGCCTCCGCCAAATCCCGCAGCGCTGCGCTTAACGCCGGCTCAGGCGAGCAGTCGTCGATCACCACGATCCGGTGTGGAATGCGGCTGCTGCCGTCGAGCAGGCTGGCGAGGCAGGCCATCGTCTCCGCCGCGCCCCGATACACGGGTACGATGACGTCAATTTCCGGCGCGTGAGGGCGGGGCAGGAATTGGGTTCCGGTAAGTTGGATAGCCGAAGGCAACGCGGACTGCTGCCATGCCTCCGTCAATATGGGGAGCATTACGGTGCCGAACAGGCGCGCTTCCGGTGATCGGCCGAGGCGGCCCGCCGCGATCGCCGCGCTTGCCACGACGGCGGGCAACGTGTTCCCGCGCAAGATCGGACCGAATGGCTGGTGGTTGGTGCCGTCGATCGTGATGGTTACCCACTGCGGGCGCGTGTCGGCCGGACGGGGCGGCAGTGTGATGTCGAAGCCGCCCGCGGCAGCCGGTGCATCGGCAACGGACAACCGGGGCCGCTTGGCCGTATTGTGAACCCGGAGCATTGTGTCGCCGCAGGCGACATCCATCGCCAGCATCGACCCGGGCCGCAGCGCATCGACCAGCCAGCCGGCGATTCGCTGGTCATCCGCGACCTCGATGGCGCCGCGATAGTCCGAGCGGAACGACAGTTCCAGCGGGACAACCCCTGGCAGGTTGCTTGCGAGCTGCAGGCGGTGGGTGATTGCGTCGAAAGCGGATGAGGGGCAGTCGATCTGCACTTCGCCATCCGCAGCGACGCGCCATCGGTCATCAGGCAAGCGAACGCCGTCGTACCGGACTGAGGCAATCGGAATCGGCGGTGACAGCCTGACCAACGCCACCGTGCCGCGGAACACCAAGGCTGCCGTCGGCGCGTCCGGCGCGGCCGCAGTCTTTCGGAGGGAACGGCCGCCTGGACGCGGCTTGGGCGGCTGTGGGCGGGACATGGCCGGGCTCCGGAAGACAAAGCGTGCCCTGTTTAACAGCCTCCCTTACGAATTGCCTATTCGTGAGCGACCGGCGGCATGCTGGAATGCGTTGATTCTGGCTGCCAACACCTGACTGCCGAAGCATGAGGAAACATCCGATGGACCCACTTGCCCACCGTACTCTCGGCCGCACGGACGTGCAGCTCACCCAGCTTGGCTTCGGCACCGCGGGGCTCGGCGACCTGTTCAGTGTGCTTTCGGAGGCCGAGGCACAGGCAACCGTCGCCGCGGCATGGAATGCCGGTCTGCGCTATTTCGACACTGCGCCCTGGTACGGCCGTGGCCAGTCCGAGCATCGCCTTGGCCGCGTCCTCTATCCGCACCCACGTTCGAACTATGTTGTCTCGACCAAGGTGGGTCGTACGCTGCACGCGTTCCACGACGCCGAGCGGTTTGATCGCGGAATGTGGGCCGGCGGCCTGCCGTTCGAGGTCCGTTTCGACTACAGCTATGACGGCATCATGCGTAGTTTCGAGGACAGCCTGCAGAGGCTCGGGCTTCCGCGCATCGACCTGTTGGTCATCCACGACCTGGACCTGCAGTATCACACGCGGTCCGAGCGGGTGCAGGCGCTGCTGCATGAACTCTACACAGGCGGCTGGCGCGCTCTCATGCAACTCAAGCGCAGTGGGCTGATCCGTGGAATAGGTGCTGGCATCAACGAACTCGGGATGATTCCCCGGATGCTCGACCTGATGGAACTCGACTTTTTCCTCGTGGCTCTTCCCTACACGTTGATGGAGCAGCGGGTGCTCGACGATGAATTCCCGCGCTGTGCCAAGGAGGGCGTCGGCATCGTCATCGGGGGGGTCTTCGCCTCGGGTATCCTGGCGACCGGCGCCGTTGCCGGCGCCAAGCACAACTATGCCGATGCGGCCCCGGAGGCCCTGGCGAAGGTGGCGCGGATGGAAGCAGTCTGCCGCAGTCACGGAGTGCCGCTGCCTGCGGCGGCCTTACAGTTTCCGCTCGGCCATCCCGCAGTAGCCAGTGTCATTCCGGGAGCCATCACGCCGGGACAGGTCGAGCGCAATGTTGGCGCATTCCGTCACGACATCCCCGGGGATCTCTGGGCCGAGTTGAAGCATGAAGGCTTGCTGCGGGCCGATGCCCCGACACCCTAGCATCGCACAGGTTCAGTGCCGCGCCGGTTTGCGCACGGGACCATGCCGCAGGCCGCTGCCGCCTGGGTGGTCGATGCCGGCGTATGCGCCCAGACGATCGCCCGCCGCGCCGTCTGGACGAGCCGGACAGTGGCGCAAGTGGAGGTGCCCGTAGGGACGCTGAAGCTCACGTGGACGGCTCCGCCAGGAGCGCGGGGCGCGGCCCAACGAGGCGATGCGGTTTGCCGTTGAAACAAAAATCGCGGCGGTCTCGCGGACCGCCGCGGATTTCGATCCGGTCCGCCAGGACGGACCGGGTCCGCCGCGCCGTGTCAGGCTAGGCGGAGGTTGGCGGCAGCGGATTTGCCCCGCTCCATCACCACGTCGTAGCTGACGGCCTGACCGTCATTGAGGCCCTTGAGGCCGGCCGCGTGGACAGCGGTGATGTGGACGAATACGTCCCTGCCCCCGTCCTGCGGCATGATGAAGCCGTAACCCTTCGTTGCGTTGAACCACTTGACGGTGCCGATGGCCATCCGTGTTGCTCCGAGGAAGGCGCGGAATACCGCGCACGAAACGTTCTATAAACTGATTTCAGGGGAAGGGGCGAGTAACGCGCCTGGCAACCACTTCTGCCGACAAGCGCGGCATCTGCGCCACGCCGATCAGCCGCGCGGCAGCCCAACGGTGCGCGTCTGAGCAGGAGGTCAGCGAGCCGGGGGTTCGTACAGCCGCAAGTTCGTCGCCGCCGCCTTGCCGCGCTCCATCGCCACGTCATAGGTCACTTTCTGACCTTCATTCAGGCCGCGCAGGCCAGCCGCCTGGACAGCGGTGATGTGGACGAATACATCCTTGCCGCCATCCTGCGGCATGATGAACCCGTAGCCCTTTGTGGTGTTGAACCACTTCACAGTTCCGATAGCCATAATCCTATTACTCTCCGTCGTGGGCCAATGGCGCGAACGCCAAGCGCGTTGGACAACCGGGCTTTGGACGTCTTGAAGGCACCCGAGGACGGAGGCGCAGCAAGCCAAGCCAAAAGGCGATTGCGTGTTTGAGTTGGACAGAAACTTTCGGCGGTGTCAATCGCGCCGGAACGACCGGTCGATGACGAGGCCGTGCCGCGCGATGCACAGATGGGGCGGGCCGATGGCCCGCCCCGTGGTGCATGAGCCTGCTCGGGCGAGGATCAGAAGTCCATGTCGCCCATGCCGCCACCGCCACCCGGCGGCATCGGCGGAGCCTTCTTCTCCGGCTTCTCGGCGACCATCGCCTCCGTGGTCACCAGCAGGCCAGCGATCGACGCGGCGTCCTGCAGCGCGGTGCGCACGACCTTGGTCGGGTCGATGATGCCGGCCGCGGTCAGGTCCTTGAACTCGCCCGTCTGCGCGTCGAAGCCCCAGGAGTACTCCTCCCTGTCCATCACCTTGCCGGAGATCACCGCGCCGTCCTCACCGGCATTCTCGGCGATCTGGCGCAGCGGCGTGAGCACGGCCTTGCGGACGATCTCGACGCCGAAACGCTGATCGTCGTTGTCCGCCTTGACACTGCTGAGCACCTTGGACGCGCGTGCCAGCGCCACGCCGCCACCCGGCACGATGCCTTCCTCGACCGCCGCACGGGTCGCATGCAGCGCGTCATCGACGCGGTCCTTGCGCTCCTTCACCTCGACTTCGGTCGAACCGCCGACGCGGATCACCGCGACGCCGCCGGCCAACTTCGCCAGCCGCTCCTGCAGCTTCTCACGGTCGTAGTCGGAGGTGGTCTCCTCGATCTGCGCGCGGATCTGGTTGCAGCGGCCCTTGATGTCGTCGGCCTTGCCCGCGCCCTCGACGATCGTCGTGTTCTCCTTCTCGATCAGGACCTTCTTGGCCTTGCCGAGCATGTTGAGCGTGACGTTCTCGAGCTTGATGCCGAGGTCCTCGCTGATCACCTGGCCGCCGGTCAGGATCGCGATGTCTTCCAGCATGGCCTTGCGGCGATCGCCAAAGCCGGGCGCCTTCACCGCCGCGACCTTGAGCCCGCCGCGCAGCTTGTTGACCACCAGGGTCGCCAGCGCCTCGCCTTCCACGTCCTCGGCCACGATCAGCAGCGGACGGCCGGACTGCACCACACTCTCCAGCAGCGGCAGCATCGGCTGCAGGCCGGACAGCTTCTTCTCGTGGATCAGGATGTACGGCTGATCGAGTTCGGCCGTCATCTTCTCCGCGTTGGTGATGAAGTAGGGCGAGACATAGCCGCGGTCGAACTGCATGCCCTCGACCACGTCGAGTTCGGTCTGGATGCCCTTGGCTTCCTCGACCGTGATCACACCTTCGTTACCGACCTTCTGCATCGCCTCGGAGATCATCTTGCCGATCTCCGCCTCGCCGTTCGCCGAGATCGTGCCGACCTGCGCGGTCTCTGCCGGCGTGGTGATCTTCTTCGAGCGCGCCTTCAGCTCATCGACCAGCGTCGCAACGGCCTTGTCAATGCCGCGCTTGAGGTCCATCGGGTTCATGCCGGCGGCCACCGCCTTGGCGCCCTCGCGCACGATCGACTGCGCCAGCACCGTCGCCGTGGTGGTGCCGTCCCCGGCGATGTCATTGGTCTTGCTGGCGACCTCGCGCACCATCTGCGCGCCCATGTTCTCGAACTTGTCGGACAGTTCGATTTCCTTGGCCACGGTCACACCGTCCTTGGTGATCCGCGGCGCGCCGAAGCTCTTGTCGAGCACGACGTTGCGGCCCTTCGGGCCGAGCGTCACCCTCACCGCATCGGCGAGAATGTCGACGCCACGCAGCATGCGCGCGCGCGCATCGCCGCCGAAACGAACTTCTTTGGCAGCCATTTTCGTTTGATCCTCTGTGTCTCAGTCCTGGTCGTCGTCGCGCAGGCAGGTGCCGGTCAGGCAGCCTTCTTGTGCGCGTGACCCGTGTCGATGATGCCCATGATGTCGGACTCCTTCATGATCAACAGCTCCTCGCCGTCGATCTTGACTTCGGTGCCCGACCACTTGCCGAACAGAACGCGGTCACCGGCCTTGACGTCGAGGGCGACCAGCTGGCCCTGCTCGTTGCGCGCACCGGGGCCGGCTGCCACCACCTCGCCTTCCATCGGCTTTTCCTTCGCCGTGTCGGGGATGATGATCCCGCCCGAGGTCTTCTCCTCGGCGGTGATGCGCCGGACCACGACCCGGTCATGGAGGGGACGGAACTTCATTCGGATCGCTCCTGGATGATTCAGTGCTGTTAGCACTCCCGGTCAGGGAGTGCCAGCGATCTAGGGAAACGACCTGCGCCTGTCAAGCGGCGGCAGCACTCGTGCAGACTGAGTGCCAAGACTTTGAGATTGCTCAATTTTGTCTTGCAGGCACGGCGGGGAAGCATGTCAATCTGGCGCGACCCGCACGGCGGTATCGCAGTTGGGAACGAGCGCGGCGCGGGCGACGGAGCAGGCAGTGACGGAGGGCTGGATGACGCGTGAAACCGACTTTCAGCAGCGGTTGCAGGGCTACCGTCTGACCACCGCTGAGATCCTCTACCACCTTCCCGACCATCCTGCGGTCCTGCAGAGCTTCATCTGGCAGCAACTCGACCTCGCGCCGCGCTTCCCCGTGCTGCGCCGTTTCCTTGCGTTCTGGGAGACGGAAATCGAAGGGCGGTTGCATTCGGTGCGCGTCGCCTCGACGGGGCTCATCAGCCCGGCCGACTGGCGCCACACCCAACACCTGCGGCATCTCCATTAGATGCAAGCGATGCACCGCGGGTCCGTGTGTCCAAAAAGGCACAGGCCCATCGCTTGCGTGCAACACGCCGTCGTTATCGCAGATTGCGCTTGATTGTGAGCCGGGGCAGCCTTATTGTGCGACGCAGCACGGCGATGATCTCGCCCTGCTTCTTGGACGTTTCCTCCCTAAACTTGGCGGCGCCCCGTGCGCCGCCATTTTTTTCGGCCCTGCCTTCCCCGTCAAGGGCACCCCGGACAGTTCCTGCCGGCTCGCCATTTCGTGATGCGGCTAATCGACTTTACCGGCATGAGCCAGGCCGCCACGGCGCTCGATAAATGCCGCCACGTCGGCCACGCCGATGCCCGCGCGGATGTTGGCGAACACGAACGGCCGCTCGCCGCGCATTCGCCGGGCATCGCGCTCCATCACCCCGAGATCGGCGCCGACCAGGGGCGCGAGGTCGATCTTGTTGATGATGAGCAGATCGCTGCGCGTGATGCCTGGCCCGCCCTTGCGCGGAATCTTGTCGCCGGCCGAAACATCGATGACGTAGATCGTGAGGTCGGCGAGTTCCGGGCTGAATGTTGCCGCGAGGTTGTCGCCGCCGCTTTCGATCAGGATCACGTCCAGCCGCGGAAAGCGCCGCCGCAGGTCGGCGACGCCGGCCAGGTTGATGCTGGCGTCCTCGCGGATCGCGGTGTGCGGGCAGCCGCCGGTTTCGATGCCGAGAATGCGCTCGGGCGGCAGCGAACCGGCCCGCGTCAGGAACTCCGCGTCCTCTTTGGTGTAGATATCGTTGGTGATGGCCGCGATGTCGTAGCGCGTGCGGAACGCACGGCACAGTGCGTCCATCAGGGCGGTCTTGCCGGTGCCCACCGGCCCGCCTACGCCCACGCGCAGCGGGCCGCTGCCTTCGCTTTCATTCATGATCGGAAGAGCCTCGTGTATTGCGTTTCGTGCCGCATCGCGGCGAGGTCGGAGCGGAAACACGCGCCGCCCAGATCGTTGAGTCCGGCCGTCTGCGTCTGGGCCGCGACCGCGCGCACGGTCGGGGCGAGTGCGGCCAGGACGGATAGCCCGGCCGACTGACCGAGCGGTACCAGTCGCACCGCCGCCGAGATCAGGTTGGTGGCAACGGCCTGCAGCAGCCCCAGCACCGTGTCGTCCTCGGCAATATCGTGCGCACCGGCCAGCGCACCGACCGCGACCGGGTAGGGAACGTCCGCCACGCGGGCCGCCAGTCGGCGCAGCACCGTGCTGTCCCACGGCGCGGCGGCGAGCCGGAAGGCGTTGCCCTGGCCCACGGTTTCGGCCCGCCGCTCCGCCGCGGGCTGGGCGGCGAGCGCGAATTCGCAGATCGCGGCAAGCGCGTCGTCATCCCCGGCAGCGCGATGCGCGTGGCGCAGCAGGATGGCGTCGCTGCGCCCGGAGCCGCGCGCCAGCACGTCCTCCAGCCAGACACGCAGGCCCGCCGCATCGCTGATTTCGCCCGCCTCGACCGCCCACTCGATGCCGTGCGACCATGCGAATCCGCCGGTCGGAAAAGTCGGCGAGAGCCACGCCAGCAGGCGCAGCAGGCCGTCCGCGTCAGTCGTCATGCGGGTGGTCGTGGCCGAGGTGGTGATGGGACTGGCCGCCGGCATAGGCGCCGGACTCGGGATCGAATGCCGCCTCGACGTGCTCCAGATGGCCGCCGAGGATCGCCACCATCTCCTCGATGACGTGATCGACGCGGATGCGCAGCCGGTCTCCGACGAACTGCACCGGCAGGTGCCGGTTGCCGAGATGCCAGGCGATCCGCGCCAGTTCGCCGTCGTCGTGCGCGTGGATTTCGGCAAGCCGCTCCGGCCGCGCCGCGACGCGCACGGCGCCGCCTTCGTCGAGCGCCAGTCCGTCGCCGTCGCGCAGCGCCACCGCGCGCGGCAGGTCCAGCAGCAGATCGCGTCCGCGCACGGTGGTCAGGACGATCCGCCGGCGGTGGCGCGAGTCGTAGTCCAGCGATACGGTATCGACCGCCGTGGCCGCGTCCCAGCTTCCGGCCGGCAGCACCCGCCGCGCGCGCATCAGAACAGGAAATACCGCTGCGCCATCGGCAGCACGGTGGCAGGCTGGCAGGTCAGCAGCACGCCGTCGGCGCGCACCTCATAGGTTTCGGGATCGACCTCGATGACGGGTGTCGCGTCGTTGTGGATCATGCTGCGTTTGCCAATGCCGCCCCGCGTGTCTGAAACCGCGACCAGCCGGCGCGTGAGGCCGAGCCGCGTGCCCAGGTCGGCGTCCAGCGCCGCCGCCGAGACGAACGTCAGGCAGGACTCCGCCATCGCGCGTCCGAACGCCCCGAACATCGGGCGGGCGTGAACCGGCTGCGGTGTGGGAATCGAGGCGTTGGGATCGCCCATCATCGCCA
Organism: Pseudomonadota bacterium; assembly: GCA_021818505.1. Lineage (GTDB taxonomy): Bacteria > Pseudomonadota > Alphaproteobacteria > Acetobacterales > Acetobacteraceae > JAFKFJ01. The sequence goes on from JAKADX010000013.1 coordinate 32,968, forward strand.
TCAGGATCGTGCCCGACTTGATCACCATGTCGGGCTTGGCGCCGAAGAAGGCGGGCGACCAGATCACCAGATCGGCGAGCTTGCCCACCTCCACGCTGCCGACCTCGTGCGCGAAGCCATGCGCGATCGCCGGGTTGATGGTGTATTTGGCGATGTAGCGCTTCACCCGCGCATTGTCGCGCCGCGGCCCGTCACCCGGAAAGCTTCCGCGCTGCGTCTTCATCTTGTGCGCGGTCTGCCAGGTTCGCGTGATCACCTCGCCGACCCGCCCCATCGCCTGGCTGTCGGAGGCCATCATCGAAAGCGCGCCGAGATCGTGCAGGATGTCCTCGGCGGCGATGGTTTCCTTGCGGATGCGGCTTTCCGCAAAGGCAACGTCCTCCGCGATGCTCGGGTCGAGGTGATGGCAGACCATGAGCATGTCGAGATGCTCATCCAGCGTGTTGACCGTGTAGGGCCGTGTCGGGTTGGTCGAACTCGGCAGCACGTTGGCAAGGCCCGCGACCTTGATGATGTCGGGCGCATGGCCGCCGCCCGCGCCCTCGGTGTGGAAGGCGTGGATGGTGCGGCCCTTGAAGGCGGCGATCGTGTCCTCGACGAAGCCGCTCTCGTTCAGCGTGTCGGTGTGGATCATCACCTGCACGTCGAAGCGATCGGCGACCGACAGGCAGCAGTCGATCGCCGCCGGCGTGGTGCCCCAGTCTTCGTGCAGCTTGAGCGCGCAGGCGCCGGCGCGCACCATCTCCTCCAGCGCGGCCGGGTGTGACGCATTCCCCTTGCCGGCGAAGCCGAGATTCATCGGCAACCCTTCGGCGGCCTGCAGCATCCGCGCCAGATGATACGGGCCGGGCGTGCAGGTGGTCGCCGCCGTGCCGGTGGCCGGGCCGGTGCCGCCGCCGAGCATCGTCGTGATCCCGGATGCCAGCGCCTCCTCGACCTGCTGGGGGCAGATGAAGTGGATATGCGCGTCGATGCCGCCGGCAGTGACGATCTTGCCCTCGCCCGCGATCACTTCGGTCCCCGGCCCGATGACGATCGAGACGCCCGGCTGCGTGTCGGGGTTGCCGGCCTTGCCGATGCCGCTGATGCGGCCCCGGGAGATGCCGATATCCGCCTTGACGATGCCCCAGTGGTCGATGATGAGCGCGTTGGTGATGACGGTATCGGCCGCGCCCTGCGCGGCGGTGGTCTGCGACTGGCCCATGCCGTCGCGGATCACCTTGCCGCCGCCGAACTTCACCTCGTCGCCATAGACGGTGACGTCGCGCTCGACCTCGACCCAGAGTTCGCTGTCGGCGAGCCGCACCGCATCGCCCACGGTCGGGCCGAACATATCCGCGTAGGCACGGCGGGATAAGCGCGCCATCAGTCGAGGTCTCCCATCACGTCGCCGCGGAATCCGAACACCACGCGCCGGCCCTGGAACGGCACCAGCGTCACCTCGCGCGTCTGCCCCGGCTCGAAGCGCACCGCCGTGCCGGCGGCGATGTCGAGCCGCTGTCCGCGCGCCGCCTTGCGGTCGAAAGACAGCGCCGGATTGGTCTCGGCGAAATGATAGTGGCTGCCGACCTGGATCGGCCGGTCGCCGGTATTGGCGACGATCAGCGTGGTGCGCGGCAGGCCGGCATTCAGTTCGACATCGCCCGCCGGGGTCACGATCTCGCCGGGGATCATCGGATCGGCTCGTGCACGGTGACGAGTTTCGTGCCGTCGGGGAAGGTCGCCTCCACCTGAACGTCGTGGATCATCTCGGCCACCCCCTCCATGACCTGTTCGCGCGTCAGCACGTGCCCGCCCGCCTGCATCAGGTCGGCGACCGAGCGGCCGTCGCGCGCGCCCTCGACCACGAAATCGGTGATCAGCGCGACCGCCTCCGGGTGGTTCAGCTTCACGCCTCGCTCCAGCCGCCGCCGTGCCACCATCGCGGCCATCGAAATCAGCAGCTTGTCCTTCTCGCGCGGTGTCAGGTTCATGTCGTCCGTCGCTGCCCCCCGAAGCGTGACCTGCCCACAATAGCGGCACGCCGCCGCATCGCCATGCCACGCGGGTCGCCGCGCGAAAGCTCCACGCAACCGCCATGCCGCCGCCGGTTGTAACAACCGCCGAAGCGGCGGAGACTGATATCATGCCACATTTGAGGAGCCGCCGATGCGCCGCCGCCCGCTGCTCGCCGCCGCCCTTTTCGGACTGATCCTGGCCCCCGCCGCCCGCGCGGCAACCGTCAGGGACTACAGCGCCCAGGCCTTCGCGGCGGCGCAGGCGGCCGGCGAGCCGATCCTGGTGCACATCGAGGCTGGCTGGTGCCCGACCTGCGCCAGGCAGCGCCCGATCCTGCACCGCATCGAGGCGACGCCGGCCTGCAAGGACCTTCAGGTGTTCAACGTCGATTTCGACACGCAGAAGGACGCCGTGCGCCGCTTCGGCGCCACCATGCAGAGCACGTTGATCGCCTTCCACGGCGGCAAGGAAACCGCCCGCTCGGTCGGGGAGACCGATCCGGACAAGATCGCGGCGATCGTGGACAGCGCGCTGCACTGATGCACGTCGGTCTTGGCTTCCTCGCCGGGCTGCTGACGGTGCTCTCGCCCTGCGTGCTGCCGCTGCTGCCGCTGGTGCTGGCGCCGGCCGCCGCCGCATCGCGGCTGGGGCTGGTGGCGCTGGTCGGCGGGCTGGTGGCGGCCTTCGTCGGCGCCGGCCTGTTCGTCGCCACCATCGGCTTCGCGATCGGGCTGGATGAGGGTGCGCTGCGCGCCGGCGGCGCGGTGCTGCTCGCGGCTATGGGCGCGCTGCTGCTCAGCGGCGGCTTGCAGCGGCGTCTGGCGTTGGCGGGCGGCGGGATCATGGATGCCGGCCACCGCGCACTCGATCGTCTGGCGCCGGCCGGTGCCGGGGGGCAGTTCGTGGTCGGGCTGCTGCTCGGCGTGGTCTGGACGCCCTGCGTCGGCCCGACGCTGGGCGCGGCCTCCCTGCTTGCGGCACGGGGCCGCGACCTGCCGGCGGTCGCGGGCGTGATGGCCGCGTTCGGCATCGGCACGGCGCTGCCGCTGCTGGCAGTCGGCGCGCTGTCGCGGCGCGCGTTCCTGCGCTGGCGCGGGCGGCTGCTGGCGGCCGGTGGGGCGGGCAAGCTGCTGCTCGGCGCCGGCGCGCTCGCCATCGCGGTCCTGATCCTCAGCGGCGAAGAGCATCGGCTGGAGGCGGTGCTGGTCGCCGCCTCCCCGGATTGGCTGACCGATCTGACGACGCGGTTCTGACGCTGCACCCGCGCAGTCGGCTGGCGCCGGCCACGGAGTTGTGCCGACATACCGGGGCAGCCACGAGGAGACTCGCATGTCCCGCACCCTGATCGTCGCCGCCGCGCAGACCGGCCCGATCGCGCGCAGCGAATCGCGCGCCGCCGTCGTCCGCCGCCTGCTCGCCCTGCTGGAGGAAGCGCATGGGCGCGGTGCCCGGCTGGTGGTGTTCCCCGAACTGGCGCTGACCACCTTCTTTCCGCGCTGGTGGATGGACGACCCGGCGGAGATTGATGCCTGGTTCGAGACCGAAATGCCGGGGCCGGAGACGCGCCCGCTGTTCGAGGCGGCGGCGCGGCTCGGCGTCGGATTCTATCTCGGCTATGCCGAACGCGTGACGGAGGGCGGGCGTATCCGCCACTTCAACACCGCGATCCTGGTGGACCGGCAGGGCCGCATCGCCGGCCGCTACCGCAAGGTGCATCTGCCCGGCCACAGCGAATACCTGCCGAACCGCCCCTATCAGCACCTGGAGAAGAAGTATTTCGAGCCGGGCGATCTCGGCTTCCCGGTCTGGCGAGTGATGGACGCCAATATCGGCATGTGCATCTGCAACGACCGCCGCTGGCCGGAGACCTATCGCGTCATGGGGTTGCAGGACGTGGAGCTGGTGCTGGTTGGCTACAACACGCCGATCCCCTCGGTGATGACGCCGCAGTACGACCACCTCGCGGCGTTCCACAACCACCTGTCATTGCAGGCCGGCGCCTATCAGAACGCCTGCTTCGTCGTCGGCACCGCGAAGGCGGGGAAGGAGGAAGGCTCCGACCTGCTCGGCGGCTCCTGCATCGTCGCACCGTCCGGGGAGATCATCGCCCAGGCGAGCACGGAGGACGATGAGGTCATCACCGCCGTCTGCCGCCTCGATCTTTGCCGGATCAACAAGGGCAGCACGTTCAACTTCGCCGCGCATCGGCGCATCGAGCACTACCGGCTGATCACCGAGCGCACCGGCGCCGAGCCGCCGCCTGCCGGCTGACCGTCCTGGCCGCGCCGCTCAGGCGGCGCGCGCCAGCACCGGGTCGAAGCTCCAGTAGCGGGCGCCCGCCGCCATCACGCGCACGGTCAGCACCGACCGATGCGGCCGGCCGCTCAGGGCCAGAACCGCGGTGCCGTTGGTCCAGCGCCATTGGACGCCTGCATCGGCCGCATACCAGCCGCGCGTGAATGCGTTTTCCTCCAGCCGGGCCCCGTCGCGCTCGACCTCCAGCGCCACGCCGAGCCGCCGTCCGTCCGGCGTCGCCGGATCGAGGAAGGCGGGGACGAAGCTGCGGCTGCGCAGACGCAGCTCGCAGCCGCCCGGCGGCAGCACGATGCGCATGATGTCGCGCCCGAAACCGGCGACCTCGATGCCGCGGCGGTCGGATTCGACGGTCAGCCCCGGGTCGGTGACCAACCGCCAGCCGGCTGCTTCCGCGCGGGCCCGCAGCGCCGCCCGCGCCGCGTCCACCTCCGGCCCACGCAGCACCAGCGGCGCGCAGCCACGCTCGGCAAAGGCGCGCAGCGCCGCCGCCTCGGCGTCGCCGACGACCTGCCGCAGCCCGCTGCCGTCCAACTGGCCGCGATTGCCCGTGTCGAGGTAGCTTTCCGCGGCCAGCCCTTCGGCCAGCAACAGGTCGTGGCGGTCGAGTTCGACATGCAGGTAGGTGACCGTGCCGCGGGCCGGTTCCTGCCGGATGGTGCAGTCGTTGAGCAGCCGACGGGCCGGCACCAGCACATCGCCGACCGCGATCGCATGGTCGCCGGAGACGAGCAGGTCGCGCCGCGGCAGGCCGGGTCCGAAGGCTCCGGCGGCGATGCGCACCGGCGCCAGATGCGGCTGCGCCTGCACGTCGTGCGTCGCCCGTCCGATCCAGCGCACCGGGGCGATGCGTCCGGCGGCGGTGCGCACGCGGTCGCCGGGCCGCAGCGTCTCCACCGGTGCCTCGCCGCGCTCGGTCGCGATGCGGGTGCCGGCGGCGTAGCAGGCGGTTTCCACGATCAGCGTGCCGGGCGTGGCGCCCTGGCCGTCGGAGGTGACGCTGAAGCGCGCGGGCGACAGCCCCGCGCCGACATTGAGCATCTGTCCGCCGAACGACAGATCGCTGCCGCTGTAGCTGACGGTTTCGCCGGGGGTGAACGCGACGCCGCGCAGATCAAGGGTGCCGCCGGACATGCTGATCGACCCGGTGGGCGCGGCACCGGTCAGCACAACCATCTTCGCGTTCGGGTCGATGGTGATGTTGCCGGCGAAGCCGTCGGCGGTGCCGACCTGCATCGTGTAGCCGCCGCCCACTTTCACGCTGCCGGTCCCGCTCAGGGCGCCGGTGATGACCGGCCCGGTGCCGACCGCGATGGGCGAGCCGGTCGGGTTGATCTGGGCCGTGATGGCGCCGTCATCGACCACGTTGCCCTGGACCTGCCCCCATTCCAGGGATGCCGAGCCGCCGCCGCCGATCACCAGCGCGCCGGCCACCGACCCTGCGCCGCCGATGGCCACGGAACTCAGGCTGTCGATCTTCAGCACCGATTGATCGACGAGGCTGAGCGCGCCCGCCGTGATCTCGCCGCCGCCGGCGGCGGTCAGCGCGCCGATGCCGACGGCCTGCGGGTCCTTGGCGGAGCCGTCATAGCCGATGTTGAGCTGGGTGGCGGCATGCAACTGGCTGCCGGCCTCGACCGTCACGGCGGTGGTGAAGTACTGGCCGACCCAGAACGTGTTGGCGTTCCAGACGCCGCCGTTCTCCAGGGTGGCGCTTGCCTTGTCGAGATCGGCATAGCTGCCGGTCGTGATCGTGGCGCCGTTGACCAGGAAGCTGGAACCCACTGCCACCATGGCGCCCGCGCTGAACGACGCGCCGGTGCCCAGGTCCACGACCGCCCCGTTGAGCGAGCCGTACCCCAGCGAGGCCATGCCGGTGACGTTCAGCGCGCCGCCGAGCGACAGCGTGCCCTGCGCGCCCATGATCAGGGTCAGGTTGTTGGCCGCCTGTGCGCCCTGCACGGTGACCGTCCACGGCACGGTGGGGGCGGAGGCGTTGCTGCCGATCAGGACATTGTTCCCGGCCCCCGGCACCGAGGCGGTGCTCCACGCGGCCGCATCCGTCCAACTGCCGCTCGACCCGACATTGATCCAGTTCGCCGCCGATACCGATGAGCTCATCTCGCCCTGCGCTCCCGCCGTGTCGTTCGTGCCCGTAACGTAGCGGTTGCAACGCCGAAATTCGGTAAAACCGCCGCGATCTTACGTGCGCGTGATTACGCTGAACGTACTGTTATCTGTGCTCAATCCGTCGCGAGTTGGGATTGCGGCATTCTATTGATAGTTGATTTCACGTTGTCGGGAGCATCCGGTCGTAATGCTTGCGCTGTGGCCCCGGCGCTGCCGGAGCCGGCCACCGCCGCCGGATGACATCGCCGAGGCGCTGCGCTAATGCCTGCCACTCCGATCATTAACGCCAGGACTCCCGCGCCTCATGGCCAGCAGCAACGACATCCGTGCAACCTTCCTGGACTACTTCGCGCGCCATGGCCATGCCGTGGTGCCGAGCAGTCCACTGGTTCCACGTAACGACCCGACGCTGCTGTTCACCAACAGCGGCATGGTACAGTTCAAGAATGTATTCACCGGGCAGGAGAAGCGCCCGTATTCTCGCGCCACCACGGCTCAGAAATGCGTGCGTGCCGGCGGCAAGCACAACGACCTCGATAATGTCGGTTACACGGCGCGGCATCACACGTTTTTCGAGATGCTGGGCAATTTTTCCTTTGGTGATTACTTTAAGGATGTTGCCATCGAACATGCCTGGCGGCTGGTGACCCGCGACTTCGGCCTGCCGGCCGACCGGCTGCTGGTCACGGTCTATTCGGAGGACGAGCAGGCCGCCGCGCTCTGGCACCGCATCGCCGGACTGCCCGAGCAGCGCATCATCCGCATCGCGACCGCCGACAATTTCTGGCGCATGGGCGACACCGGCCCGTGCGGCCCGTGCAGCGAAATCTTCTACGACCACGGACCGGAGGTGGCGGGCGGCCCGCCCGGCAGCGAGGACGCCGAGGGCGACCGCTTCATCGAAATCTGGAACCTCGTGTTCATGCAGTTCGAGGAGGGGCCGCCGGGCACGCGCGTGCCGCTGCCGCGCCCCTCGATCGACACCGGCATGGGGCTGGAGCGGTTCGCCGCCATCCTGCAGGGCAAGCACGACAACTACGACACCGACACGCTGCGCGCGCTGATCCTGGCCAGCGCCGAGGCCACCGGCACCGACCCGGACGGGTCGTTCAAGGTCAGCCATCGCGTCATCGCCGACCATCTGCGCTCGACCAGCTTCCTGATCGCCGATGGCGTGCTGCCGTCCAACGAGGGCCGCGGCTACGTGCTGCGCCGGATCATGCGCCGCGCCATGCGTCACGCGCACATGATGGGCGCGCGCGAGCCGGTGATGTGGCGGCTGGTGCCGGCGCTGGTGCGCCAGATGGGTGCGGCCTATCCCGAACTGCCGCGCGCCGAGGCGCTGATCGCCGAGACGCTGCGGCTGGAGGAGACGCGCTTCAAGGCGATGCTGGAACGCGGCCTGCACCTGCTGGCCGAGGAGACGCGCCGGCTTGGCGCGGGCGCGCCGCTGCCCGGCGAGGTGGCGTTCCGCCTGTACGACACCTACGGCTTCCCGCTCGACCTGACGCAGGATGCGCTGCGCGAGCAGGGGCGCGCGGTCGATGTCGCCGGGTTTGAGACCGCGATGGCCGAGCAGCGCCGGCGTGCCCGCGCCGCCTGGGCCGGATCGGGCGAGGCGGCGACCGAGCGGGTGTGGTTCGAGCTGCGCGAGAAGCTCGGCGGGACGGAATTCCTCGGCTACAGCACCGAGACGGCGGAGGCGGTGATCACCGCGCTGGTGGTGGCCGGCCAGCCGGTCGATCGCGCCCCGGCGGGCGCCGAGGTCGCCGTGGTGCTCAACCAGACGCCGTTCTACGGCGAAAGCGGCGGGCAGGTCGGCGATCAGGGCACCATCACCGCACCCGGCCTGCGCATCGCGATCACCGACACGCAGAAGAAGCTGGGCGACGTGTTCGTCCATCTCGGCGTGGTGACCGAGGGCGAGGCCGAGGTCGGCGGCGCGGTCCTGGCCGATGTCGATCACGCGCGCCGCGGCGCCATCCGCGCGCACCATTCGGCGACCCACCTGCTGCACGAGGCGCTGCGCCGCCGGCTGGGCGAGCACGTCACGCAGAAGGGCAGCCTCAACGCCCCCGACCGCCTGCGTTTCGACATCAGCCACCCCAGCCCGATCGGCCGCGACGACCTCGCCTGGGTCGAGCGCGAGGTGAACGCGCGCGTCCGCGAGAACGCCGAGGTGACGACGCGGCTGATGACGCCCGACGCGGCGGTGGCCGAGGGGGCGATGGCGCTGTTCGGCGAGAAATACGGCGATGAGGTGCGGGTGGTGTCGATGGGCGCGGGCGGCGGCAACCGCCCGGCCTATTCCATCGAACTGTGCGGCGGGACGCATGTGCGCCGCACCGGCGATATCGGCTTCTTCCACATCCTCTCCGAATCCGCCGTCGCCGCCGGCGTGCGGCGCATCGAGGCCGTCACCGGCGCCGCCGCCGAGGCGGCGGTGAGCGAGGTCGGGCAGCGTCTCGCCGAGGCGGCCGCCGCGCTGCGTGCCTCGCCCGCCGAAGTGCCCGAGCGGATCGCGGCCCTGCTGGAGGAGCGGCGGCGGCTGGAGCGGCAGGTCTCGGACCTGCAACGCAAGCTCGCGACAGGCGAGGCCGGCGGCGGTGTGGAGGAGGTGGGCGGGGTGAAGCTCGCCGCGCGCAATCTCGGCGAGGTGCCGCCGCGTGACCTCAAGGGGCTGGCCGAGACCATCGGCAAGCAGATCGGCGGCGGCGTGGTCGCGCTGGTGTCCACAGCCGAGGGCAAGGCGAGCATCGTGGTCGGCGTGGCCCCGGAACTGGCCGACCGCTTCAACGCGGTGAACCTGGTGCGCGCGGCGGCGGCCGCGGTCGGCGGCAAGGGCGGCGGCGGTCGGCCCGATCTGGCGCAGGCCGGCGGCCCGGACGGCGCTGCCGCCGACGCCGCGCTGGCAGCCGTGCGGGCGGCGCTCGTCGGATAGACGGCGTTGCCCGGCAGCGGGGTCATGTGTTATTTTTGCTCACCAAATCGCGGCGCCATCCCGGCCTGACCCTCCGCCGGGCTGCCGCCCATTGACGGACCGACCTCGTGTCGTTCGGGGGCCCGACGCGAGGACGGGGACGGCTGTACATTTTGCGCCATGCGCGCGGTACGGGGCGGCCGGCGGCGCCGCCGGGTGTTCGTCATACACCCCCCGGTTTACCGGGGGGTATGACGCAGCCGGTGCGACCCGGCGCCCCGTGGGCCGGCGGCGCACGCGCCGCGCTCCCCCGCACACTCTCAAGAACCCACTCCGTCCGCGCACCGCGACCGGCCGCGTCGTGCCGCGTCAATCGCCGGTGCGGCGGCGGCAATCGACGCGGCAAACGACGCGGAAACGACGCGGCAAATGACGCAGCGCCGCGCGTCAGTCGCGGAGCGGCAGCGCCAATTGACGCACCGTGCCGAACCCGGCGCGGTGGTGGTGCGTCGGACCAAGCCGCATCAGCGCCGCACGGTGCGCGGCGGTGGCGTAGCCGGCGTTGCTTTCCCAGCCATAGCCGGGCCAGCGCGCGGCAAGCCGCGTCATGACGCGGTCGCGCAGCACCTTCGCCACGATCGACGCGGCGGCGATCGAGAGGCAGAGCGCATCGCCATCGACCACGCAGCGCACCGCGCAGCCGAGCGGCGGGGGCTGGTTGCCGTCCACCAGCGCGAGGTCGGGCGGGGCGGGCAGGCGCGCGACCGCGCGGCACATGGCGCGCAGGGCGGCGTGCAGGATGTTCAGCCGCGCGATCTCGGCAACCGACGCGGCGGCCACGCCGATCTCCGCCGCCCCGGCGCGGCGTGCGTCAATCAGCGCGTCAAACGCCGCCTGCCGCGCGGCCGGATCGAGCTTCTTGGAATCGTCGATCAGCCCGCGCAGCCCGCGCGGCAACCGGCGCGGCAGCACCACGGCGGCGGCGAGCACCGGCCCGGCGAGCGGCCCCCGCCCCGCCTCGTCCACCCCCGCCACCCGGCCACCGTGCTCCGCTTCCAGCCGGAAATGCGGCATCGGCGCGTCAGGTCAGGCCGGCGCCGCGATAGGCCGCGCGCAGCGGCGCGGCAAACCCGATGCTGTCCAGCCGCAGCGTGTCGTCCGGCCCGAGCAGCTCCGGGTCGTCCGGCCACGACCCGTCCGGCCGCCGTCGCAGCACCTCGGCGGCGATGCGCAGGCTGTCGAGGATGACGATCTCGGCGACCGAGGGGATGGTCGCGAAGGCCCAGACATTCGCCCGCGTCTCGCTCTCGTTCGAGGGCGAGAGGATTTCGATCAGCACCACAGGGTTGGCCAGGTCATGCCGCCCCGTCGCCGGGTCGCAGGTCACGCCGAGATCGGGGCAGAGCATGTTGTGCGCCGATCGCAGATGCGGGATCACGCCGGGGTTGGCCACGATGCGGCAGGCGCTCTCCCGCGCATCGAAATGATTCGTCAGCAACTGCGTCAACCGTGCCTGGATCGCGCCGTGCCGGTCAGAGGCGGGCGCCATCATCTCCGGCTCGCCGTCACGCAGCACCCAGCGTTCGACGGTGCCGTCGCCAGGGTTCCAGGCGCGGAACTCCGCGACGGTCATGTGCCGGCGGGGCATGCGGGCGGTGGCGCTCATGCCCGCAAACATAGCGCGCGCCGCGCCGCCTTCACCATCCCCGGGCCGGGGAGTATGCCGGGGGCGAGGGAGGACCGCGCATGACCGACGCCTATCCCGCCGACACGATCCCCGACCTGCTCGCCCGCGCCGCACCGGAGGGGCGCGCGATCGGCGCGCCGGGGCGGCCGTGGCTCGCGCATGGCGCGCTTGGCGAACTCGCGCGCGAAACGGTCGCGGCGCTGAACGCCATGGGCATCGGGCGCAACGACCGGGTGGCGATCGTGCTGCCCAACGGACCCGAGATGGCCGCGTCCTTCGTCGCCATCGCCTCCGGCGCCACCACCGCGCCGCTCAATCCGTCCTACAAGGCCGAGGAGTTCGACTTCTACCTCGCCGACCTGCACGCCCGCGCGCTGGTGATCCTGGAGGGCATGGACAGCCCTGCCCGCGCCGTCGCCGCCGCGCGCGGGGTTCCCGTGCTCGACCTGCGGCCCGGTGAGGCGGCCGGCGCGTTCACGCTGCATCCCGCGGTGCCGCTCACCGGCACGCCCGCGCACGCGGGGCCGGCGCAGGCGGACGACGTGGCGCTGGTGCTGCACACCTCGGGCACCACTTCGCGCCCCAAGATCGTGCCGCTGCGCCACGTCAACGTCACCGCCTCGGCCTTCCACATCGGCCGCACGCTGCGGCTGGCGCCCGACGATCGCTGCCTGAACATCATGCCGCTGTTCCACATCCACGGGCTGATGGCGGCAACGCTCGCCTCGCTGGGCGCCGGCGCGTCGGTGTGCGCGACGCCCGGGTTCAACGCGTTCCGTTTCTTCGCGTGGTTCGAGGAGGTGCGGCCGTCCTGGGTGACGGCGGTGCCGACCATGTATCAGGCGCTGCTGCCCTATGCCGAGCGCAACCGGGAGATCATCGCGCGCGGGCGGCTGCGGCTGCTGCGTTCCTCCTCCGCGTCCCTGCCGCCGCAGGTGATGACGGCGCTGGAGGCGGCGTTCGGCGTGCCGGTCATCGAGAGCTACGGCATGACCGAGGCATCGCACCAGATGGCCAGCAATCCGCTGCCGCCGGCGCCGCGTTACGCCGGCTCGGTCGGTCTCGCCGCCGGGCCGGAGGTGGCGATCATGAACGACGCCGGCGCGCTGCTGCCGAGCGGCGAACGCGGCGAGGTGGTGATCCGTGGCCGCAACGTCACCGCCGGCTATGAGGCGAACCCGGAGGCGAACGCAAAGGCGTTCACCAACGGCTGGTTCCGCACCGGCGACGAAGGCTGGCTGGACGCGGCGGGATACCTGCGCCTGTCCGGCCGGCTGAAGGAGATCATCAATCGCGGCGGCGAGAAGGTCAGTCCGCTGGAGGTCGATGCGGTGCTGATGGAGCATCCCGCCGTGCAGCAGGTCGTGACCTTCGCGATGCCGCACGACAAGCTGGGCGAGGAGGTCGCCGCCGCGGTGGTGCTGCGCGAGGGCACGAGTTGCGACGAGGCCGGGCTGCGCGATTTCGCGGCCGCGCGGCTCGCGGCCTTCAAGGTGCCGCGCCGCGTGGTGTTCCTGTCGGAAATTCCCAAGGGTGCAACCGGCAAGTTGCAGCGCATCGGGCTGGCGGCGCGGCTGGGCCTGGGCGGATGAGGATCGGCGTCTTCGGCGCCGGCGCGATCGGCGGGCTGCTGGCGGCGCGGCTGGCGCAGTCGGGGGCGGAGGTCACGGTGGTCGCGCGCGGCCCGCATCTGGCGGCGATGCAGCGCGACGGCCTGACCCTGATCAGCGGCGGCGAGCGGATCGTCACGCATCCCCGCTGCGTCGGCACCGCCGCCGAGGCCGGCGAGCAGGACGCCGTCGTGGTGACGCTGAAAGCGCACGCGCTGGCCGGCGCGGCGGCGGACATCGCGCGCATGATGGGGCCGCAGACGTCGCTCGTCACCGCGATCAACGGCGTGCCCTACTGGTATTTCTACGGCTTCGAGGGACCGCTGCGCGACCGGCGCGTGGCGAGCGTCGATCCCGACGGCGCGGTCTGGGCGACGCTGCCGCCGGCGCAGGCGATCGGCTGCATCGTCTATCCGGCGGCCGAAGTCACCGCGCCGGGCGTGGTCGAGCACACCTACGGCGACCGCTTCACCCTTGGCGAGCCGGACGGCACGCGCAGCGCGCGCATCGAGCGTCTGGCGGCGGCGTTGCAGGCGGCCGGCTTCAAGGCGCCGATCCGCCCGCGCATCCGCGATGAGATCTGGGTCAAGCTGTGGGGCAACCTTGCCTTCAACCCGCTCTCGGCGCTGACCGGCGCGACGCTCGACCGGCTGACCGGCCGGCCCGACCTGCGGGCGGTGGCGCGGACGATGATGGTCGAAGGGCAGGCGGTGGCGGAGGCGCTGGGCGTGCGCTTCGCGATCGACGTGGACAAGCGCATCGCCGGTGCGGCCGAGGTCGGCGCGCACCGGACCTCGATGTTGCAGGACCTCGAACGCGGGCGGCCGATGGAGATCGACGCGCTGCTCGGCGCGGTGGTCGAACTCGCCGGCCTCGTGGGGGTCGCGGCGCCCGTCTGCGACATGGTGCTCGCGCTGGTGCGCGAGCGGGCGCGGCAGGCGGGCTGCTACGCGGGCTGACCGGTCGCGCTATTTCAGACCGTCGGCGGTCTTGATCTGCGCGCTGATCTTCTTGCTGTACTCCATCCCCGACTTGATCGTGTCGCTGAACTGGTCCACCAGCTTGTCGTAGGCTTTCGCGTCCGCCGGCGCCTTCATCACCGCCTCGTTCTTCTTCAGGGCGGTCAGGCCCGCGTTCAGTTCCTTCAGCGTGTCGTCGAGGTTGTCAACGGCGGTCTTCATCGACTTGATGGAGGTGGCAAGCTCCGCCTTCGCCTTGCCGAACGTGGCGCAATCCTTGACGCCCTGGTCGAGCGTGTCCTTCAGCGCCATTTCCACAACCGGGTTCTTCTTCAGAACCTTCGCGGCGTCATCGAGGATATCCTTGCTGGTCGGCATCGCGCTCGCTCCCTTTCATGTTGCTGTCCGGCGGTGCGGTCTTGTGTCGCTATCCGAATGGTTCGTTTAGCGCCGCTGAAGCCCGATGACAAGCAGATCACGTCCGGGCGGCCGCGCGCATGGCCAGGCGCCGGTGCAGCTCGGCCCGCACGTCGCCCACGCAGCCGCCCTCCAGCCACCACGCCCGCAGCTCGCGCAGCAGCGTGCCGACCTCCGGCCCGGCCGGCACGCCCGCCGCGCGCAGGTCGCGCCCGCGCAGGGGCAAGTGCGGCACCGGCATGGCGATGAGCCGCGCGCGCAGTCCGGCATCGCCGCCGGCGAGCCACACCCGGTCGAGCAGCACGTCACGCGGCACGTCCGCCAGCGCGCGGCGCAGATCGGCGTCGCTCGCGTCGGGTGACAAGGCTGGCGCGGCGCGCAGTGCCAGCAGCCGGTCGCGCTCGGCTGCGGAGAGCTTCAGCCGTTCCGCCAGCGACGCCGCATCGCCGTTGAGCAGCGCCGCCAGCCGCAGCAGCGGATCGGCCGGCGCGCCGCGCGCGATGAGCGCGTCCAGCCGCGCCGGCACAGCGCCCTCCGGCAGCACCGCGGCGAGCACGCCGAGACGGTCCATCCATGCCACCGCCGCGCGCGGGTCGGGGGCGTCGAGGATGCGCTTCAGCTCCATCCAGACCCGCTCGGCGGAGAGGCGCTGCAGGCCGGGAACGGCCTCGGCGATCGCCGCCGCCGCCGCCGGGTCGGGCGCGCCGCGGCCGTAGCGCGCCCAGAAGCGGAAGAAGCGCAGCACGCGCAGGTAGTCCTCCGCGATCCGCCTCGCCGGGTCGCCGACGAAGCGCACGCGGCCGGAGCGCAGGTCGTCCGCGCCGCCGAAATAATCGAACAGCGTGCCGTCCTGCGCCATCGACATGGCGTTGATGGTGAAGTCGCGCCGCGCCGCGTCGGCCTGCCAGTCGTCGGTGAAGGCGACCTCGGCGTGCCGTCCGTCGGTGCGCAGGTCGCGGCGCAGCGTCGTCACCTCGAAGCCGCGATGGCCGGAGACAGCGGTCACCGTGCCGTGGTCGATGCCGGTGGGCACCGCTTTCAGCCCCGCCGCGCGCAGGGCGGCCATCACTTCCTCGGGCCGGCGCGGCGTCGCCAGGTCGATATCGGCGACCGGCTGCCCGCACAGGGCGTCGCGCACCGCCCCGCCGACCACCCGCGCCTCCGGCAGCGCCGCCAGCACGGGGCGCAGCGCGGGGTCGGACAGGAAGGCGGGGGGAGAGGTCACCTCGCGGTGCCCGGGACGCCATGCCCCGGCACGATGCGCCCATCCTCGATACGCGCGGGGACATAGGCGGTGCCGGGCGGCAGCCGCCGCGTCAGGCCGTACCACAGCGTGCCGGCGGCGAGGCAGGCAACCAGGGCGATCGCGCCCCACAGCAGTGCCGGCTGTGCCCGCGCCACCGCCACCCGCCAGGCGGCGTAGAGCAGGACGGGCGAGAGGAACAGCGCCAGCTCCGCCCAGCGCATCACTCCGCCCCGCGCAGCCGCGCCGCGAGGTTCACCAGGATGGCCGCGGTCGCACCCCAGATGTAATACTCGGGATGCGGCCAGACCCAGAATTCCCGCCAGCGGCCGCGGACATGCGCGCGGCGACGCTGCGGCGCCGCCGGGTCGAGCAGCACCGTGACCGGCAGCTCGAACACCGCATCCACCTCCGCCGCCGAGGGGTGCAGTCCGAGGGCATCGAGCGGCAGGCCCGGCGGCAGCAGCCCCAGGACCGGCGTGATGCGGTATCCGGTGCCGGTGACATAGGGCGGCAGCCGCCCGAGCAGCTCCACGCGCGCGGGATCGAGGCCGATCTCCTCCTCTGCCTCGCGCAGCGCCGCGGCTTCGGCATGGGCGTCGCCGGGGTCGATGCGGCCGCCGGGGAAACTCACCTGACCGGCGTGAGAGGACAGATGCGCGGTGCGCTTGGTCAGCAGCACGCCGGGCGTCGCGCCGAGCACGAAGGGCACCAGCACCGCCGCCGGTGTCAGCGTGCCGGGCGAAAGGTCGCGCGCGTCATCGCCGGCAATGGGGGCGGCGATCCCCGCCGCGCCGACCGATGCCCCCCGCGCCGGTGGGGTGGATGCGGGCTGGGCCGGGGCGAGCAGGCGGGCACGCAGGCTTGCGGCGTTCACCGCGGCCCGTCACGTCTCCCCGTTCGGCATCTCGCCGAGCGGGAAGAACAGGCCGCGGCTCCAGACCCCCAGCATCCTGCGGCAATGCCGCATCCCCGGTTCGGCCAGGGCGACCAGTTCGTAATACACGGCGCGGCAGATGCGCGCCTCGATCGGTGCCGCGTCGGTGCCGCGCACGCGGATATACGGCGTCGGCTCGCAGGTCAGGATGTCGTGAGCGACGCGGATCGGATGGTCGGGGCCGGCGGTGACGACCTCATCGACATTGGTGCGGAAAGTGAGCGACTGCTGCCGGCCGCAGCCGCACCAGTCCATCTCGACCGCCAGGAACGGCACGTCCTCCACCTGGATGCGCCCGCGTTCGGCGGGCGTTTGCAGCCAGTAGCTGCCGTCGTCCTCGCGCCGCAGGACGGAGGCGAACAGGCAGACCAGTTCCTTCCGTCCGATCGGACTGCCGCGATAGAGCCAGGTGCCGTCGCGGCGGATCAGGAACGGCAGATCGCCGCATTCGACGGGCCGTCGCGCCGGCCGCCGCGGCATCGCCATCGCGCCCCTGCCGCCGACCTGAATGTCCTCGTCCTTGTGCGTGTGCGTGGCCTCGTTCACGTCTTTGTCTCCGCCTCGCCCCGCAGACTTTCGCCGCCTTGCGCGATATAGGGTGGCACCCCCGGCCGGTGAAAGTGGGCCGCGCGACTTCATGCGGCGAAATACTTGCCCGGATGCCTCCCGCCGCGCGACCCTTCCCGCTATGCGTGACCTGGCCGCCTGTGCAGAGCATCATCAGGACGTTCGATGACCGCGATCCCCGCCGCATTCCCGCCGCCCGCGTCCGGCAGCGACATCGTCGCCGAGGTCGAGGCGCTCGGCGCCCGCATCGCCGCCGTTCGCGCGCAGATCGGCCGCGTCATCCTCGGACAGTCCGAGGTGGTCGATGAGACGCTGATCACCCTGCTCTCGGGCGGCCATGTGCTGCTCGTCGGCGTGCCGGGCCTGGGCAAGAGCAAGCTGGTGGAGACGCTGGCGACGACGCTCGGCATGGCGTCCAAGCGCGTGCAGTTCACGCCGGACCTGATGCCCGCCGACATCATCGGCAGCGAGGTGCTGGACGAGGACGCCGGCGGGCGGCGCAGCTTCCGCTTCGTGCCCGGCCCGGTGTTCTGCCAGTTGCTGATGGCCGACGAGATCAACCGCGCCTCGCCGCGCACGCAATCGGCGCTGTTGCAGGCGATGCAGGAGCAGCGCGTCGCGGTCGCCGGCGTCGAGCATCCGCTGCCGCGTCCGTTCCATGTGCTGGCGACGCAGAACCCGATCGAGCAGGAAGGCACCTATCCGCTGCCGGAGGCGCAGCTTGACCGTTTCCTGTTGCAGATCGACGTGCGCTATCCCGATCTGGAGGCCGAGCGCGCCATGCTGCTCGCCACCACCGGCGCCGCCGAGGGCCACGCGGCGCAGGCGATGACGCCGGAGGAACTGCTCGCCGCCCAGGCGCTGATCCGCCGCGTGCCGGTCGGCGAGACGGTGCTGGAGGCGATCCTGCGGCTGGTGCGCAGCGGGCGGCCCGAGAGCGGCGAGGACGAGGCGGTGCGCGAGCATGTCGCCTGGGGTCCCGGCCCGCGCGCGGCGCAGGCGCTGATGCTGGCGACGCGGGCGCGCGCGGTGCTGGACGGGCGGCTGGCGCCGAGCGTGGAGGACGTGGCGGCGCTGGCGCAGCCGGTGCTGCGGCATCGCATGGCGCTGAAATTCTCCGCCCCGGCGGGGCTGACGGTTGGCAGCATGATCGACCGGCTGGTGGAGCGCATCGGGTGAGCCTTGCCGCCCGCCGTGCCGAGGCGCTGGGCGCGCATCTGCCGCCGCTGCTGGTCGCCGCCGAGCGGGTCGCCAGCACCGTCGCCCAGGGCGTCCACGGCCGCCGCCGGGTCGGGCAGGGCGACAGTTTCTGGCAGTTCCGTCCGTTTCTTCAGGGCGACACGATCAGCCGCATCGACTGGCGCGTCTCCGCCCGCTCCGACCGGACCTATGTGCGCGAGACCGAGTGGGAGGCGGCGCAGACCGTCTGCCTCTGGCGCGACGGTGGCGCCTCGATGCGCTGGAGGTCGCGCGGCCAGCCGGTCGAGAAGGCTGACCGGGCCGGGCTGCTGATGCTGGCGCTGGCGGCGCTGCTGCTGCGCGGGGGCGAGCGGGTGCGGCTGATCGCGCCCGGCTCCCGCCCGCTGCACGGGCGCGCCGGGCTGGAGCGGTTGGCCGACGCGATGGAGCGGGCGCCAGAGCAGCCGGGGGGCGAGGACGCTGGGCTGCCGCCAGAGGTGAAGCTGCCGCCCCATGCGCGCGCGGTGTTGATCGGCGATCTGCTGGCGCCGCTGGACCGCTGGCAGGCCGCGATCGCGCGGCTGGCGGCGGTGCCGTTGACGGGCGTGCTGCTGCAGGTGCTCGACCCGGCGGAGGTCACGTTGCCCTATGAGGGCCGTGTGCGGTTCCAGGGCATCACCGGGGCGCAATCGACGCTGATTCCCCGTGTCGAGGGCGTGCGCGAGCAATACGCGCAGCGCCTGGCCGCGCAGCAGCGCGGGCTGGCCGCGATCTGCGCGGCGGCCGGCTGGAGCTTTGCCGTCCATCGCACCGATCATCCGCCGGAGGCGGCGCTGCTGGCGCTCTACACCGCGCTCGCGCCGACGGCGCGGCGGCGATGATCTTCGCAGCCCCCTGGGTGCTGCTGGCGCTGGCGGCGCTGCCGCTGCTGTGGTGGCTGCTGCGCGTCACGCCGCCGGCCCCGCGGCGGGAGGTGTTTCCGGCGGTCCGCCTGCTGCTCGGGCTGAAGGCGGTCGCCGAGACGCCGGCGCGCACGCCCTGGTGGCTGCTGGCGCTGCGGATGCTGGCGGCCGGCCTGATCATCCTCGGTCTCGCCCGCCCGGTGCTGGACGCCGGGGACCGGCTGGCGGGGCAGGGGCCGCTGCTGCTGGTGGTCGATGACGGCTGGGCCTCGGCCGCCGACTGGCCGCGCCGCATGGCCGCTGCCGACGCCGTGCTCGACCGGGCCGACCGCGCGGGGCGCAAGGTCGCCCTGCTCGCCACCGCCCCGGCCGACACCGATGCCGCGCCCACCGCCACCGTCGCCATGCCGGCGGGCGAACTGCGCGCGCGGCTGGCGGCGCTGCGGCCCAAGCCCTGGCCGGTCGATCGTCCCGCTGCCGCCCGCGCGCTGCGTGCGTGGGGGCAGGGCGGCTCGGTCGCCTATCTCGCCGACGGGCTGACCGACGGGGAGGGGTGGGAGGATTTCGCTTCGGCGCTCGGCGGCATCGGCCCGGTGACGGAATTGCGCGATCCCATCGCCCCGGCACGGCTGCTGCTGCCACCGCAGGCAGGGACGGAGGCGATCGGCGTGCGGGTTGCCGCCGTGCCGCGGCCGCGGCCGACCGAACTCGCGGTGCTGGCGCAGACCGGCGACGGGCGCACGCTGGCGCGCCTGCCGCTGACCATCGCCGCGGGGGCGGCGAGCGGCGAGGCATCGCTGAAAGTGCCGCTGGAGATCCGCAACCGCCTCGCCGGGCTGACGCTGGAGGGCGTGGCATCGGCCGGCGCGGTGGTGCTGCTGGACGAACGCTGGCGGCGCCGGCCGGTCGGCATCCTGGCGGGGGACGCGACCGGGGCCGATACGCCACTGCTCGGTCAGGCGTTCTATCTGCGCCGCGCGCTCTCCCCCTATACCGAAGTGCGGGAGGGTGCTCTGGACACGCTGCTGGGGCGCGATCTGTCGGTGCTGGTGCTGGCCGACCACGTGGTCGCCGACGGACCGGAGCGCGAGCGGCTGGCCGCCTGGGTGGAAAAGGGCGGGCTGCTGGTGCGCTTCGCCGGGCCGCAGACGGCGGCGCATCCCGACTCGCTGCTGCCGGTCAGGCTGCTGGCCGGGGACCGACAGCTTGGTGGCGCGCTGTCCTGGAGCAAGCCGGCGGGGCTGGCGCCGTTCCCGCCGGGCTCGCCGTTCGCCGGGCTGGCGGTGCCGGCCGACGTGCGGGTCACGCGGCAGGTGCTGGCCGAGCCGGACGCACGTCTGGCCGAGGATAGCTGGGCGCGGCTGGCCGACGGCACGCCGCTGGTGACGGCGGCGGCACGCGGGGCCGGGCGCATCGTGCTGTTCCATGTCACCGCCAACGCCGACTGGTCCGACCTGCCGCTGTCGGGCCTGTTCGTCGAGATGCTGCGCCGGCTGGTCGCGCTGTCGGCGGGTGTGGCCAGTCCCGCCCCGGGCGCCGCGCCGCTGGCGCCGGCGAGCACGCTGGACGGGTTCGGCCAGATGGTCGCCCCGCCCTCCACGGCGGCCGCCCTGCCGGCCAACGCGGTCGCCACGACACCGGTCTCGCCGCGCCATCCGCCGGGCCTGTACGGGCCGGAGAACGGCCGCCGCGCCCTTAATCTCTCCGCCCACGTGCCGCTGCCGGCGGCGGCACCGGCGCTGCCCGGCGCACGGGTCGAGCCGATCGCCGGCCGGGCGCCGGAACGGGCGATCGGGCCGTGGCTGATCGCGCTGGCGCTGGCCTTGCTGGCCTTCGATCTGCTGATCTCGCTCCGGCTGCGCGGCCTGCTGCGGCCGGCCGTGGCGGCGCTGCTGCTGGCGGCGGCGCTGGCCGCGCCTGTGCAGGCGCAGGATGCGAGCGAGCAGAATCCGGCGCTGATCACGCGGCTGGCCTATATCGTCACCGGCGATGCGCAGCTCGACGGCATCTCGCGCATGGGGCTGGCGGGGCTGTCGGATTACGTGAACGCGCGCACCGCGGCCACACTGGGCGCGCCAGCCCCGGTCGAACCGGGGCACGACGACCTCAGCTTCTATCCGCTGATCTACTGGCCGATCTCCGCCGACGCGGCGGCGCCGTCGGGCCAGGCGATCTCCGCCCTGAACGACTACATGTCGCATGGCGGCATCATCCTGATCGACACACGCGGCGGCGGCAGCGGCGAGGGCATGGCGCCCGGCGCCGCCGTGGCGCTGGAACAGTTCGGCAAAGGGCTGGCGGTGCCGCCGCTGGCGCCGCTGACCTCCGCGCATGTGCTGGCGCGCGCGTTCTATCTGTTGCAGGACTTTCCCGGCCGCTACGACGGCGACACGGTCTGGGTGCAGCGCGACCAGGACCGCAGCAATGACAGCGTCAGCCCGGTGATCGTCGGCTCCCACGACTGGGCCGCCGCCTGGGCGGTCGATGCGCAGGGGCGCAATCCCTATGCGACGCTGCCCGGCGGGGCGCGGCAGCGCACGCTGGCGTATCGCTTCGGCGTCAATCTGGTCATGTACGCGCTGACCGGCAACTACAAGGGCGATCAGGTGCATGTGCCCTCGCTGCTGGAGCGGCTGGGGCAGTAGCGATGCACATGGAACAGGCGATCGCCGCGCTGCGTTTCCAGCCCGCCCTGCCGGTCTGGTTGCTGGTGGCGCTGGGCGTGCTCTGCGTCGCGGTGCTGGCGGTCTCCGCGTGGCGGCGCGCGCCGGGGACGGTGTGGCGCGGATTTGCCTTTCTCGTTGTGCTGCTCTGGCTCGGCGGGCCGACGCTGGTGGAGGAGACGCGGCAGACCCTGCCGGATATCGGCCTGCTGGTGATCGACCAGACCGCCTCGATGTCGGTTGGCAACCGCACGCATCTCGCCGAACTCGCGCGCACCCGCATCGAACAGCAGGCGCACGGGCTGCACGACCTGGAGCTGCGCACCATCGTCGTGCCCGAGGGTGGCAGCGAGGGCACGCGCCTGTTCGCCGCCATCGACCGCGCGCTGGCCGACATCCCGCGCGCGCGGCTGGCCGGCATCGTCGCTGTCACCGACGGGCAGGTTCATGACGTGCCGGCCACGCCGCCGGGCGGCGTGCCGCTGCACGTGCTGCTGGCGGGTCGCGGCGAGGAGACGGACCGCCGCATCCGCGTGATCGACGCGCCGGAATACGGCATCGTCGGCAAATCGGTGCAGTTGCGTGTTGCCGTCGAGGATCTCGGCGTGCCGCATGGCCTGCTCGACCGCAGCCCCGGTGCGGCGCGCCTGACCATCCGCCGCGACGGCGAGCCGCCGCGCGTGGAGAGCGTGCCGGTCGGCCGTCCGCATGTGATCGACGTGCCGATCACGCGTGCCGGCCCGACCGTGATCGCGATGAGTGTCGAGAAACTTCCCGGCGAGGTCTCGACCGCCAACAACACCGCGGTGGTGCAGATCAACGGCGTGCGCGACCGGCTGCGCGTGCTGCTGGTCTCCGGCGAGCCCAATCCGGGCGAACGCACGTGGCGGCGGCTGCTGAAATCCGATCCCGCCGTCGATCTCGTGCATTTCACGATCCTGCGTCCGCCGGAGAAGGACGACATGACGCCGCTGCGCGAACTGGCGCTGATCGCCTTTCCGGTGCGCGAACTGTTCATGCTCAAGATCAAGGAATTCGACCTCATCATCCTTGATCGCTTCCAGAACCGCGGCACGCTGCCGCCGCTCTATCTGCAGAACATCGCCGATTACGTCCGCGAGGGCGGAGCGCTGCTGATGAGCGTGGGACCGGAGTTCACCGGCGATGCCAGCCTCGCCTTCGGCCCGCTCGGCACCGTGCTGCCGGCGACGCCGCCGGAAAGCGGCGGCGTGGTCGATGGCGCGTTCCGCCCGGCGGTGACGCCGCTCGGCCTGCGCCATCCGGTCACGGCCGAACTGCCCGGACTGCATGGCACGGCCACGCCCGGCTGGGGGCGCTGGTACCGCCGCATCGCGCCGATCGAGAACCATGGCGAGGTGTTGATGAGCGGGCCGGACGGCGCGCCGCTGCTGCTGCTCGATCGCGTCGGCGACCCGCAGACGGGTGGTCGTGTTGCCATGCTGCTGTCCGATCAGATCTGGCTGTGGTCGCGTGGCCATGACGGCGGCGGCCCGCAGGCCGAGCTGCTGCGCCGGGTCGCCCACTGGCTGATGAAGGAACCCGAGCTGGAGGAGACCGCGCTGACCGCCCGCGTCGAGGACGGCAGGCTGGCGGTCGAACGCCGCACCATCGCCGATGGTCCGCCCGGTGACGTGACCGTCACCGCCCCGGATGGCACGCAGACGCGCCTGACGCTGAAAGCCATCCGCCCCGGCCGCGCCGAGGCGCAGATGCCGGCCCACGCGCCCGGCGTATGGCAGGCAAGCGACGGCAGGCTGACGGCCTATGCCGCGGCGGGTGCCAGCAATCCGCTGGAGCTTGCCGATCTGCGGGCGACCGCGACGGTGCTGGCGCCGCTGGTGCGCGCCTCGGGCGGCAGCGTCCACTGGCTCGACCCGGACGGTGCGCCGGACCTGCGGCGGATCGAGCCTGGACATGATGCGGCCGGCAGCGGATGGATTGGCTTGCAGCGGCGGCATGACCATCTTGTCACAGGAATCGCGGCGCTGCCGCTGCTGCCGGCCTGGGCGGCGCTGGTGCTGCTGCTGGGCCTCGCCGTCGCCGCGTGGCGTCGCGAGGCACGCTGACGAAGGCCTGGCCGGGCGCGAAGGGAGGGCGTGTCTTCCAGAACGTGCAAGATCCCGAACGCGGCTCCTCCGGTTCCTCGACGCCATGGCCGGCGCTTCTGGGGTTCATCGGGCTGACGTTGCTGGTCGGCGTATGCGCTGCCGCGCTGACCGCGCCGGCGGTCCACGGGTGGTATCTGTCGCTCCGACGCCCAGCCGGGGTGCCACCGAACTGGCTGTTCGGGCCGGTGTGGACCGTGCTTTACGCCCTGATGGCGGTCGCCGCCTGGCTCGTCTGGCAACTGCCCTGGCACCGGCGCGCGCTGTCGCTATGGGGGTGGCAGCTTTTGGCCAACGCGCTGTGGACACCCCTGTTCTTCGGCCTGCACCTGATGGCGCCGGCGATGTTCGAGATCGTCCTGTTGCTGTTGCTGATCGGCCTGACTCTCGCCGAATTCTATCGGCTGTCGCGCAGCGCCGCGCTGCTGATGCTCCCGTATTTGCTCTGGACGTGCTACGCGGGTTATCTCAATGCCGGATTCTGGTGGCTGAATCCGGCACAGGCCTGGGGATAGACGCTGGGGATAGACGCTGGGGATAGGCGGGGCGATGCGAGCAGGACGCGCGGCGATCGGGACGGTGTTTGGGACGTTGCTGCTGGCGGTGGGCGCGGGGCCGGCGGCGGCGCAGATGTCCGGGGCGGCGATGATGCCCGGTGCGGGCGGATTCTCGCCGATGGTCAAACCCGACAGCACGGCGGGCAAGGGGCCGGAAGCGGTCCCCTCGGCACTGCCCGGCGCAAGGCCCGGCATCGGCGCGGCACCGGCCGACAAAAGCGTCGCCGACCTGCCGCCGAACCAGGCGCTGTTCGACGCCATCAACCGCGGCGACATCGGCGAGGCGCGCGACGCCATCAATCGCGGCGCCGATATCCGCACCGAGAACGTGCTCGGCATGACGCCGCTGGAACTCTCGATCGACCTCAGCCGCAACGACATCACCTTCATGCTGCTGTCGCTGCGCGGCGCCAGCGCCGGGGCGATCTCGGCCAAGGCGGCTGCCGCGGCCCCGGCGTCCGCGTCGGCGGCCACGGCGCCGGCGGTCAAGGTCGTGGAACGGCGCGTCGCGTCCAAGCCGGCCCCGGCCGCTCCGGCGGCGCGGGTGTACGCGGTGTCCACCAATCCCGGCACGCCGGATCCGCAATCCGGCTTTCTTGGCTTCGGCCGCACCGAGCCGTAGCGCGCCTCAGCGTCCTGCCGCCGCCATCTCCTCCAGGATCGCCTGGACGGTGCCGCGCAGCATGGGGATGTCCACCGTGAAGTTGCGCGCGTCGCCCTGCGTGCTCGGGTCGCGCCAGACCCCGTCCGACGGCGGCACATAGGCGAGGTGCTGGCGGCGGATGCGGGCGATCTCGCCCTGCAGCCAGTTGCGGCGGTTGATCGCGATGATGCGCGTGCCGGGGCGCGCGAACAGCGCGTTGTGCAGCACCGAGCCATATTCCGCGACGATCACCTCGGCGGCGCGGAACAGGCGCATCTGCTCGGGGAAGGACAGTGTCTCGGGATGCACGACCGTGAAGCCGAGGCCGGTCAGCATCGCCTCGACCTCCGCCTCGTTCAGCAGGCGCCTGGCGCCCCAGAAGCGGGCGCGCGAGAGATACAGGCGGCGCGGACCGTCGGGCACCGTCTCCTCGGCGATGCCGCAGCGCGCGATCAGGTCGGAGATCAGCAGGCTGAACAGCGGGCTCAGCGCCCAGTCCACCTGCATCATGTTCGGCACCACGAAGGCAGGCGCGGCGACGATCTGGTGCCTGGGGTCGTACCATAGGATGCCGCCCAGCCCGCCATAGGTGACGGCGAACCGCTTGGCCCATTCCGGGGCTTCCGAAGGTGCCGCCAGCGGGATCGGCCGGCCCATGCGCCCGAGCAGGTTCACCAGGAACAGCCGCGGCAACACCTCGACCAGGAAATGGCCCCAGACCAGGTTGGGATGGAAGGCGGTGGCGATCGGCTGATCGAGCCTCAGCACTTCTGCGCCCGGCAGGTCGAAGGAGCCGGCGACGTCCAGCGGCAGCGTGTGCGGGCGCTGGTTCAGCCAGCCGAGGAAGTAGTTCGGCAGGCAGTCCTCACGATGGAAGAACCGCCCACCGCGCACCAGCAGCCCCGCGCCGCCGAGGCGGAAGCCGTTCAGCGCATAGACGGCCACTTCGGTCGGCATGGCGGCGTGGTGGTGGCGGGCGACGATCGCCGGATCGAGCGTCGCCTCGGCATGCAGCGGCAGCGCGCGCGGCGGTGCGACGGAGGGAAACAGCAGCAGCCGCTCGTCGCGTCCGCGCAGCGCGAAGTCGCCCAGATCGGCGGTCGGTTGAAACGTGACCGGCTCCAGCCCGCCACAGGCGGGGGGCGGTCCCTCAGCCGTCATGGCGCGCTCCGTCGGGGCGGCGACAGGCGGGGACGTGGGGCATCGGGCTCGCTTCGGCTCACGGGATGGCCGGGCATTGGACCGATTGCGGCTGGTGCGTCAAGCACGGCGCGCCCTTGCGATGGCTCCCCCGGCCGCGTCAGATGCCGCCGGCGGCGGGGGGCGATCGGGTGGCGGATGACGGCTGGCGCGTGCATGAGGTGGCCGGCGCGGTGGCAATCCGCGTCGTGCGCGACATGCCCGAACTGCCGGCGGCGATCGAGGCGGAGGTGGCGGCGCTGTGGGACGCGGCGCAGCGCCGGGCGGGCGGGCGGCTGTTCAACGGCCGGGTGTTCTCGGCCGACCTGATCACGCCTGTGCGCATCGACGGGCATTGGACCGAGTTCCGCCGCAGCGTCGCGCAGATGCAGCGCCCGGCGCTGTTCGCCGCCCTGGGCGTGCGGTCGCTGGCGATCAATGGCGTGATCGCGGGCACGGATTTCGTGGTGTTCGGCCGCCGCCCGGACGATGCGGTGTATCAGCCCGGCGAGTGGCAGTTGCCGCCGGCCGGCAGCATCGACCCCTCCGCCGAGGACGCCGCCGGGCGGATCGACCCGCTGCGCCAGGTGCACGCGGAACTGGCGGAGGAACTCGGGATGCCGGCCGATTCCGTGGCGGGGGCGCGGGCACTGGCGATCGTCGAGCACCCCGGCAGCCATGTCTGCGACCTCGGCATGGCACTGCGCACCGACTGGACCGAGGCCGCCATCCGCGCCGCCCATGCCGGGCACGGCAACGGCGAATACACGGCGCTGGAGATGGTGCCGCACGCCGGCCTGACGGCGTTCCTGGCGCGCCATGCCGGGCGGGTGACCGGGCAGGCGCCGGCCTTCCTGGCACGGGCAGGGGTGCTGCGCGACACATAGGCCGTGCTTGACTCCGCCATGCTTGACTCAGCCGGGCGGGCCGGGAATCGATAGCGAACAAACAGCGAACATCGAACCCCCGTCCGAGCCGTGTCAACCCTGCATTCGCTCCCCACCTATTCGCTTGCAGTGCTCCGCGCCCGCCTCGCCGCCGCCGCCATCCCGGCGGGGCGACACGGATCGGTCGCGTTCGGCGATCCGCGCGTCGATGCCCATCTGCCGCCGGGCGGGCTGGCGCTGGGCGCGCTGCACGAGGTCGCCGCCGAGGGCATCGAGGCGGAGACCGGGGCACTGACCGCCGCCTTCGCCGCCGCCCTGCTCGCCCGCCTGCTGACCCGTGTCGGGGAGGCGCGGCCGGTGATCTGGATCGCCCGCCGCGCCGACCTCTACCCGCCCGGCCTTGCCGCTTACGGTCTCGACCCGGCGCGGCTGCTGCTGGTGCAGAGCGGTAGCGACGCGCTGACCCTCGGCGCCGCCGAGACGGCGCTGCGCGATGGCGCGGCCGCTTCGGTGGTGGCGGAGACCGGGGCGTTCCCCCGCCTCGCCGGGCGGCGGCTGACGCTGGCGGCGGAGGCCGGCGGCAGCACCGGCTTGGTGCTGCGCCGCTGGCCGCATGGCCGCAAGGCCGCGGGTGCCGGCCGCGCCGAGGGCAGTGCCGCCACGCGCTGGCGCATCGCCACGGTGCCCAGCCTGCCCGAAGGGCACGCGCCGGGGGCGCCGCGCTGGCAGGTGACGCTGACCCACGCCCGCGGCGGGCGGCCGGGGGAGTGGACCATGACGGCGGACAAGGGAGAGGACGATGCGCCGTATGCTCTGCGCGTGGTTGCCGGGCTGGCCGACGCTGCTGGCGGCACGTCGCAGCGCCGCCGCGCCTGACCGCCCGCGCGCCACGGTCGAGAGCGTGCGCGGCCAGCGTCGGCTGGTCGCGGTCTGCCCGCAGGCCGAGCAGGCCGGGCTGACCCCTGGGATGCCGCTCGCCCAGGCCCGCGCGCTCTGCCCCACGCTCGACCCGGTGCCGGCCGACCCCGAGGGCGACCGCGCGGCGCTGGCGCGGCTGGCGGCGTGGTGCGAGCGCTACACCCCGCTCGCCGTCGCCGATCCGCCGGACGGGGTGGTGCTGGACATCACCGGCTGCGCGCATCTGCTGGGCGGCGAGGCGGCGCTGGCGGCGGATTTGCAGGCGCGGCTGGAGCGCGCCGGGCTGGCGGCGCGGATCGCGGTGGCCGGCAGCGCCGCCGCCGCCTGGGCGCTGGCGCTGGCGCGGCCCGGCGTGCTGCCGCCGGGCGAGGAGGCGGCGGCGCTGGGTCCGCTGCCGCTGGCGCTGCTGCGGCTGGACCCGCGGACGGTCGCGGGGCTGCGGCGGCTGGGCGTGCGCACGGTGGCGGAACTGGCGCGGCTGCCGCGCGGCGAGATCACGGCCCGCTTCGGCGCGGCACCGCTGCTGCGACTCGATCAGGTGCTCGGCGCCGCCGGGGAGGCGATCGTCTGGCCGCAGGCCGCCACACCCTGGAGCGAGCGGCAGGATTTCGCCGAGCCGATCGGCACCCCCGAGTCGCTCGCCGCCGCGCTGGGCGTGCTGGCCGGACGGCTATGCGCGCGGCTGGCGACGGCGCGGCAGGGTGGGCGGCGCTTCGTCGCCCGGTTTCGCCGCGTGGACGGCGACGCGCCGGCGATCGCGGTCGCCACCGCCCTGCCGGTGCGCGATGCCGCCTGGCTGACGCGGCTGCTGACGGCGCAACTGGAGACAGTCGATCCCGGCTTCGGCGTCGAGGCGGTGACGCTGGCGGCAGCGGCGACCGCGCCGCTGGCGCCGCGCCAGTCCCGCCTCGGCGACCTCGCGCAGCCGGCGGAGGAGCGGCTGGCGATGACGCTGGACCGGCTGGGCGGCCGGCTGGGCCCGGAGGCGGTGTGGCGGCCGGCGCCGGTCGCGAGCCATGTGCCGGAGCGCAGCCTGCGCCGTGCCGCGCCGCTGGCACCCCCGCCCGACTGGCTGACGGGACCGCCGCGGCCGGTGCGGCTGCTGCGGCGGCCGGAGCCGATCAGCGCGGTGGCCCCCATCCCCGACGACCCGCCGCTGCTGTTCCGCTGGCGCGGCACGCTGCACCGGGTGCGCGCGGCCAGCGGCCCGGAACGGATCGCCGCCGAGTGGTGGCGGCGCCCCGAACCGGCCGGGGAGCGGGAGGAGGCGGACCTGGTGCGGGATTATTACCGGGTGGAGGACGGCGCCGGCGCACGGTTCTGGCTGTTCCGCACCGGGCGGAATGCCGGCGCCGCGACGGCGCGCTGGTTCCTGCACGGGCTGTTCGGCTGAGCGGGGCGCCCCCCCTCAGCCAAACCGGGAACGCCTCAGGCGGCCCTGGCGACCGGCGCGAACAGCGCCGTGCGTGCCGCCAGTTGCGCGCGCGCCGCCGCCGGCAACTGCCGCTGCGCCCGCACCCGCGGCCAGGGCATCTCCTCGACCGACTCGGGCGCCGTGCGCTCGGCGAAGTTCATGAAGCCGATGTCCTCGACCCCTTCCAGATAGCTCTCGGCCGGCGCGCCTTCCGCCAGCAGCAGGGCATGGGTGTCGAGTTCGAGGTGGTAGTAGGTGAACACCGGCAGCACGTCCTGCTCCCGCACCACCGAGGTGCCGTTCACCAGCGCGCTCGCCTGCACCAGCACGTCGCCGACGCGGATGGCATGGCTGGGCGAGACCAGCAGGTCGCGGGACGGCACGTTCTCGGCCAGCGCGCCGGCCTTGATGCGCACCGGCAGCACCAGCAACGGATCGGCGAAGACGCGCGAGACAACGGTGCGGCCGAGCCAGCGCACCGGCATCGCCCGCCCCTCGGCGGTGAGCACCACGTCGCCCGCCGCGAGCGACTCGATCGGCACGGCGCCCGCCGGCGTGTCGATCAGCGTGCCGGCGACAAAGCAGCCGATGGAGTCCGTACTGAGGTTCCAGTGGGTCGCCTGGTCGGTCAGCGTCGATCCGGTGTTGTCCGGCGTGACCGTGATGGAGCCGGCGGGTGGCGCGACCTGGCCGCTTGGCACGAACAGAAAATAGTTGCCGTTGGACAGGCCCACCATCCCCTGATAGGTCGCCCCGCTAACGGTATAGGTCGTAACACCGACAAAAGTGTACGTTATCTTCGATCCGCTCACATCGGTGAAAAACGTCCTTTGCGCCGAGGTGCCTACGATCTTTCTGCCGGCTTTCGTTGCATCATTGCTGATGAGGACACTATTGGAAACAGTGCCGATATTTGTTTTGGCATTGTATCCACTGATGGCATACACGTCCATACTCTCAACGAAGGCCATTGTCGCTTCGTCCGAATCCTGTTGACTCCGTGATTAAATGTCATACCACACTCGACACGGTTCCGTCAAGGTTTCTCGTTGGTGTTTCGAGACCATGTCGAAATCTGATCACATCCGGCATGTGAACGGCGATGCGCGACCTGCGCTGTGCATTGCCCGCGGCGCCGCCGCCCGCTTCAATGCGCGGCATGGATCTGCCGCTGCCCGCCACGCAACCGGCCGTCACCCTGCTCAGCCCGGCCGCCCAGACCGCGCCGGTGGTGTTCGCCTCGCCGCATTCGGGCCGTGCCTACAGCGCCGCCTTCCTCGCCCGGACCCGGCTTGATCCGCTGACCCTGCGGCGCAGCGAAGACTGTTTCGTGGACGAGCTGTTCGCCGCCGCCCCGGATCACGGCGCGCCGCTGCTCGCCGCCACCTTTCCGCGCGCCTGGTGCGACGCCAATCGCGAGCCGTGGGAACTCGACCCGGCGATGTTCGCCGACCGGCTGCCGCCCTGGGTCAATACCGGCAGCGCCCGGGTCGCCGCCGGCCTGGGCACCATCGCCCGCATCGTCGCTTCCGGCGAGGCGATATACCGCGACCACCTGCGTTTCGCCGAGGCCGAGGCGCGGGTGCGCGACTGCTGGCTGCCGTTCCACGACACGCTGCGCGCGCTGATCGAGGCGACCCGCGCCCGGTTCGACCGCTGCCTGCTGATCGACTGCCACTCCATGCCAGCCGTGCAACCCGGAACGCCGCCCTGCGCCGGTGCCGACGTGGTGCTCGGTGACGCCCACGGCACCGCCTGCGGCGCGCGCACCGTGCGGCTGGCGCAGGAGACGCTGGAGCAGCTCGGCTATCGCGTGCGGCGCAACGAGCCGTATGCCGGCGGCTACATCACCCGCCATTACGGCCACCCGCGCGAGGGGGTGGAAGCCTTGCAGATCGAGCTGTGTCGCAGCCTCTACATGGACGAGGCGCGGCTGGAGAAGCGCCCCGGCTTCGCCGCCGTGCAGCGCGACATGACCCGCCTGATCGCCTCGCTCACCGCGGGCTGAGCAAAAAAATGGCGGTGCCCGAGGGCACCGCCAAGTTTAGGGAGGAAACGTCCAAGAAGCAGGAAAGCGGCGATGCCGCCTTGCTGCGACACGGAACATAGGGGGCCGCTCATTCGTCTGCAAGTGAGTTTTTGCATCGCAGCATTTCCCTTCGTGACGGCGGACGGGGGTTGAACACCCCCTCTTAACCCCTTCGCCGCATGGTGGGCCGCACTGCCATGCTGCGCGCCCTGTTCCTGCTGCCCGCACTCATACTGCCATTCGCCGCCGCGCGCGGGCAAATGCCGGTGCCGGATCCCGGCCGGCAATGCCGCGCGGCGATCGCCGCCGCCGAGCGCGCCTTCGCGATCCCGTCCGGGCTGATGGCGGCGATCGGTCGTGTCGAGAGCGGACACCGCGGCGCCGACGGGCGCGTCGATCCCTGGCCCTGGTCGATCGACGCCGAGGGAACCGGCCACATGTTCGCGAGCAAGGCGCAAGCGATCGCCGCCGTGCGGTCGCTGCAGGCGCAGGGCGTGCGCTCGATCGATGTCGGCTGCATGCAGGTCAATCTGCTGCACCATGCCGATGCCTTCCCCAGCCTCGATGCCGCCTTCGCCCCCGACGCCAATGCCACCTTCGCCGCCCGCTTCCTGGTGCAACTGCGCGCCGCCGCCGGTTCCTGGCCGCAGGCCGCGGCGCTCTACCACTCCGCGACGCCCGCGCTCGCCACGGATTATCAGCGCAAGGTGATGGCGGCCTGGCCGGCGGAACTGGCCGCGGCGCGCGGTGAGGGGGCGCCGCTGGCCACGCCGTCGGGGGGCGCCGTCTATCTGCCGGCGGTCGGCGGCCTGACTGCCGGCGGCGCGCTGTTGCCCCGGACGCTCCTGCGCGCCCCGGTCCTGCGTGCCCCGGTCCTGCTCGCCCCGCCCGGCCAGCGCGCGCCGCTGTCGCCCACCGGGCCGACCGGGCGCAGCCTTGCCGCTTACCGTCTGGCGCCCGTGCCGCTGGCCCTTCGCTGACCGCCGCACCCCAGGTCTCCGGCGGCGGCGGTTGCGTTCGGGCACCTCTGCCCCCCACAATAGGGCATGTTCCTCCGAGCGTTAACCGTCGTGCTTGTCCTGCTCGCCGCGCTGCCGGCTGCCGCGCGGGCGCAGACCGCGGTGCCGGTGCAGGTCGCGGTGGCCAAGCAGCAGGACGTGCCGGTGGTGCTGCGCAATATCGGCGCGGTGCAGGCCTTTTACTCCGTGCTGGTGCGCGCCCGCGTCGATGGCACGCTCGATCGCGTGTTCTTCACCGAAGGGCAGGAGGTCAAGGAAGGCGACCCGATCGCCGAGATCGACCCGCGTCCGTACGCCGCTGCTCTCGCCGCCGCGCAGGCCAAGAAGGCCGCCGATGAGGCGCAACTCGCCAATGCGCGGATCGACCTGACGCGCTATGCCAACCTTGCCAAGCGCGACTTCGCCTCCCAGCAGCAGGTCGATACGCAGACCGCGATGGTGGCGCAGCTCAAAGCCACGATCGCGGGCGATGAGGCGGCGATCGAGACGGCGCGGCTCAATCTCGAATTCTGCCACATCACCGCGCCGATCTCCGGGCGGACCGGGTTGCGGCTGGTCGATCCGGGCAACCTGATCCACGCCAACGACGCGCAGGGCATCGTCACCATCACCCAGCTTCACCCGATCGCGGTGATCTTCACGCTGCCGCAGGACGACCTGCCGCAGATCCAGGCGGCGATCGCGCACGGGACGCCGTCCGTGCTTGCCTTCGCCGCCGACGACCGTACCGAACTCGGCCGCGGCACGCTGATGACCATCGATAATCAGATCGACCAGGCCACCGGCACGGTCAAGCTCAAGGCCCAGTTTCCCAACGAGCACAACCGGCTGTGGCCGGGGTTGTTCATCAATGCGCACCTGCAGGTGGCGATGCTGAAGGACGCGGTGACGGTGCCCTCGACGGCGCTGCAGCGCGGGCCCAATGGGCTGTATGTCTATGTCGTCAGGCCGGATTCGACGGTCGCGATGCGGCCCGTGACGGTGCGGCAGGATGATTCCGGCGTTGCGGTGATCGCCGACGGGGTCGCGGCGGGAACCGAGGTCGTCGTGAACGGTCAGCTCCGGCTGCAGGAGGGCAGTCGCATCACCCCCCTCAAGGCAGCCAGCTGAACGGACCCGGCATGAGCATCTCGACGCCCTTCATCCGGCGGCCGATCGGCACTTCGCTGCTGATGGCGGCGATCCTGCTGATCGGCATCGCGGCCTATCCGCTGCTGCCCGTGGCGCCGCTGCCGCGCGTTGATTTTCCCACCATCATGGTGAATGCCCAGTTGCCCGGCGCCAGCCCGGAGACGATGGCATCCTCCGTCGCGCAGCCGCTGGAGCGGCAGTTCGCGCAAATTCCCGGCGTGGCACAGCTCACCTCCGTCAGCGTGCTCGGCCAGACCCAGATCACGGTGCAGTTCGACCTCAACCGCAACATCGATGCGGCGGCGCAGGACATCCAGTCGGCGATCAACGCGGCCGGCGGGCAGTTGCCCAAGAACATGCCCAACCCGCCCGGCTACTGGAAGGTCAATCCGTCCGACGCGCCCATCCTGATCATCGCGGCGTGGTCGGACAGCCTGCCGATGACGGTGGTCAACGACTACGCGGACAACATTCTCTCCCAGCAGTTGTCGCAGGTTGCCGGCGTGTCGGAGGTCTATATCGGCGGCCAGCAGAAGCCGGCGGTGCGCGTGCAGGTCGATCCGGCGCGACTCGCCTCCATGGGGCTCACGCTGGAGGACGTGCGCAACATGCTGGTCAATGCGACCGTCGATGCGCCGAAAGGCTCGATCGACGGTCCGCATCGCAGCTTCACGCTGTACTCGAACGATCAGCTGACGAAAGCCGCCGAGTATCAGGACCTGATCCTGGCCTATCGCACCGGTGCGCCGGTGCGCGTGCGCGATATCGGGCGCGCGATCGACGGGCCGGAGAATGACCTCACCACCGCCTATGAGAACGGCAAGCGCGCCGTGCTGCTGGTGATCTTCAAGCAGCCGGACGCCAACGTCATCGACACGGTGGAGGCAGTCAAGGCGCGGCTGCCGTCGCTGATCGCCTCGATCCCGCCGGCGGTCAAGGTGGAGGCGGTCAGCGACCGCACGCTGACCATCCGCGCCTCGGTCGCCGACGTGCAGTTCACGCTGATGCTGTCGATCGCGCTGGTGGTGATGGTGATCTTCATCTTCCTGCGCAGCCTGTGGGCGACGGTGATTCCGGCCGTGACCGTGCCGCTGGCGCTGGTCGGCACCTTCGCGGTGATGTACCTGCTCAACTACAGCCTCGACAATCTCTCGCTGATGGCGCTGACCATCGCGGTCGGCTTCGTCATCGACGACGCGATCGTGATGCTGGAGAACATCTACCGCCATATCGAGGACGGCATGAAACCGATGGAGGCCGCGATCAAGGGCGCGGGCGAGATCGGCTTCACCATCATCTCGATCAGCGCCTCCCTGATCGCCGTGTTCATCCCGCTGCTGCTGATGGGCGGCATCGTCGGGCGCCTGTTCCGGGAATTCGCCGTCACCGTCGCGATTGCCGTCACCGTGTCGGCGTTCGTGTCGCTGACGCTGACGCCGATGCTGTCCTCGCGGTTCCTGCGCCACCATACCGGCGGCCACGGCCTGATCTACCGCATCGTCGAGGCATTCTTCGAGGGAATGCTCGGCTTCTACCGCCGCACGCTCGACGTGGCCCTGCGCCTGCGCATGGTGACGCTGCTGGCGTTCATGGTGACGCTGGCATTGACCGTGTCGCTCTACATCATGATTCCGAAGGGCTTCTTTCCGGAGCAGGACAACGGCATTGTCTATGGCCTGTCGGAGGCCGAACAGGACGTCTCGTTCGCCGAGATGGACCGGCGCCAGCAGGCGATGGGCAAGATCCTGTCCGACGATCCGGACGTATACAGCTGGGGCGGCATCATCGGCGCCGGTCAGGGCGGGCAGCCGGGGAACAACGGCCGCTTCTTCATCACGCTCAAGCCCTTCTCCGAACGCACGGCAACGGCGCAGCAGGTGGTCCGGCGGCTGTCCGACAAGATGCAGAACGTCATGGGCGCGCGCCTCTATCTGCAGGCGTCGCAGGACGTTCGGGTCGGCGCGCGCATCACCCGCACCGCCTATGAATACACCTTGCAGGATGCCGACGTGGCGCAGCTTTATGCGCTGGCGCCCAAGGTGCTGGAGCGGCTGCGCAAGCTGCCGCAACTGCGCGACGTGGCGACCGACCAGCAGATGAACGGCGCGACCGCCGTGGTCACCATCGACCGCGACGCCGCCGCGCGTTTCGGCATCCTGCCCGCGGTGATCGACCAGACGCTGTACGACGCGTTCGGCCAGCAGCAGATCACGCAGTATTTCACCCAGCTCAACACCTACCACCTGATCATGGAGGTGCCGCAGGCGCAGCGCGGCGATCTGTCAACGCTGAACAAGCTGTTCGTGAAATCAGCGAACGGGCAGCCGGTGCCGCTCTCGACCTTCGTCAAGATCGACACCAGCAAGGTCGCACCGCTGTCGATCAGCCATCAGGGCCAGTTCCCGGCGGTGACGATCACGTTCAACCTGGCGCCCGGCGTGGCGCTCGGCGATGCCGTCAACGCGGTTCAGAAGGCGATGGCGGAACTGCACACGCCGCTGTCGCTGCAAGGCAGCTTCCAGGGCACGGCGCAGGCGTTCCAAAGCTCGCTGGCAACGCAGCCCTATCTGATCGCCGCGGCGCTGATCGCCGTGTACATCATCCTCGGCATTCTCTACGAAAGCTACATCCTGCCGCTGACCATCCTCTCGACGCTGCCCTCGGCGGGCGTGGGCGCGCTGCTGATGCTGATGGCGTTCGGCTACGACCTGTCGGTGATCGCGCTGATCGGCATCATCCTGCTGATCGGCATCGTCAAGAAGAACGGCATCATGATGGTCGATTTCGCCATCACCGCCGAACGCCGCGACGGCATGCCGCCGCTGGAGGCGATCCGGCAGGCCTGCCTGCTGCGCTTTCGCCCGATCCTGATGACGACCATGGCCGCGCTGCTGACCGGGCTGCCGCTGATGCTCAACCACGGTGCGGGATCGGAACTGCGCCGCCCGCTCGGCTATGCGATGGTGGGCGGGCTGGCGTTGAGCCAGGTGCTGACGCTGTACACCACGCCGGTGATCTATCTGTATCTGGGACGGGTGCAGCAGTGGCTGGCGCCGCGGCGACGCGCGAGCCTGCCGCATCTTGCCGAAAAGATGGGCGTGGCGGGCGACTGACCGGGGCCGCCCCCGCTGTTCAGGCGTCGGCGTTCGCCGCCGTCTCGGCGCGCGCGACGCCGCACAGCGCGCCCAGCATCTCCGCATCATCGCAGACCCCGGCGAGCCGCTCGGCCTCGGCCAGCAGCACCGGATGCCCGCTGACCTGGCGCAGCCGCACCACCTCGCGCAGCGGCGTGTCGGCCGGCACCAGCTTGATCCCGGCGGCGTCATCGGCCTGCGCGATCGGCAGTTTCGTGCCGGCCAGGCGGGCGGCGAGCGGCCGCTGCCGATCGTCCAGCACCACCGCGTAGCGCCCGTCGTGGTCGAGCCAGACCAGGCCATTGCCGTCGCGCCGCAGCGCCGCGAGCGGGCGCATCACCGTGCGCGCCTTGAGCACGTTCAGCGGGTTCATGTGCTGCACGAACTCGGCGACATAGGCGTCGGCCGGACGCAGCACGATGTCCTCCGCCGTGCCGGTCTGCACGATCCGCCCACCCTCCATGATGGCGATGGAGTTGCCGAGCTTCAGTGCCTCATCCAGATCGTGGCTGACGAACAGGATGGTCTTCTTCACTGCCGCCTGCAGCGCCAGCAACTCGTCCTGCAGCTTGGTGCGGATCAGCGGATCGAGGGCGGAAAACGGCTCGTCCATCAGCAGGATGTCGGCATTGGTCGCAAAGGCACGGGCGAGGCCGACGCGCTGCTGCATTCCGCCGGACAGTTCCGCCGCATAGCGATCGCCCCACTGATCGAGTCCGACCAGCGCCAGCTTCTCGTCGATGATGTGCCGCCGCTCGGCCTGGGGCATGCCGCGCAGTTCCAGGCCGAAGCCGACATTCTCGCGCACGGTGCGCCAGGGCAGCAGCGCGAATTGCTGGAACACCATCGCCACGCGCTCCATGCGCACGCGGCGCAGCGTGCGCGCGTCGCAGCTTGCCACGTCCACCACCGCCGCGCCGTCGCGCACCAGAACCTGTCCGCGGGTCGCCGGATTGAGGCCGTTGGCCGCGCGCAGCAGCGTCGATTTACCGGAACCCGACAGGCCCATCAGCACGCAGATCTCGCCCTCCGGCACGCTCAGGGTCGCATCCGCGACGCCGACCACGGCACCGGTTTTGGCGGCGATCTCGCTGCGCGTCTTGCCGGCTTCGAGCAGCCGCAGCGCCTCCTCGCGCTGGCGGCGGCGGCGCGCACCGCTGCCCGAGCCGAACACGATATCGACGCCGCGGAAGGCGAGCGCGTCGGTCACTGCGGATGGCTCCGCTCCGGCGGGCGGGAGATGCGGTCGAGCACGATCGCCACCAGCACGATCGCGAACCCGGCCTCGAATCCCATGCCGACATTGACCTGATTGAGCGCGCGGACCACCGGCACGCCCAGCCCCCCGGCGCCGACCAGGGCCGCGATCACCACCATGCTGAGCGAGAGCATGATGCATTGCGTGATGCCGGCGAAGATCGTCGGCCGCGCGCTCGGCAGCTCCACTTTCCACAGCAACTGCCGCCGGGTCGCGCCGAACGCCTCGCCCGCCTCGATCAGCGGGCGGGGGACGGAGGTGATGCCGAGATGCGTCAGCCGTACCGGCGCGGGCAGCGCGAAAATCACCGTGGAAATCAGGCCCGGCACCGTGCCCAGCCCGAACAGCACCAGCGTGGGCAGCAGATAGACGAAGGTCGGCAGCGTCTGCATCAGGTCGAGCACCGGCCGCAATGCCTGGAACAGCCAGGGCCGGTGCGCGGCGGCGATGCCGAGCGGCACGCCGATCGCGGTGGAGAGCAGGGCGGAGAACAGCACCAGCGACAGCGTCTCCATGGTCGCGTTCCAGTAGCCCTGGTTGAGCACGAACAGCAGCGAGAACGCGACGAAGGCGGCAAGTCCCAGGGAGCGGCGCAGAGCATAGGCGCCGACGGTCAGGGCGACGATCAGCAGCGGTTCCGGCACCCATTCCAGGACGGAGGTGAAGCCGTCCACCACGAAGCCGATGCTGGCGGCCAGGATGTCGAAGAAACTGAGCGTGTTGTCCTTGATGAACTCGACGAGGGCGGCCATCCAGTCGCCGACCGGGATCTTGTTGTCGGTGATCCAGGTGACCAGGCGGTCCATGCGGCCTCTCCTCGCGGCAACGCCCCCTCCCCACGGTGGGGAGGGGGATCATGGCATGGCGGGATCAGCCTGTCACAGCTTCGACTGCACCGCCGGCCAGCCGGGCTTGCCGTCGAACGTGGTGACACCGTCGAGCCAGGGCTTGATCGCGTCCTTGTTCTTGCGCGCCCAGGCTGCGACCGCCTTGGCCGGGTCCATCTTCTTGTTGAGGATGAGG
This sequence comes from Pseudomonadota bacterium, assembly GCA_021818505.1. Taxonomy (GTDB): domain Bacteria; phylum Pseudomonadota; class Alphaproteobacteria; order Acetobacterales; family Acetobacteraceae; genus JAFKFJ01. Next base: position 71,811 of record JAKADX010000013.1, read on the forward strand.
TTCATCATCTCATTCTCGGCGGTGAGCGAGAACTTCTGGTTGGTCAGCAGCTTGCCGACGTTCGGGCAGTCTTGCACGTAGCCGGCGCGGACGTTGGTATAGACGGTGGCGCCGCCGAAATTCGGGCCGAACGTGTCATCGCCGCCGGTCAGATACGCCATCTTGAACATCGTGTTCATCGGATGCGGCTCCCAGCCGAGGAACACGATCGGCGTCTTGTGGCGATAGTCCTTCTCGACCTGGGCCAGCATGCCCTGCTCGCTGGACTCGACAAGCTGGAACTTGCCCAGCCCGTCGCGGTTGGCCTTGATGAGGTCGAGCACGTGGCGGTTGCCGTCGTTGCCCGGCTCGATGCCGTAGATCTTGTAATTCAGCTCCTTGCCGAACTTCTGGATGTCGCTGAAGTCGTGCAGACCCTTGTCATAAAGGTACTGCGGCACGGCCAGCGTGTATTTTGCGCCTTCCAGGTTGGCGTTCAGCACGTCCACCGACTTGTCTTCGACGAACGGCTTGCGGTCGGCCTCCATCGACGGCATCCAGTTGCCGAGGAACACGTCGAGGTCCTTGTTCTTCAGCGACTGGTAGGTCACCGGCACCGACAGCACCGTGATCTTCGGCTGATAGCCGAGGTCCTTGAGGATCATGCTGGTCAGCGCGGTGGTCGCGGTCACATCCGTCCAGCCGATGTCGGAGAAGCGCACCACCTTGCACGAGGCCGGATCGGCGGCCTGTGCGGTGGCGGCGGCCAGCCCGATCAGGGCACCGGCGGCAGCGGCAAGCATGGTTCGACGCATTCGGATCGCTCCCTCAGGTTTCAGTCCCGCGGCGCGGGCGGCGCCATTAAATGCACATTCAACTGATATTGCCTAGCGGGTCTTGACAGACTTGCGCGACTAAGTGAGCGTTCAGCCATTATCCGCGGGGGCAAGATGCCGCAGGTTGCGCCGTCGCTCGGCCGGGCGGAGCCGGAGGAGGGCAGGCGCCGGCAACTGATCGAGACCACGCTCGACACGCTGGCCGAATGCGGCTTCGTCGGCACCACGCTGGCCCGCATCGCCGCCCGCGCCGACATCTCGCCGGCCCTCCTGGTGCATCATTTCGGCGACAAGGACCGGCTGCTGGAGGCGGCGTTCCGTTCGCTCGCCGCCCGCCTCTCGGTCGGTGTCGCCACCCGCCTGCGCGCCGCCGCGACCGCGCGGGCGCGGGTGCAGGCGGTGATCGACGCCAATCTGGCGCCGGAGGAGTTCACGCCGCGCGTCGGCGCGGTGTGGCTGGCCTTCTGGGGCCAGGTCGTCCATGCGCCGCGCCTGCGCCGGGTGCAGGCCGTCTATCAGCGCCGGATGCTCTCCAACCTGCGTCACGCGTTGCGCGCCGTGATGCCGGCCGCCGAGGCGCGCCATCTCGCCGCCATGATCGCGGCGCTGATCGACGGCGTGTGGCTGCGCGCCGCACTGTCGGAGTGGCGCGAGGCCGACAGCGAGGGGGCGCGCGCCATGGTCGCCGCCCTCGTCGATCGCAGCTTTTCCCAGGAACCAACGCCGATGCCCGTCGATCTCTCGACTGTTCCCCGTGTCCGCAACTGGATCGACGGTGGCCCCGTCACCGGTCCGGCCGCGTTCGCCACCCGCAACCCGGCCACCGGCGAAGTCCTCGCAGAGGTCGAGACGGCCGGGGTCGCCGAGGTGGACCGGGCGGTCGCGGCAGCGGCGCGCGCGCAGCCGGACTGGGCGGCGCTGACCGGGGCGGAGCGCGGGCGCATCCTGCGCCGCGCCGCCGATCTGCTGCGAGAGCGCAACGACGAGCTGGCGCGGCTGGAGACGCTGGACACCGGCAAGCCGATCGCCGAGACGCGCGTCGTGGACGTGATCTCCGGCGCCGAGTGCCTGGAATATTTCGCGGGCATCGCCGCCGGCCTCGCGGGCGAGCATGTCGATCTCGGCCCGGCCGCGTTCGGCTACACGCGGCGCGAGCCGCTCGGCGTGGTCGCCGGCATTGGCGCGTGGAACTATCCGTTGCAGATCGCCTGCTGGAAATCGGCGCCGGCGCTGGCCTGCGGCAACGCCATGCTGTTCAAGCCGGCGGAACTGACGCCGCTCTCGGCAATGAAACTGGCGGAAATCTATAAGCAGGCCGGCGTGCCGGACGGCATCTTCAATGTCGTGCACGGCGATGCCGAGACCGGGCGCTTGCTCACCCGGCATCCGGCGATCCGGAAAGTGTCGCTGACCGGAGAGGTCGGGACGGGGCGGGCGGTGATGGCGGACGCGGCGGCGACGCTGAAGCATGTCACGCTGGAACTCGGCGGCAAGTCGCCGCTGATCGTGTTCGAGGACGCCGCCATCGACAATGCGGTGGCGGGCGCGCTGCTCGGCAATTTCTACTCGGCCGGCGAGGTCTGTTCGAACGGCACGCGCGTGTTCGTCCACCGCAGCATCCGCGCGGCGTTCCTCGACCGGCTGCTCGCACGCGTCGCGGCGATGCGGATCGGCGATCCGCTCGACCCGGCAACGCAGGTCGGCGCGCTGATCTCGCCCGGGCACATGGAAAAAGTGCTCGGCTACATCGCGCGCGGACGCAGCGAGGGCGCGCGGCTGCTGACCGGCGGTGAGCGCGTGACGCGGGGTGTGCCGGCGGGCGGCAGCTTCGTCACACCGGCGATCTTCGATGATTGCCGCGACGACATGGCGATCGTGCGCGAGGAGATTTTCGGCCCGGTGATGGCGGTGCTGAGCTTCGATGACGAGGACGAGGTGGTGGCGCGTGCCAACGCGACCGACTACGGCCTCTCGGCCGCCGTGTTCACGCGTGACCTGGCGCGCGCGCACCGCGTCATCGCGCGGCTGCAGGCCGGCACGTGCTGGATCAACCACTACAACATCACGCCGATCGAACTGCCGTTCGGCGGCGTCAAGCTGTCGGGCCTGGGGCGGGAGAACTCGCGCGCGGCGATCGAGCACTACACGCAGGTCAAGAGCGTCTATGTCGCGCTCAGGGACATCGAGTCGCCGTACTGATGGACGCCTATGATTACATCATCGTCGGCGCCGGCTCGGCCGGCTGCGTGCTGGCCAACCGGTTGACCGCCGACGGGCGGCATCGCGTGCTGCTGCTGGAATACGGCGGCTCCGACCGGTCGGTGTTCATCCAGATGCCGAGCGCGCTGTCGATTCCGATGAACATGCCGAAATACGACTGGTCGTTCGAGACCGAGCCGGAGCCGCATCTGGACGGACGGCGCCTGCACACGCCACGCGGCAAGGTGCTGGGCGGATCGTCCTCGATCAACGGCATGGTCTGGGTGCGTGGCCATGCCTTCGACTTCGACGAGTGGGAGGAGATGGGCGCGGACGGATGGGGCTATCGTCACGTGCTGCCGTATTTCCGCCGCGCCGACGGGCACGCGGAGGGCGACCCGCAGTATCGCAGCGCCGACGGCGAACTCCGCAACGCCTACGGCACGCTGGCCAATCCGCTGCACCATGCCTGGCTGGAGGCGGCGAAGCAGGCCGGCTATCCGGCGACCGACGACTATAACGGCTTTCAGCAGGAAGGCTTCGGGCGGATGGGCATGTCCGTGTTCCGGGGCCGCCGCTGGAGTGCCGCCAATGCCTATCTGCGGCCGGCGATGACGCGGCCGAACCTGCGCGTCGAGACGCACGCCCTGGCAACCGGGCTCGTCTTCGAGGGGCGGCGCGTGGTCGGCGTGCGCTATCGCCAGGGCGGCACCGAGCATACGGTCTGCGCCGCGACGGAGGTGATCCTGTCGGGCGGGCCGATCAACAGCCCGGTGCTGCTGAAGCTGTCGGGCATCGGACCTGCCGACGAACTGCGCGCGCTCGGCATCGAACCGCGCCACGACCTGCCGGGGGTCGGCGAGAACCTGCAGGACCATCTGGAATTCTATTTCCAGATCGAATGTCGCGAGCCGGTGACGCTGTATTCCGCCACGCGCCCGTGGTCGAAAGCGGCGATCGGGGCGCGCTGGCTGCTGACCCATGACGGGCTGGGCGCCACCAATCATTTCGAATCCTGCGGCTTCATCCGCAGCCGCGTCGGCATCCGCTATCCCGACATCCAGTATCATTTCCTGCCGCTCGCCGTGACCTATGACGGCAAATCCCTGGCGAAGGGCCACGGATTCCAGGCCCATGTCGGCCCGATGCGCTCGAAGAGCCGCGGCTGGGTGCGTCTGGCCTCCGCGGATCCCGCCGCGAAGCCACGCATCCGCTTCAACTACATGAGCCATCCCGAGGACTGGGAGGAGATGCGCGCCTGCGTGCGCCTGACGCGCGAAATCTTCGCCCAGCCGGCCTTCGACCGCTGGCGCGGGCGGGAGATCCAGCCGGGCGCCGACGTGCAGACCGACGCGCAGATCGACGCCTTCATCCGTGCGAAGGTGGAGAGCGCCTACCACCCCAGCGGCACCTGCCGCATGGGACGGGCCGACGATCCGGGGGCGGTGGTGGACCCCGCGTGCCGGGTGATCGGGCTGGAGGGGCTGCGGGTGATCGATTCCTCGATCATGCCGCGCATCACCACCGGCAACCTAAATGCGCCGACCATCATGATCGGCGAAAAAGGGGCCGACCACGTGCTCGGCCGGCCGATGCTGCCGGCGGCGAACGCGCCGGTCTATGTTGCGCCGGACTGGCAGACGGCGCAGAGATGAGCGGCCACGGATGACCTCGCGATGCAGACTTTCTCCGCCTTCTCCCTGATCCGCCGTGCCTTCGGCGGCCATGCCGGGTGGCAGCCGCAGTGGCGCGCGCCGGAGCCGAAGGCCGCCTATGACGCGGTCATCATCGGCGGCGGCGGGCACGGGCTGGGCACCGCCTACTATCTCGCGAGCGAGCACGGCATCCGCAACATCGCCGTGCTGGAACGCGGCTGGATCGGCGGCGGCAACACCGGGCGCAACACCACCATCATCCGCTCCAACTACCTGTTCGACGAAAGCGCGGCACTCTACGACCATGCCGTGAAGCTGTGGGAAGGGCTTTCGCGGGAGCTGAACTACAACGTCATGTACTCCCCGCGCGGCGTGATGATGCTGGCGCATACGGTGCACGACGAGCAGGTGTTCAAGCGCCACGTCCATGCCAACCGCGCCAACGGCGTCGATAACGAATGGCTGACGCCGCAGCAGGCCAAGGAATTCTGCCCGCCGCTCAACATCTCCCCGCAGTTGCGCTATCCGGTGCTGGGCGCGGCGTTGCAGCGGCGCGGCGGCACGGCGCGGCACGATGCGGTCGCGTGGGGCTATGCGCGCGCTGCCGATGCGCTTGGTGTGGACATCATCCAGAACTGCGAAGTCACCGCGATCCGTCGCGGCTTCGATGGCGCCGTGGAGGCGGTGGAGACCACGCGCGGCACGATCCGCACGAAGAAGATCGGCGTGGTGACGGCGGGACATACCAGCGTGGTGATGGCGATGGCCGGGCTGCGCGTGCCGCTGGAGAGCTTTCCGTTGCAGGCGCTGGTCAGCGAGCCGGTCAAGCCGGTGTTCCCCTGCGTGGTGATGTCCAACACGGTCCACGCCTATATCAGCCAGTCCGACAAAGGCGAACTGGTGATCGGCGCCGGGACGGATGCCTTCGTCTCTTACAGCCAGCGTGGCGGGCTGCATGTTCCGGCGCACACGCTGGATGCGATCTGCGAGCTGTTTCCGATGTTCCGCCGCATGCGGATGCTGCGCAACTGGGGCGGCATCGTCGATACCACGCCGGACCGCTCGCCGATCATCGCGCGTACGCCGGTCCCTGGCCTCTACGTCAATTGCGGCTGGGGCACCGGCGGGTTCAAGGCGACACCGGGATCGGCGCATGTGTTCGCCTGGACGATGGCGCGCGATGAGCCGCACCGCATCAACGCCCCGTTCACGCTGGAGCGGTTCCGCGACGGCAAGCTGATCGATGAGGCCGCCGCCGCGGCGGTCGCGCATTGAGGAGCGGTGAGCGATGCTGCTGATCGACTGTCCCTATTGCGGCCAGCGGCCGGAGATCGAATTCGCCTATGGCGGCGAGGCGCATCTGGCGCGGCCGCCGGACCCGTCGGCGCTGAGCGACGAACAATGGGCCGAATACCTCTACATGCGCAGCAACCCCAAGGGCCGGCACGCGGAGCGGTGGCGGCACGTGCACGGCTGCGGCCGGTTCTTCAACGCGGTGCGCGACACCGTCAGCGATTTCTTCGTCACGACCTACAAGGTTGGCGCGGCGCGGCCGGATGCGGCGGCGATGCCGAAGGCGGCGGAATAAGCGAATGCGGATGACGACCAGCAGCCCGGTCACAAATGCCAGATGAAAACCACCCGCTATTTCACGGAACAGGTGCTGCGCAAGCGGCCCTATATCGACGTGCAATGGTGCGTGGCGGTGGTTTCCGCTCCGATCGTGCGGGAAACGCAGCAGGACGGTCGCATCCGGTTCTGGGGCGAGGTGACACGGCCGGGCGAGACTGCGCCACGGATTCTGCGAGTCGTCACGCTGGAGGATGGCGCCACCATCCACAATGCGTTTTTCGACCGAGGGTTTCGGAGGGACCGAACATGAAACTCCACTACTATCCCGAAACCGACAGCCTCTACATCGAGCTGCGGGACGAGCCGGGAACCGAAACGCGGGAAGTCACCGCAGGGTTGAATGTGGATCTGAACGCCAACGGCGAGGTCGTCGGATTCGACATTGATTCGGCGTCCCGGCATTTGGACCTCAGCACACTCGAAACGGTCGCGCTTCCCGTGCGAACGACGCGCGCGGCATGATCAGTTCGCTGCGCACCGAAAGCGGCGGGCGCATCGACCGCACGCATCCGCTGCGCTTCACCTTTGACGGCCGCGCCCATTATGGCTTCGCCGGCGACACGCTTGCCTCCGCGCTGCTGGCGGACGGCGTGCATCTGGTCGGTCGGTCGTTCAAGTATCACCGTCCGCGCGGCATTCTTTCCGCCGGCTCGGACGAGCCGAACGCGCTCGTCACGATCGCCCGCGACATCGCGCGCACCGCGCCGAACCTGCGCGCGACGCAGGTTGAACTCTATCAGGGCCTTGCTGCCGAGAGCCAGAATCGCTGGCCCTCGCTCGGCTTCGACGTGGGCATCGTCAACGACGCGCTGGCGCCGCTGCTGCCGGCGGGATTCTACTACAAGACCTTCAAGTGGCCCGCCTGGGCCTGGCACAAACTGTACGAACCCGCCATCCGCGCCGCTGCGGGGCTTGGCCGGGCGCCGACGCGACCCGACCCGGATCGCTACGCCAACCGCTTCGCCCATTGCGACGTGCTGGTGATCGGCGCCGGGCCGGCCGGGCTTGCCGCGGCACTGGTCGCGGCCGATGCCGGCGCGCGGGTGATCCTGTGCGACGAGCAGGCGGAACCCGGCGGTTCGCTGCTCGCCGAATCGTCGGCCATGATCGACGGCAGGCCGGCGCAGGCATGGCTTGCCGACACGATCGCCGCGCTCGGCCGCACCCGGCGCGTCACGCTGCTGCCGCGCACCACCGCGTTCGGCTATTTCGCGCACAACATGGTGGGACTCGCCGAGCGCGTCACCGATCATCTCGCCGCCCCGCCGCCGCATCTGCCGCGCGAGCGGCTGTGGCAGGTGCGCGCGAAGGAGGTCGTGCTGGCCGCCGGCGCGCTCGAACGCCCGCTGGTATTTCGCAACAATGACCGCCCCGGCGTCATGCTGGCCGATGCCGCGCGAACCTATCTCGCGCGCTACGGCGTGCGCGTCGGCCGCCGCGTCGTCATCGCGACCGCGCATGACAGCGGCTATCGCGCGGCGCTGGCGTTGCACGCGGGCGGCGTCGCGATCGCGGCGATCGCCGATGTGCGGGCCGAACCGGGCGCGGCGGCGGAGGCTGCGCGTGCTGTCGGACTCGCCGTGCGTGCGGGGAGCGTCGTGGCGACCACGGGCGGACGGCGCCGCGTCGCCTGGGCCGGTCTGATGCCGGTCGGCGGCGGCGCGGTCGAGGCGGTGCCGTGCGATGCGCTGCTGATGTGTGGCGGCTGGACGCCGAGCGTGCACCTGTTCAGCCAGTCGCGCGGCAAATTGCGCTTCGAGCCGGACTTGCAGGCCTTCGTGCCGAATCTGTCGGTGGAACGCGAACGCTCGGCCGGCGCCTGCCGCGGCGTGTTCGGGCTGGCGGCAGCGCTGGCGGACGGTGCGGCGGCCGGAGAGGCGGCGGCGAAGGCCGCCGGGCACGGCGGAGCGAAAGCGCCGCGCGTTGCGAGCGATGCCGCCGGCTTCGGCAGCGGCGGGATGCTGGGGCTGGCCGAGGGCGTCGCCGCAACCAAGGCCTTCGTCGATTTCCAGAACGACGTGACCGCGAAGGACGTGAAACTCGCGACGCGGGAGGGCTTCCGTTCGATCGAGCACGTCAAGCGCTACACGACGACCGGCATGGCGACCGATCAGGGCAAGACGTCGAACATGAACGCGCTCGGCATCGTCGCCGCGTCCCTGGACACGTCGATTCCGCAGGTGGGACTTACGACATTTCGGATGCCCTACACGCCGGTGACGTTCGGCAGCTTCGCGGGTCTCGCGCGCGGCGACCTGTTCGAGCCGGTGCGGCGCACGCCGATTCATGACCGGGCGGCGGCACAGGGTGCCGTGTTCGAGAATGTGGGCCAGTGGCAGCGCGCCCGCTATTTCCCGCGTGACGGGGAGGACATGCACGCGGCGGTGGCGCGCGAGTGTCTCGCGGTGCGCACCGGTGTGGGCGTGTTCGACGGCTCGACACTGGGCAAGATCGAGATCGTCGGTCGTGACGCCGCCGAGTTCCTCAACCGCATGTATGTCAACGCCTGGAGCAAGCTCGGCATCGGCCGTTGCCGCTATGGCATCCTGTGCCGGGAGGATGGGTTTGTCGCCGATGACGGCGTGGTCGGCCGGCTCGCCGCCGACCGATTCCACGTCACCACCACCACCGGCGGGGCGGCGCGGGTGCTGGCGATGATGGAGGATTATCTGCAGACCGAGTGGCCAGAGCTTGAAGTCTGGCTCACCAGCATCACCGAGCAATGGGCGGTGATCGCGGTGCAGGGGCCGCGCGCGCGCGAGGTGCTGGCGCCGCTGGTCGAGGGTCTCGATATCTCGCGTGCCGCCTTCCCGCACATGAGCGTGGCCGAGTGCCAGGTCGCCGGCGTGACGGCGCGGCTGTTCCGCGTCTCGTTCACCGGGGAACTCGGGTTCGAGATCAACGTGCCGGCGGGGCATGGGGCGGCGGTGTGGGATTCGGTGGTCGCCGCCGGGCAGGCGCACGGCATCGTGCCCTATGGTACCGAGGCGATGCACGTGCTGCGCGCCGAGAAAGGCTACATCATCGTCGGGCAGGAGACCGACGGCACGGCCACGCCCGACGATGCCGGGGTCGGCTGGGCGGTCGCGAAGTCCAAGCCGGATTTCGTCGGCAAGCGGTCGCTGGCGCGGGCCGCGATGGCGGCGGCGGGGCGCAGGCAACTGGTCGGGCTGCTGACCGAGGACCCGCATCTGGTGCTGGAGGAAGGCGCGCAGCTTGTGGACGACCCGCAACAGGCTGTGCCGATGCGGCTGCTGGGCCACGTCACCTCGGCCTATTTCAGCGCCAGCCTCGGCCACTCGATCGCGCTGGCGATGCTGGCGGACGGGCGGGCGCGGCAGGGCAGCCGGCTGTTCGTGCCGATGCCGGGCGGCGCGATTCCGGTGCAGGTGACGGCGCCGGTGTTCTACGACCCGCAGGGAGTGCGCCTGGATGCCTGACGCGGTGACGCTCGCGCCGGCCGCGCCGTCGGCGCGCTTCACCCTGCGTGCCCGGGCGGCGGCGATCGCGGCGGCGGCAGCCCCGCTGGGCACAGGGCTGCCCGAGGTCGCCTGCCGGGCCGCGACCGCGGGGGTCGTGGCGGCGCTGTGGCTCGGGCCGGACGAATGGCTGCTGCTCGCGCCCGAGGCGGAGGGGCCGGCGCTGGCGGCGCGGCTCGCGGCGGCACTGGACGGGCTGCCGCACGCGCTGGTCGATGTCGGGCATCGGCAGGGCGGGCTGCTGCTGGGCGGGCCGGCGGCGACCGAGGCGCTGAACGCTGGCTGCCCGCTCGATTTCGACCCGGACGCCTTCCCGATCGGCATGTGCACGCGCACCGTGCTGGCCAAGGCCGAGATCGTGCTCTGGCGCCTCGGCGCGGAATCGTTCCGCGTCGAGGCGGCGCGGTCGTTCATGCCCTATGTCCGGCAGTTCCTGGAGGAGGCGGGGCGCGCGTTCGCGGCGGCATGATCAGCGTCTTCGAGCTGTTCAAGATCGGCATCGGCCCGTCGTCGTCGCACACGGTCGGGCCGATGAAGGCCGCGTCCGCCTTCGTCGCCGGGCTGGCGGCGCGGGGGGTGCTCGACCAGGTTGCCTCCGTGCATGTCGATCTGTTCGGCTCGCTCGCCTGGACCGGGGAGGGCCACGGCACCGCCCGCGCGGTGGTGCTGGGGCTGGCCGGGGAGACGCCGGAGGCGGTGACGGCGGAGCGTGCCGCGCGGATCATGGAGGATGCCACGCAGCGGCACGCGCTCGATCTCGGCGGGCGCGTGACCATCGGTTTCGATCCGGCGGCCGACATCGCCTTTGACCGCGCAAGCCCGACGCCCGCGCATCCCAACACGCTGGCGCTGATCGCCCGCGACGCGGCGGGGGCGGAGATCGCGCATGAACGCTGGTGCTCGGTCGGCGGCGGATTCGTGGTACGGGAGGAGGCGGTCGCCGCGACCTCCCTGGTCGGGCCGGACGTGCCGTATCCGTTCCGCTCGGGTGCCGAGTTGCTGCGCATCGGCACCCGCACCGGCCTGAGCGTCGCCGAGATCGTGCTCGCCAACGAATGCGCCCTGCACCCGGCGGCGGAGGTGGAGCGGCATGTCGCGGCGGTGATCGCGACCATGATGGGCTGCATCGACCGCGGCATGGCCACCGAGGGCGAACTGCCCGGCCGGCTGCGGGTGAAGCGGCGGGCGGCGGCGCTGCGGGCGCGGCTGGAGGCGGACCGGTTCCGCAACGTGCGCAATCCGCACGAGGTGATGGACCATGTCAGCCTGTTCGCCATTGCCGTGAACGAGGAGAACGCTGCCGGCAGCCGCATCGTCACCGCGCCGACCAACGGCGCGGCGGGCGTGGTGCCCTCGGTGCTGCGCTACTACCGCGATTTCTGCCCCGGCGCGTCGGAAGGCGGGATGCGCGGCTTCCTGCTGACCGCGACCGCGATCGGCGCGCTGTTCAAGATGAACGCCTCGATCTCCGGCGCCGAGGTCGGCTGCCAGGGGGAGGTGGGCGTCGCCTGCTCGATGGCGGCGGCCGGGCTGGCGGCGGCACTGGGGGCGAGCAACGCGCAGATCGAGAACGCCGCCGAGATCGGCATGGAGCATCACCTCGGCATGACCTGCGACCCGGTGGGCGGGCTGGTGCAGATCCCCTGCATCGAGCGCAACGCTTTCGGCGCCGTCAAGGCGATCAATGCGGCGTCGCTGGCGATGCGCGGCGACGGGTCGCACTACGTCTCGCTCGATCAGGTGATCGCGACGATGCGGCAGACCGGGGCGGACATGCACGCGAAATACAAGGAGACCTCGCAGGGCGGACTGGCGGTGGCGTTTCCGGAGTGCTGAACGGGCGGGTTATTCGTTGAGTATGTGGAACGGTAGCGGCGCGCCTCCGCGCACGGCGTTCAGGCGGCCGCGGGCGGGGAGCGGGCAGGCCGCATAACGTGCGGCCCCGGCCCCGGCCTCGGGGCCGGCGGCGGAGGGTCGGGCGGGTGCGCGGCGCAGGCGGACGCCGCGGGGCGCGCCGGGCGGGGCGCCGCCTCGGGCGGTTTCAGGCTTTGCGGCGTCAGCGCGGGCGGCGGACGGACCCCCAGCATCCGGCAGAGCGGGCGCAGCAGCCGGCCCGCGGTCGGCGCGGCCGCGATCAGTGCCGCCATGTCCGGCTCGGCGAGCAGGTGCTGCAACTGTGAGGCGCTGCCGGCGGCGGCGTAGGGCACCAGCCGGATCACCCAGGCAAACCCCCGCGGCAGGCGCGGCGTGCGCGGCGCGCGGGGGCGGGGCGGCCGAGGCG
>JAKADX010000094.1 GCA_021818505.1 Pseudomonadota bacterium
CCACCAGCCGCGCCCCGCCATGGCGGGCGGCGAGCACGCACAGCGCCCCGATCGGCCCCGCCCCCGTCACCAGCACCCGCGCGCCGAGCAGCGGGCCGGCCTGCCGGGCGGCGTGCAGCGCCACCGCCAGCGGCTCGGCGAAGGCGGCGCGCTCGGGCGGCATCGGGGCCGGCACCGCCTGTTCGGCCCGGCAGACCAGCACCTCGCGGAACCCGCCCTGCACGTGCGGAAAGCGCATCGCGCTGCCGTAGAAGCGCATGTCGAGGCAATGATTAGCCATGCCCGCGAGGCAATAGCGGCAGTGCCCGCAGGGCAGGCTGGGGTTGACCGCGACCGGATCGCCGGGGCGGACGTGCGCCACCCCCTCGCCCACCGCCTCCACCGTCCCGGCGACCTCGTGGCCGAGCACCATCGGCTCGCGGATGCGCACGGTGCCGAAGCCGCCCTGGTGGAAGTAATGCAGGTCGGAGCCGCAGATGCCGCCCGCCCGCACCCGCACCCGCACATCGCCGGGCCCGAGCGCGGGTACCTCGCGCGCTTCGATGCGCAAATCGTGCGGCGCGTGGATCACGGCGGCGCGGGCGGTCTCGGTCATCGGGGCGGCTCCTGCTGACGCGGCGGGATCATGGCACGGCGCGCCGCGACTCCCTATGTTCGGCATCGCACCGGAGGTTTCCCTCATGACGACGCAGCGCACGCTCCTGCTCACCGGCGCCAGCCGCGGCATCGGGCACGCAACGGCCAAGCTGTTCAGCGACAACGGCTGGCGGGTCCTGACCATCTCGCGCCAGGCGTTCTCGCCGCGCTGCCCGTGGGGCGGTAAGGAGGGGCATGTACAGCTCGATCTCGGCGACATCGACCACTTGCCGGAGGGAATCGCCGACATCAGGCGCCGGCTGGGCGGGGCGCCGCTGCACGCGCTGGTCAACAACGCCGGCATCTCGCCGAAGGCGCCGGACGGCGGGCGGCTAGGGGTGCTGAACACCTCCTACGACACCTGGCTTCAGGTGCTGAACGTCAACCTGATCTCCACCGCGCTGCTGGCGAAGGGGCTGATCGAGGAACTCGCCGCCGGCCAGGGTGCGATCGTCAACGTCACCTCCATCGCCGGCTCGCGCGTGCATCCGTACGCGGGCGTTGCCTATGCCGCGAGCAAGGCCGCGCTGGCGGCGCTGACGCGCGAAATGGCGAGCGAGTTCGCCCCGCTCGGCGTGCGCACCAACGCGATTTCGCCGGGTGAGATCGCGACCGCCATCCTCTCGCCCGGCACCGAGGCATTCGCCGAACGCGAGGTACCGTTGCGCCGGCTGGGCAAAACCAGCGAGGTGGCCTCAGCGATCTATTTCCTCTGCACCGAAGCGGCGAGCTACGTGAATGGCGCGGAGCTGCACATCAACGGCGGCCAGCACGTGTAGGCAAAGGGGGGCACATGGGCGATGAGGCCAGCGGACCCGATCTGACGCAAGGCGTTGCCATCGCGGACCTCGCCGATCGCATACCGCTGCTCGGGCATGTCGGCACGCAGGCCGTGCTGGTGGTCAGGGTCGGCGACGACCTGCTCGCCGTCGATGCGACGTGCACGCACTACAGCGGGCCACTGGCCGAGGGGATCGTCGTTGACGACACCATCCGCTGCCCGTGGCATCATGCCTGCTTCAGCCTGCGCAGCGGCGCGGCGCTGCGCCCGCCCGCGCTCAACGCGCTGACCTGCTGGCGAGTGGAGCGACGCGCCGGCAAGGCCTTCGTGCGCGAACCGCTGCCGGCCGTCGCGCGCCCAAGCCTGGTCCAAGCCGGATTGCCGCACTCCGTCGTCATCATCGGTGGCGGTGCCGCCGGCAACGCGGCGGCCGAGACGCTGCGCCAGGAAGGCTATGACGGGCCGGTCACGCTGCTGAGCGCCGACGACGCCCCGCCGTGCGACCGGCCGAACCTGTCCAAGGATTATCTCGCCGGCACTGCGCAGGAAGACTGGATCCCGTTGCGGCCTGCGGACTTCTACGCGGCGCAGCGGATCGAGCTGCGGCTTGGCACGCGGGTCGCCGCGATCGAGTCGGCGGCGCACGCAGTGCGGCTCGCTGACGGCAGCCGCCTGCCCTACGGCGCGCTGCTGCTTGCCACCGGCGCCGAGCCGATCGCGCTTGCCGTTCCCGGCGCCGCGCTGCCGCACGTCCACATGCTGCGCACGCTGCGCGACAGCCGCGCGCTGATTGCCGCGGCCGGCACCGCACGGCAGGCGGTGGTGATCGGCGCCAGCTTCATCGGTCTGGAAGTGGCGGCGTCGCTGCGCGCCCGCGGCATCGCCGTGCATGTCGTGGCACCGGAGGATCGGCCGATGGCGCGCGTCATGGGGCCGGCCATCGGCGACATGGTGCGCGCGATTCATGAGGAGCACGGCGTGACGTTTCATCTCGGCGCCACCGTTACAGCGATCGAACCGGCTGCGGTCACGCTTTCGACCAAACAGCAGATTGCCGCGGACTTCGTGGTCGTCGGCATCGGCGTGCGGCCGGCGGTCGAACTCGCTGAAAGCGCCGGCCTCGCCGTCGATCGCGGCGTGCTGGTGGACGAATATCTGCGCGCCAGCGTGCCCGGCATCTTCGCCGCCGGTGACATCGCCCGCTGGCCGGACCGGCATGGCGGCGCGCCGATCCGCGTCGAGCACTGGGTAGTGGCCGAACGCCAGGGTCGGGTGGCTGCGCGCAACATGCTGGGCCGGAACGAGCGGTTCGATGCCGTGCCGTTCTTCTGGAGCCAGCACTACGACACGACGATCGCCTATGTCGGACACGCCGAACGCTGGGACCACATCGCCATCGACGGTGATCCGGCGCGGCGCGACTGCACCGCAACCTTCTGGCAGGACGGCAAGCGGCGCGCCGTCGTGACGGTCGGTCGCGATCGCGACAGCCTGCAGGCCGAACATGCGCTTGAGCTGGACACATTGGGATGACGACCGGCTCGATTCCGGCGAGCCATGTCAGACTGAAGCGTGCCTACGAACCGCCGGCGCCGGCGGACGGCACGCGCATCCTGGTGGATCGCCTGTGGCCGCGCGGCGTGCGCAAGGTGGACGCGGCTATCGACCGCTGGATGAAGGAAATCGCGCCGAGCACGGCGCTGCGTCAGTGGTTCGCGCACGATCCCGCCCGCTGGGATGAGTTTCGCCATCGGTTCGTGCAGGAACTGCGGCAGCATACTGCCGAACTGGAGGAACTCCGGGCGCTCGCGCGACGCGGCACGGTGACGCTGGTGTACGCGGCGCATGACGAGGACCACAACGACGCGGTGGTGCTCAGGGACGTCCTGCTGGCCGAGACGGGGACATGACCGGCAACCCGTTCAGCCGGCATCCGGCCAGCCGCCGCGCTGCGCGAGCGTCCGCTTGATCAGCGCGATCGCTTTGCCGGGGTTCAGCCCCTTCGGGCAGGTTGCGGTGCAGTTCATGATAGTCCGGCATGCATAAAGACGGAACGGGTCCTGCAAGGCGTCGAGCCGTTGGTCGGTCGCCTCGTCGCGGCTTTCGACGATCCAGCGCCACGCGTTGAGCAGCACGGCCGGGCCGAGATAGCGGTCGCCGTTCCACCACCAGCTCGGGCAACCGCCGGTGCAGCAGAAGCACAGGATGCACTCCCAATAGCCATCGATGCGCGCGCGCTCATCGGGGGACTGCAGCCGCTCCCGGTCGGGCGGCGGCGGGGTCGCCGTTTCCAGCCAGGGTTCGATAAGCCGGTACTGCGCGAACAGCGGCGCCAGATCGACCACGAGGTCCTTGATCACCGCCATATGGTTGAGCGGATAGATGCGGATGTCACCGTCGATGCGGGCCATCGGCGTGGTAACGCC
>JAKADX010000064.1 GCA_021818505.1 Pseudomonadota bacterium
CTGCGCGCGGCCCTTCTCGCGCAGCAGCGCCCCGCCCAGTCCCTTGATGAGCCGCAGCGTGCCGCGCTCCACTTCGTCCGCGCCGTCGATCGCGAGGTCGATCGGCGTGCCGTCCGGCTCGGCGAGCGTGATGCCGTGGTGCAGCGCCAGCGCGTCCGTCTCCGCCGAGGTCGGAACGCCGACGATGCGCAACCCCTGCTCGCGCACCCGGCGTCCCAGCGCCTCGATCAGCCAGCGCACCGTCGAACCGCTGCCGATGCCGACCACCATGCCGGACTCGACGAGCGTCGCCGCTGCCTCCGCGGCCGCCCGTTTCGCGAGATCGATCCCGCTCACGTCTTGTGGCCCTGCTCGATATGCCCGCCGAAGCCGAGCCGCATCGCGGAGAGCATCTTTTCGGCGAACGTATGATCCTGGCGGGAGCGGAAGCGGGTGTAAAGCGCGGCCGACAGCACTTCCGCCGGCACCGCCTCCTCCACCGCGGCTTCGATGGTCCAGCGACCCTCGCCGCTGTCCTCGACGAAGCCGGAGAAACGGTCAAGCTGGTTGTCATCGGCGAGCGCGGAGGCCGTCAGGTCGAGCAGCCACGAACTCACCACGCTGCCGCGCCGCCACACCTCGGCGATGTCGGCCATGTTGAGGTCATATCGTTCCGCCTCAGGCAAACTGGTCGAGCGGGCACGGCTGCGCAGGATGTCGAATCCTTCCGCGATCGCCTGCATCATGCCGTATTCGATGCCGTTGTGGATCATCTTCACGAAATGCCCGGCGCCGACCGGGCCGGCATGGATGTAGCCCTTCTCGGCCGGTCCCGGCTCGCCCTTCCGCTCGGGGGTGCGCGCGACATCGCCGGCCCCCGGCGCGAGAGCGGCGAAGATCGGGTCGAGATGGGCGAACGCCTCGGTCTCCGCGCCAACCATCAGGCAGAAGCCGCGCTCCAGCCCCCAGACGCCGCCGGACGTGCCGACATCGACGTAGCGCACGCCCCTCGGCGCCAGTGCCGCGGCACGGCGGATGTCGTCGCGGAAATAGGAGTTGCCGCCGTCGATGATGATGTCGCCGCGTCCGAGCAGGCCGCCAAGCGCGTTCACTGTTTCCTCGGTGATGCGCCCGGCCGGCAGCATCACCCAGACCGCGCGCGGGGCGGGGTCGAGCTTTTCTACCAGGTCGGCGAGCGACACCGCCGCCGTTGCCCCGTCGGCCGCGACCGCCTCGGCCGCCTTCGGGTTGGCGTCGTACACCACACACGCATGCCCCGCCCGCATCAGGCGGCGAGAGATGTTGCCGCCCATGCGGCCCAGGCCGACCACGCCGATCTGCATCGCTGTCCCACTCCCCGTTGCACCGCCGAGATGGCGCGCCGCCGACGCAACGCCAAGCACGTCTCGCGCGGCCGTGCGCCGGGTCGGTAGAGCGGAATGCGCGGCGCTGCGCAAGCACCCTTGCCCCATCCCTTCCCCGCTGGCCGGAGAGGGCCGGGGTAAGGACGTCAGCGCGTCGGGCGCGGCGGGGTCTGGGTGTAGTCGTAGAACCCGCGGCCGGTTTTGCGGCCAAGCCAGCCGGCCTCGACATATTTCACCAGCAGCGGGCAGGGGCGATACTTGCTGTCCGACAGCCCCTCATAGAGAACCTGCATGATCGACAGGCAGGTGTCCAAACCGATGAAGTCGGCGAGTTCCAGCGGTCCCATCGGATGGTTGGCGCCGAGCCGCATCGCCATGTCGATCGCCGCAATCGAGCCGACGCCCTCGTAGAGGGCGTACACGGCCTCGTTGATCATCGGCACCAGGATGCGATTGACGATGAAGGCCGGGAAATCCTCGGAAACTGCCGTCGTCTTGTGCAGCTTCTGCGCAAGGGCCTGCGTTGCCTGAAAGGTCGGCTCATCGGTGGCGATGCCGCGGATCACCTCCACCAGCTTCATCACTGGCACCGGGTTCATGAAATGCATGCCAATGAATTTTTCCGGCCGGTCGGTGCTCGCGCCCAGCCGCGTGATGCTGATCGAGGACGTGTTGCTCGCCAGCATGCAGGATTTTTTCAGGTGCGGCGTCAGCGCCTTGAAGATGGCGCGCTTCACGTCCTCCTTCTCGGTCGCTGCCTCGATCACCATGTCGGCCTCCGCGAAGCCGGCATAGTCGGTAACGGTGCCGATGCGCGCCAGCGCGTCTGCCTTGTCCGCCTCGGTGATCGTGTTGCGGGAGATCTGGCGGTCCATATTGCGCGCGATGGTCGCCAGCGCCTGTTCCAGCGCCTCCGGCTTCACGTCGGCCAGCACGACGGGCAGGCCGGCGAGCGCGCAGACATGCGCGATTCCGTTGCCCATCTGGCCGGCGCCGACGATGCCGACGCGGGCGATCTCGGGCGTGGGCAGCAGCGCCTGCGGCGCCGCCGGCGCGGGCCTCACTTCGACATTCATGTTCGCGTGCGCTCCAGCTCCGCCGCCAGTTCCGGCAGCGCGGTGAACAGATCGGCGACCAGGCCGTAATCGGCGACCTGGAAGATGGGCGCTTCCTCGTCCTTGTTGATCGCGACGATCACCTTGCTGTCCTTCATGCCGGCAAGGTGCTGGATGGCGCCGGAGATGCCGACCGCGACATACAAATCCGGAGCAACGATCTTGCCGGTCTGCCCGACCTGGTAGTCGTTGGGCACGAAGCCGGCGTCCACCGCGGCGCGCGAGGCACCGACGGCGGCTCCCAGCATGTCTGCGATCGGCTCGATCAGCCTGAAGTTCTCCCCGCTCTGCATTCCGCGCCCGCCGGAGATCACCACGCGCGCGGCCGTCAGTTCCGGCCGCTCGCTGCGCGACAGTTCCGCCGCGACGAAGCGCGAGCCGTCAGGCACCGCCGCCGCCGGTGCATCCTCGACCAGCGCATTGCCGCCCTCGGCCGGAACCGGGTCGAAGCTCGCGGCGCGCACCGTGACGACCTTCTTCGCATCGCTGCTGGTGACGGTGGCGAGCGCGTTGCCGGCATAGATCGGCCGGACGAATGAGTCGGCGTCGATCACGTCCGCCACATCGCTGATCGGCTGCGCGTCGAGCAGGGCGGCGACGCGCGGCATCACGTTCTTGCCGGCCGCGGTGGCGGCGGCGAACAGGTGCGAGTAGCCGGGCGCGAGGGCAACCAGCAGCGCGGCCAATGGTTCGGCCAGCGCATGGGCATAGGCTGCCCCGTCGGCGACAAGCACCTTCGCCACGCCCGGCAGCCGCGACGCGGCACTGGCGGCGGCGCGCACATCGGCGCCTTCGCCCGCCACCAGGGCATGCACATCGCCGCCGAGTTTCTGTGCTGCGGCCAGCGCCGAGCGGGCCGGCTGCTTGATGCCGTTGGCGTCGTAATCGAGCAGGACGAGAGAGGTCATGGCTCAGATCACCTTGGCTTCGGTCTTCAGCTTGGCCACGAGTTCGGCGACCGAACCCACTTTCGCCCCCGCCTTGCGCTTCGGCGGCTCCGTTACCTTCACCACTTTCAGCCGTGGCGCCGGATCGACGCCCAGATCGGCCGGCCTGATCGTCTCGATCGGTTTCTTGCGCGCCTTCATGATGTTCGGAAGGCTGGCGTAGCGCGGCTCGTTCAGCCGCAGGTCGGTGGTGATGATCGCCGGCAGGCGCAGCGCCACCGTCTCCAGCCCGCCATCGACCTCGCGCGTCACGGTGGCAGTATCGCCCTCGATCGCGACCTTGGAGGCGAAGGTGCCCTGCGGCCAGCCGAGCAGGGCGGCGAGCATCTGGCCGGTGGCGTTCATGTCGTCGTCGATCGCCTGTTTGCCCAGGATGACCAGCCCCGGCTGCTCGCGCTCCACCAGCGCGCGGAGCAGCTTGGCGACTGCCAGCGGCTGCAGCTCGGCGTCGGTTTCCACCAGGATGCCGCGATCGGCCCCCATTGCCAGCGCGGTGCGGATGGTTTCCGCGCAGGCGGCGACCCCCAGCGAGACCGCGATGACCTCGGTGGCGATGCCCTTTTCCCTTAGCCGGATGGCTTCCTCGACGCCGATCTCGTCGAACGGGTTCATGGACATCTTGACGCCGGCGGTCTCGACGCCGGACCCGTCCGACCGGACGCGGACCTTGACGTTGTAATCGACGACCCGCTTGACGGGGACGAGGACCTTCATGGCGGTTGCGGAGGCTCCCTGGACCTGGTCGGCGGCGCAAGACTTCGGCCGGCAGCGGTCGCGCCGGCTGTTCGCACCTGCAATATGGGGCGGAAATTAGGTCCGCGACGACGTCCGTGTCAAACGCCCCCGGGGCGGGCCGGTCAGTGCCGCAGCAGCGACAGCAGCAACACGAAAAGCGCCAGTGCCACGAACTGCAGGATGATGCGCCAGCGCATCAGCCGGTTCGACCGCGCCGGGTCGCCGCGCGAGATGCCGGCGATTCCGGCCAGCAGCACGCCGAGCGTGGCCAGCATGGCAAGGCCGACCAGGATGGCGAGGAGGGCGATCATCGCGGCTTATTAGGCGGCGCGGCGCGGTTTGCCATCCCCCGCGACGCGGAAACCGTTGACAGCGGGGCATCGCGCGTGATCCGGCTGCGCGCATGCCGCGCTCCCTCCTGATCGTCCTGCTCATCCTGTCGGCTGCCGGGCTTGCCCGCGCCCAGCCCAATGCAGCACTGAATCCGCCGGCCGACCACGCGCCCGCCACCGCGCCGCTGACCGCCGCGCAGGCACAGCAGGTCCTGGAGGTGCTCAACGATCCGACCCGTCGGGCGCAGTTCGTGGGCGTGCTGGAGAACATGGCGAAGGCGCTGCCGGCGGCGACGTCCGCGCCCACTCCCACGCCCCCGGCGCCCAACGCACCGCCCGCCGCGGCTCAGGCGACGGCGCCGGCCGTCGCCAAGGCCCTGCCGATCCCGCTTGCCCCCGACAGCCTGGGCGCGGAAATCCTGGTCGGCGTGTCCGACCGGCTGGCCCGGCTTTCGTCCAAGATCAGCGATTCGGCGCGCGTGCTGACGAACTTTCCGCTGATCCTGCGCTTCGTCAACCACCTGGTGCGCAATCCCGAGGCACGCCAGCAGGTGCTGGAGTCCGCCTGGCGGCTCGCTCTGGTCATGGTGCTCGCGGTCGCCGCGGAACGGCTGGCGATACGGCTGCTGCGTCCGGCCCTGGCGCGGCTTGCGGCACGCGCGCCGGAGTTGCCGACGGAGCCCCCGGCGCGCAAGCCCGGCGCGCGCGGGCGCAACGCCATCGGCATCCATCGGCTGCGGCCGACGGCGATGCTGCTGCTCCGCCGTCTGCCCTTCGTGCTGGCGCGGTTCGCCGTGAAGGTCGTGCCGCTGATCGTCCTCGCCGCGATCGGCTATGCCCTGCTGAGCACGCCGCTTGGCGACCGGCGCACCGCGCGGCTCGTGATCCTGGCGGTGCTCAATGCCTATCTGCTGACCCGCTTCGTGGTCACCCTCGCGCGCGTGCTGCTGGCGCCGGACGTGCCACGGCTGCGCATGGTACGGCTGTCGGATTCCGGGGCGGCCTATCTCACCCGCTGGGTCCGGCGCATCGCCATCATCGCCGTGTTCGGCTACGCCGCCGCCGAGGTCGGGCTGCTGTTCGGCATGTACCGCGTGGCGCATGACGCGTTGCTGCGACTCGTCGTGCTGGCGGTGCATCTCTGTCTCGTCTTGATGGTGCTGCAGACCCGCCGCCGCGTCGCCGACGTGATCCGCGCCCGCACCGATGCGACGGGGGCGATGGCAGTGCTGCGCAATCGGCTGGCCTCGGTCTGGCACATCATCGCGATCTTCTACATCGTCGCGTTGTGGCTGGTCTGGGCGTTCGAGGTGCCCAACGGGTTCGAGCGCCTGATCCGCATCTTCGTCGCCGCCGTGGTCGTCCTGGCCCTGGCGCGGCTGGCGAATGTCTCTGCGCTCGGCGCCCTGGAGCGGGCGGTGCATATCCATCCCGACGTGGCGGCCCGCTATCCGGGGCTGGAAGCCCGCGCGCGGGCCTATCAGCCGGCCGCCCGCAGGACGTTGAGCGCGATCATCTCGGCCCTCGCGGTGGTCGTGCTGTTCCAGGCCTGGGGCCTGGACAGCTTTTCCTGGTTCGCCGCCGACAAGCTGGGCGGGCGGGTGGTGACGGCGCTGGTCAGCATCGGGCTGACGGTGCTGGGCGCGCTGCTGGTCTGGGAGCTGACCAACGCGGCCATGGAACGCCGGCTCGCCCGGCTGACCCGCGACGTCCAGGTGGCGCGGGCGCGCACGCTGATGCCATTGATGCGCACGGCGTTGCTGGTGACGATCTTCCTCGTCGCCGGGCTGATCGTGCTCAGCGACATCGGCGTCAACATCGCCCCCCTGCTCGCCGGTGCCGGCGTCGTCGGCATCGCCATCGGCTTCGGCTCGCAGAAGCTGGTGCAGGATTTGATCACGGGCCTCTTCCTGCTGCTGGAGAACGCGATGCATGTCGGCGACTGGGTCACCGTCTCCGGCCTCTCCGGCACCGTCGAGCAGCTTTCGGTCCGCACCATCCGCCTGCGCGCCGCCGATGGCTCGGTCCACATCATCCCATTCAGCTCCGTCACCAGCGTCACCAACGTCAACCGCGGCATCGGCAATGCCGCCGTGTCGGTCAGCGTCGCCTTTGGCGAGGACATCGAGCGCGTCTGCGCCGAGCTGGCGAAGATCGCCAACGAGATGCGCACCGACCGAGCCTTCGCGCCCGCCATGAAGTCTGAATTGCAGCTCTGGGGCGTGGACAAGGTGGAGGCGGGCGGCGTGACCATACTCGGGCAGATCGTCTGCACCGATGCCGGGCGCTGGAGCGTGCAGCGCGAGTTCAACCGCCGTCTGCAACGGCGCTTCGCCGAACTCGGCATCCGGCTAGCGGTCCCGGTGCAGCGATTGTCCATCGAGCAGTCGCACGCTCAGGCGCCGATGGTCCGGCAACCCGCCCACCCGCAGCCGGAGCCTGCGCCGGAGGAGGCAGAGCCGCGGCGCTTCTGATCAGCGCCGCGCCGGCCCCGCCTCAAGCAGGGCGAGATTCTGGCGCGCCAGATCGGCGGCCTGGCTGTCCGGCGCCAGCGTGATCGCGCGCTCCCAGTCCTGGCGCGCGCCGCTCCGGTCCTCGCCGCGCTGGCGCAGGATGCCGCGTTCCAGCAGCGCCTCGGCGTCCTCCGGGTCGAGCGCCAGCGCACGCTCCACATCGGCGCGCGCCTGCGCGAGTTGCCCAAGCTGACGCAGCGCCGAACCGCGCAGCACCAGCGCGTCCGGCCGGCGCGGATCGCTCTCCAGCGCGCGGCCGAGATCGTCCACCGCATCCTGCCAGCGCGACAGTGCTTCGGCGGCCAGCGCGCGGTCGATCAGCAGATCCGGGTTGTCCGGTGCCAGGTCCACCGCCAGCGTCGCCACGGCGAACGCGCGCCCGGCCTGTCCGGCCATCAGCCACGCCTGGCCCGCCTGGTCATAGACCACCGCCCGCGCAACCCCTGGCGCCGCGCTTCCGCCGGCGATCTGCTCCAGCAGCGTCGCCCCTTCCTCGGGATCGCCCAGCGCGATGCGCGCCAGCGCCAGGCAGTGCTCGGCCCCGGCGCCGCCGCCCGCGGTCTGCCACTGTTCGGCGAGCAATTCGGCGCCGCGCGGATCGTTCGGCAGCATCGCGAGGCAGGATTCGTAACGTTCGCCCTGCGCCACGCGCGGCGGCACCGGCGGGACCGGCAGCGACTCGGCGCCTTGCGACTCGTCGAGCGGCGCCGGCCGCGCTTCCCACCACGCCGCGCCACCGCCGGCCGCCAGCAGCAGCAAGCCGAGCCCGGCGACGATAGGGGCGCGCGTGCGCATAGAAACAAATATAGTCTGCCGCGACGCAACACGGCAATCGGTGCATGAACGACTCGCATCTGCTGATCTTCGGCCTCGGCTATACCGGCGAGGCGGTGGCGCGCGCGGCATTGGCGCAGGGCTTGTCCGTGGCTGCGACCAGCCGCGCCCCGGCCCGCGCGCCGTTCCCCGGTCTGCGGCTGCTGGCGTTTGCCGACGCGGCGGCGGAGATCGCGCGCGCGACGCACCTGCTCGCCACCGCCCCGCCGGGCGAGGATGCCGATGGCGCCGATCCGGTGCTCGCCGCGCACGCAGCCGCCATTGCTGCCGCGCCGCGCCTGCGCTGGGCCGGCTACTATTCTACGACTGGCGTCTATGGCGATCGCGATGGCGGCTGGGTCGATGAGGCGACGCCGCCTGCCCCGTCCCAGGATCGCAGCCGCCGGCGGCTGGCGGCCGAGGTTGCGTGGTCGGCGCTGGCCGGACGCATCGCCGTCGATCTGTTCCGCATCGCCGGCATCTACGGTCCGGGCCGCTCCGTGTTGGATGACCTGCGCGCCGGGCGGGCGCGGCGCATCCTCCGGCCCGGTCATATGTTCAGCCGCATCCACCGCGACGACATCGCCGCCGCCACGCTCGCCGCCATGCGGACCGCCGCCGGACCGGGCGTCCGCGTGCTCAACCTCGCCGACGACGAACCGGCCGAGAGTGCGGCGGTCGTCGAGGAGGCGGCGCGGCTACTCGGCCTGAAGCCGCCGGAGCCGATCCCGTTCGCCACGATCGAAGCGCAGATGAGCCCGATCGCGCGCAGTTTCTGGCAGGAGAACCGGCGGGTCGCCTCAGCGCGCACGCAGGCCGTGCTCGGTCTGCGCTGGCGCTACGCGAGCTATCGCGAGGGGCTACGCGCCATCCTCGCTGCCGAGGGCGAGCACGAGACGGCATAGCAGCGCCAGGTCCGCCGTCCGCGACAGGCGGTGATCGCCGTCCTTCAGCAGCGTCACCTGCACGTCCTCCGTCGCCAGCCGTTCAGCCAGCCGCAGCGCGGTCTCCCACGGCACGTCCGGGTCGCGCTGGCCGTGCAGCAGCCGCACCGGGCAGGCAATCGCGATCGATCCGCCCAGCAGCAGATGCTGCCGCCCGTCCTCGATCAGCGCGCGGGTGATGCGGGTGGGCGGGCCGTACTGGCTCGGCACGTCGAGAAACCCGCGTTCCAGGAGCGTCGCGCGCTCGGGCGGTGCCATCGCCTCCCACATCAGCGCCTCGGTGAAGTCGGGTGCGGCGGCGATGCCGACCAGCCCCGCCACCCGCTCCGGCCGCGCCAGGGCCGCCAGCAGCGCGATCCAGCCGCCCATGGAGGAGCCGACCAGAACCAGCGGACCCTCGGTCAAGCGGTCGATCGCGGCCAGCGCGTCGGCCAGCCAGACCGAGATCGTCCCGTCGGCGAAAGTGCCGCCCGACGCGCCATGCCCGGAATAGTCGAAGCGCAGCATCGCTCGCCGCGAAGCCGCGCAGGCGCCGGCCAGCGCCGTCGCCTTCGCTCCGCTCATGTCGGAGGCGAAGCCCGGCAGGAACACCACCGCCGGCCCGCGCCCCGCCAGCCGCGCCCAGGCCAGCGCGATCCCATCGCCGCGATCGAGGCGGCCTGTCTCCTCCTGCATCCGCGTCGTCCTTTGCTGCCGCTGCGCCTGCCGATATAGCGCGCCGCATGGACGCGCCCACGCCCCCGCCCGTTGTGGACCTCGCCGGTGCCGTTGTGCTGCAAGTGCTCCCCGCCCTCGGCGGCGGCGGGGTGGAGCGCGGCACGGTCGAGATGGCGCAGGCGATCGCGCGCGCCGGCGGCGTGGCGCTCGTGGCGAGCGCCGGCGGGCGGATGGTCCCGCAGGTCGAAGCGGCCGGCGGGCGCAACCTCGCCTTGCCGCTGGACACGAAAAACCCGCTCGCGATCTGGCGCAACGCCGCGCTTCTGGAGGCGGTGATCCGCGCCGAGGGCGTCCGTCTCGTCCACGCCCGCTCCCGTGCCCCCGCCTGGTCGGCGTTTCTTGCGGCGCGGCGGGCCGGCGTTCCGTTCGTCACGACTTATCACGGCGCCTACAACGAGAATGTCCCCGGCAAGCGTGCCTACAACGCGGTGATGGCGCGCGGCGAGCGCGTCATCGCCATCAGCCGGTTCATCGCCGGCCTGATCGTGGCGCGCCATCACGTCGATCCCGCCCGCATCCGCATCATCCCGCGCGGCGTCGATCCTGCCGTCTTCAATCCCGACGCGGTGGCCGAGGATCGGGTGCGCCGCCTCGCCGAGACCTGGCACCTGCCACCCGGCCGCCCCGTCGCCATGCTCCCCGGCCGCCTCGCGCGCTGGAAGGGCCAGAGCCTGTTCCTCCGCGCGCTGGCCGGCCGCGACGCGGTTGGCGTGCTGGTCGGTGACGCCCGCCAGCACGCCCCCTACGCCCGCGAACTCGCCGCCGAAGCCCGGCGCCTTGGTGCGGATTTACGCCTCGTCGGCCACTGCGACGACATGCCGGCTGCGCTCACGCTGGCCGACGTGGTGGTCAGCGCCTCGATCGAGCCGGAAGCCTTCGGCCGCGTGGTGATCGAGGCGCAGGCCATGGCCCGCCCGGTCATCGCCCCCGCCCATGGCGGCGCGGCGGAGACCGTCGAGGACGGCACGACCGGCCTGCTCGTGCCCCCCGGCGACGCGGCGGCGCTGAGAGCGGCGCTGGACCGCGTTCTGGCGATGCCGTCCGAGTCCCGCGCCGCGCTCGGCGCCCGTGCCCGAGCAGCCGTGCGGGCCAGGTACACCGTCGCGGCGATGCAGGCCGCGACGCTGGGTGTGTATTGCGAGGTGCTGGGGACGGCGGGTTCGGGACCGACGACGTAGCGCGGGCGACCGTTTTTCGGCCGGGCTCGGTTCAAATCGGACTTGAGCCGAAAAAATGGACATACTGCTCGCGGCGGAATGCGTCGGCCAGTCGGCCCTCCGGCAGGCTCACGTCATCATAGGTGATGACCTCATCGCGCTTGATCCCGCGACGCAGCCGGCAGCCTTCCACGAGCCCTTCCGGGAGGTAGCGCCGTTCCCGCATCTCGTCTGAATTAACTGCCTCGCCATAGGTCATGTACATGCCGTAGTCGTCCAGCACTTCGCCTTCCGTCAGATCTCGCTTGGCAACGGCGCAGACCTCCACGACCGGTGGCCCGAGCGGTTTTGCCAAGGAGTCGCCAAACAGTGCCACCCGGGCGATGGAGGATGGAACCTCGAAATGAACGAGATGGTATGGAATGAAGAAGCTGTAGAGAGGGCCATCACCCATCTTGTAAAGACTGAGGTAGTGCTGCTGCTTGGGATCGGGCTGTTCCGCCAGGCAATAGACCTTGGTCAGTGGTGTTCCAACGACGTAATCGACGACTCCGCCTTTTTCGCGCAGCTCACCGATATCATAGAGCTGCCCGATCTGCATGACATCGCCCCGGTACTCCCGGCCGCGGGACATGCCTCTCGATTGCACCTTGAAGCCAGTGGCATTCGCGACGACCGCTTGCTCGAAGCTGATCTTCGAACCGTCCGCGAATGACGTCACCATGGCGGGATTCTGCCCCCATTTCTCGGCAAATCCAGCCTGAGTCGTCGGATTGCGATAGGGATCCTGCAGGCCCTTTACGTTGCCCATCACGCGAGGCGTCAGGCCAAGTCCTTTCACCCACCGGTACAGATTCATCTGCACGCCGGGCTCATCCCCGTCGCAGGCGGAGAGTGTGACACCGTACTTCTTCGCGTACACCTGCAGAATCGGACCCAGCGTGGCATCCAATTCGGCGTTCATCAGGACGACGTGCTTGCCGTGCTTCATTGCCTCAAGCGTAATGCCCAGGCCGAACTCGACCGCGCCGGTCGCCTCGACGATGACGTCGATGTGGGCGCTCCGGCACAGCAGCATCGCATCTTCCGTGACAATCGTCCGTCCCTGCGCGGCCATGTCTTCGAAGATGGAGGTGCTGTCGGTCACGACTGGTTCGAGACCGGCATAGGCGGAGACCTTGAGCGCGCGGCCAAGGCGGCGGTTCGAAATCGCCACCACGCGCATTCCAGGGGTTGAATTGGCGATCATGTTCGTCAGCCCCTGGGCCATGAACCCAGCGCCCACCAGACCGACTCGCACCGGAAGGCCGACCTGCGCTCGGGCCTGCAGCGCCCTGTCAACGATGATCATCGAGAGCACCTCATGAAAATCGCGCCGGCAAGCCGGCGGTTCCTGACGGTCCAGGTCTCACTCAGGAAATGGCCGGGCTTGGTTCGGCTCTGCTGTCGCTGGGATGTTCGACATTTGCCTGCGCGATTGACATGCGCCGGCGCAGTGTCGGTTCGATGTCGTCCAGCAGCGCCCACCGCGCATCCTTCTCGGAAATCGTGGTGACAGGAAGGGGCCATGTAAGACCCAGTCTCGGGTCATCGTACAGCAGTCCGCCCTCCATATCGGGCGAATAAAACTCGCCGACGATGTAGACCGTATCCGTTCTGTCTTCGAGGGTCTGGTATCCGTGCGCGAACCGCTCCGGAATGTAGAGGCCGCGTTGATTATCTGCGGACAGTTCTACCGCAACGTGCTCCAGATACGTCGGCGACTCCGGGCGCAAGTCAACGATGATGTCCAGTATTGCGCCGCGCGTGCAACGAACATATTTTGTCTCTGCGGCCGGTGGGTACTGAAAATGCATTCCGCGCACGGTCCCCTGACGGATGTTGGATCCGACATTTGCCTGCGCGATCCGAGAGTTCAGGCCGTGCATTGCGAATTCATTTTGACAGAACATTCGTCCAAAGAAGCCGCGGTTATCCTCTCGACGGTCAACGTCGATCACGAATGCGCCTTTCAGTTTTGTCTCGGTCATTCTCATCGTTGCACCTCCGTGGCAGGTTCCGTCCGGCGGTCACCTGCAACTGACCTCCGTGGGCCTCACGATCACAAGTCGCAGAGATCGGCCGGGAGCGCCATTGGCCGACATGCCTCTGCCGCAGGCATCGCACGGGAATTGGCGCCCTGCACAGCCATTGTTGGTTGCGCAAGCGATATTTATGGGAATATCACAGCGCAAAGCAAAATCTCGTCATCCTGAATACAGACTCTCCCCACTCAACGACATGATAGGCATTTCGCGATTTTATATATCTGAGAAAAATGAAACATGCGATAAATACGACGTGAACCAGAATCTCTACAAATCGTGATATCAGCCAATATAGATGATAATTTCTTCTCTGTCGCGATCTGCGCAGAAACCTTACCAGAATGTGAACGCGGCTGTTAAGATCACGGCAGTGCGACGGCTGCACCTTGGCTCGGATTCCCTGTCATTTTCTTGTGATTACGGATTGATTGATGGTTTCAGCGGGCCCGGTCCGCGGTCTCGATGGCCGGGATGCCGACGTCCTGTATGCTCCCCCTCGACGACGTGCGACAGGCCGGGGAGACTGCGCCGTGACCGACATCACCACCACGCCATCCGTCAAGACCGGGGTGAAGCCGGAGCGCCCGCGGCTGCACAAGGTGATCCTGCTCAACGACGACTACACGCCGCGCGCGTTCGTCGTCACCGTGCTGAAGGCGGAGTTCCATATGGGCGAGGAGCAGGCGCATCGCGTGATGATGACCGCGCATCGCCGCGGCGTCTGCGTGGTTGCCGTTTTCACCAAGGATATCGCGGAAGCCAAGGCGACGAAGGCAACCGACGCCGGCCGCCGCAAGGGCTATCCGCTGCTGTTCACGACCGAGCCGGAGGAATAGCGGACCTCGGTGTGTCGGCGGGCTGCTGATGTGCGCGCGATGGCGAGGCCCCAAGCCTACGAATGATGGGACGACGCGGGCAAGGTCGAGGGCGTGCCTGGACGCATCCCGGGCAAATAGATTCGCACCGTGGTCCCTGAGCCTGATCTTGATTGAATGCGGGCGTGACCCCCCGATCGCTTGGCAAAGCCGTAAACCATCGGCAAGCCGAGCCCGGTTCCTTGGCCGGGCGGCTTCGTTGTGTAGAACGGATCGAACACCTGAGCCAGCACCTCCGGCGACATCCCGCTACCGGTGTCCGCCACGCTGATGACGACATACTCACCCGGCGGCACGTCGTGCCGCCGACCGCTTTCCTCGTCCAGGCTGGCGTTGGCGGTCTCAACCATGATCGTGCCGCCGGCCGGCATGGCGTCGCGTGCGTTGATGCAGAGATTGAGGATCGAGCTTTCAAGTTGATTTGGGTCGCAGCAAATCCGCCAGACATCGGCTGCAAGTTTCGTCGCGATCCGGAATTGCGGTCCCACCGTGCGCTGAAGCAATTCCGCCATGTCGGCGATTAAATCGTTTGGATCCGTCGGCTTCGCTTCAGGCGTCTGCCGGCGCGCGAACGTAAGAAGCCGGTGCGTCAGGGCGGCAGCACGAGATGCTGCGTCCAGAGCGGCCGAGAGATACCGTTCGACATCATCCGGTTGGCCCTGCGCGAGACGCATGCGCATCAGCTCCAGACTTCCTGTTATCCCGGTGAGAATGTTGTTGAAGTCATGAGCGAGCCCGCCTGTGAGCTGGCCCACCGCTACCATTTTCTGCGCCTGGAATAGCTGCTCCCGCTGCACCTGAAGTTCGCCTTCGGCGTTCCGCAGCCTGTCGGCCAGGCTGCGCGTCGCGGTGATGTCGGTCGTCGTGCCGACCATCCGCAGCGCGCGCCCACCGGCATCGCGGGCGACGACTTTGCCCCGGCTCAAAACCCACTTCCAGCTTCCGTCCTTGCAACGCAGACGGTGCTCGACTTCGTAGATCCTGGTACGCCCGTCGAAGTGAGCCTGCATCGCAGCCTGGACGTAGGCGATGTCATCGGGATGGACGCGGGTGTAGGCCTCTTCGATCCGGTTGGACAATTCGCTCGCCGGATAGCCGAGAATGGCCTTCCAACCCGGTGAATACCGAATCTCGCCCGTCGCGACATTGCGGTCCCAAAGGCCGATTCCGCTGCCTTCGATGGCCAGCGCCATGATGTCGGTGAAGCTGTCGTCCGCTGCGGCGGGCGAAGCGGTGCTCGGGGCGTTCCGATCAATCCCCGGCGTCGGGTCATTCGCGTCGCCGTCGCTGCCGGCAGCAGCCGGGCCGACCGGTCCACGCGGCGGGTCGCGTTGCGGCATCTGGTCACACCCTTCTCCCGACCGCGGCCGGCGCGCGCGGAGCCTCGAATCCCAACCCGCGAACTGCGACGCCGCCGTTTCGCATCTGATCGCGTTTCCTCGGCTGGCCCGCTTCGCTCGCCCCGCTGTGCGGAGGTCGCCATGAATCACGGGTGAGCAGCGGGACAAGCCGCTGAACCAGTTGTCGGGCAACTCCAACTCCATTCGCAGCAGGTACCAATCCCTGGCCCGGCATAGAGCGCGCGGCGGAACCTGCCCTCTATCTGATGCGCTTGCGACGGCTGCAACCACGGGCCCTGGTCATAGGCCGTGAGAATGCTGTGACCGCCATTGTCGCCCACTGCCTGAAAGCCGTAATGCGCGGGCGGACCCGATCTGTCCTCTCGGCGGAGACACTGGCATGGGCATGGCCGCGCAGGCTCGCATCCTCGGACTCGTGCTGGCGGGGGCGGCGCTGGCCGCGCAGCCGTTGGGGATCGGCGCGCATCGCGCCCCGGCGTTGCAAGCCGCGTTCGCCCACGGAAGCGGCGGCGGTGGTGCAGGCGGCGGCGGTGATGGCGGCGGCGCCGGGCACGCGGCTGGCGGGGCTGGCGATGGTCACGCGAACGCACATGCCGGCCCGGCCGCCAACGGCGACGGGTTTGCCGACGCGACGGCACACGCCCCGCCGGCGACACAAGGCCGCATCGCGGCCGCCCTCGCCGCGCTCAACGCCGCGCACGCGTCCCCGGCCGCTTTCGCTCATGCCGCGCCGCACTCGCGGGTCGGCAGGATCGCGGCCTATCGCAGCAGCATGTTGGCCGCGCTTGCCATGCCCGCCGATACGCCGGCCGAGGTCGTCTCCCGCGACGACGCCATCGCCACCGCGCGCGCGACCGCGTTGGCACCCGCCACCAACAGGTCGCTGACGCCGGCTGTCGTCGCGCGGGTGGACCATCTTCTCGGGCTGCCGCCCTCGGATCCGACCCTTGGCGTCACGCCCTGAATCGAGCGCGCGGCGCGTTTCCGCCGACCGCGCCGCCGCGCTTGCCGACCCGGCGCGTCATGCGCCGGGGTCACTCTTGCTGAGTTCGCGGGCGGCCCGCGCCTCGTATTCCCGGGCAAGCTGTTCCAGGATCGCGCGCGTGCGCTCATCCCCGATCATCCAGGCGAGGCGGTGACATTGTTCAGCCCTCGCCAGGAGATCGGTTGCCTCCGCGCCGCCGCTCGCATCGCGGGCCGGGTCGGGATCGCGCACCATCGAGAGTGCCCTTGAGCGCGGCGCCGTCACGGTTAACGCAGCGCAACGGACCGCATGATTACTGCCGTCCCTAATTGCATCCGCACTCCGTGGCAACTCGCGAAATCGTGTGCCGGCGTCTTGCTTCGATGCACGCCGACGCCGGCATTTGCTAGGCTGCCGCAACCGCGCGTCCGTCCTGGACGTCACTGCTGATGGCGGCGAGCTGGCGCATGAACACGGCCCCGCGCGCGGTGCGGCGAACCAGGACGCGGCGCCGGTCCTCACGATCTTCCTCGCGGGCGACGAGATCGAGTTCGATCAGCCGGTCCACCATCCGCATCAGCGCCGGGCGCCCGATGCGCAGCGCGGCGGCAAGGCTGCTGACCGTATGCGTCGCGTCGTCCATGTACACCGCCAGCAGCGTGCCGAGTTCGCGGACCGTGAGATCGGGGCCGGTGCGTCCGGCCAGCGCGTGCAGCGTGGTGCGCAGCGCCGGCAGTCCTGGGACCGCGAGCAGCGTCGCGATCAGGTTCCGATCGTCCGCTCCGTCGGCTTGCGGCGCGCCAGCATGGCCAGGGTGCGGTACCGGCCCCCGCGAGTCCGATGCCTGGACCCGTCGGGTGGTGTCCGCGGCCACGCGTGCCGCCCGCGCCGCCAGGTGTTCGCGGACCGGTCGCGGCAACTGGCGCGTGGACCGGACGCGCGGGTTGGGCAGTTCCCGCATCGACCCGCGCGTCCCGCGCGCGGTGTGGCCCCCGTGGGCGGCGTCATCCACGCCATCGAGGAAGCTTTCGGCGGCGACGCCGTGGGCGATGACGAGCACATGCGCGTCGAGTTCGAGGTGAAACAGCGTCGGCTCGCCCGGCTCGCGCAGCACGGATGACCCGTTCACCAGGGCGCCCGCCTGCACCAGCACCTTGCCGACGCGCACGGCATGGGCCGACGAAACCAGCAGGTCGCGCGTCGGGATGTTCTCATCGAGTGCTCCGGCCCGGATGCGCACCAGCGGCGCCGGCGCGGCGATGGTCTGTCGAACCGCACTCAGCGGCATCGCCGGACCGTCCGCCGTCAATACGGTGTCACCGCCGCTCAGTGTCTCGATCGGACGCTCCGCATCCGGCGTTGCGATCAGGGTGCCGGCGACGAACCCGCGCGCGGCAGGCGCCGCGAAGACCGCGGGCATGGCGAAAGGCGGCTGCTCGGCAGGTGGTACGTCACCGCAGGCGTCCGGTGGCGCCTGGTCGCCTGACACGGTGTGCTCGGCGAGAGGTGCCAGGTCGATGTCAACGGCGGTCGGCATGGGCATCTCGGGACCTTCGGTTGTCGCGTCCGGCCCCGAACTGGCGACAGCGGGGCTCACAGCCGCGGCCCGACCAGCCCGGCCCACAGGGGCGCGGACAGCAGCCCAATCGTCAAGGGCGCGACCTGCAGCGAAAGCCGCTGTCGCGGTCGTGCCTGGTTGGCGGCATGCAGTGCCAGCGGGCCTTCACGAAAGCGCATCGTCTGTTCCGATCCACGGGCGCGACCTGTCGGCAGGCGCGGTAAAACGATTACTATGCGACCTCGGTGAGGAATCCAAACGAAATCAGCCTCCGTATCATGTGTTTCACGAAATACACGGCCTGATTGCTGCGCCCGTGACACGGTTACGTATGCAACAGCGATACCAAAGCTAACGCCGCGGCACGTCCCGGACAGGCTGGCGATCTCATGCTTGATTCGGACAGGGTCCTCAACCCCCAGGCGGCGCGTCCGGGTTGATCGCGATGTCCGTATCGCTGCCGGCGCGGCTGTCGTCGCCGCGCGCCAGGCCGCCGTGGCCGCCCGGGCTGGCGTGCTGCGTCGGGCGAGGGCCGCGCCGCAAAATCCTCTTGCCCAGGTCGGGCATCTGTGTTCCTGTTATGTTCATGACCGCCGCCTCCGCCCCGGCCGAAAGCCTTGCCGGCATCCTCGCCGGGCTGTGCCGCGCCGTTGCCGTGGTGGCGGCGAAAAACGCGGTGGCGCGGCCGCTGCTGGTGCTGCTCTGGTCGCG